>CAZIFK010000006.1:0-55623 GCA_964538995.1 uncultured bacterium
AGCCGTTTTTTCCGGGTGGTGTACAAACAATAATTTCTTTTACTCCTGCCACCTGGGCAGGGATAACATTCATTAGTACTGTAGATAATAATGGAAAATTCCCGCTTGGGATATACACACCCACACGTTCGATTGGCCGCCAGTGGAAAGACACTTTTGTACTATCGCTTTGTGTAAGGTCAAACCCCTCTGGCAATTGTTTTTCATGAAACAAACGAATGTTTTCAGCCGCTTGCAGAACCGCCAGTCGCAATTTTGAATCAGAATTATCTTTGGATTGCAGTAGTATTTCGTCTGAAACGAGCAGCTCTCTAACGTCAACTCCATCGAATTTTTTAGTGAATTCCCTGACCGCTTCATCACCTTTATCGCTGATGACTGAAATTATTTTTTGTACCAGAAGAGAATCCAAAGCAAATGCTGATCGACGTTTTTCCACACAGTTAAATAATTGTGATTTTTTTGTTAGTAATTGAATCATCAGGGAATCACCTTATTCAAGGGGTATTCAATTATATCTGTTGCACCATTTTCTATTAGGAGTGGTATAAAATCCCGAACGATATTTTCTTCTACGATTATTTCCACAGCTACCCCTGAACCATTGGTTAATTGACTGATGGTCGGTTTTTTCATTGCAGGTAGTACGGACAATAGTGAATCCAGTTTTTCATTACTGACGTTCATTTTCAGTCCAACTCTCGAAGTGGCCATTATACTACTCTGCAGCAATCGAGCGATATTGTCGATCTTTTTCTTTTTCCAGGGATTCTTGTAAGATTCTTTATTTGCAATTAGTCGTGTGCTGGATTCCATAATGGTATCAACAATGCGAAGATTATTTGCCCGTAAGGATGAACCTGTTTCGGTTACTTCGACAATGGCATCTACCAAAATGCCTGGTTTTACTTCCGTGGCTCCCCAGGAAAATTCCACATGAGCACTCACGTTATTTTTATTTAAATACTTTTGGGTAATATTGACCACTTCGGTGCTGATTCGCTTTCCTTCCAGATCTTTCACAGATTGAATCGAACTTTTTTCCGGAACGGCTAATACCCAACGAACAGGACGCATGTAGGATTTTGCATAAATTAATTCACAGACTTCCACGACATCCGATTCATTTTCTTCAATCCAATCTTTGCCTGTAATCCCCATATCAAAAACGCCTTGTTCAACATAAACCGACATTTCCTGTGCTCGGATAAGCCATGCTTCTAAATCTGGATCATCGCAGTAGGGCTTATATGCCCTGCTTGATAAAGTGAAATTCCACCCCGCTTTTTTCAATAGTTTCAGGGTTGTTTCCTGCAAGCTGCCTTTCGGTAGACCAATTTTTAATTGTTTGTCCATTTGTGACCTTTCTGTTATAGAACCCTTTGAAAAACCTCTTGCGCAAATAAAAAAGTTTAAAATTGCCCTGCTTTTCGTTGGAAAATTTGTTTATAGCGCCGCTATTAACTACATTTCCCGCCTTAATCAGGCAAATTTTAACTCTTTTTTCTTCATACATAAGGTTTATCAATGGGTTCAAAAAAAAAGCCCCCCGGAGGCCGGGGGGCTTTTATTGTTTAATTATTTTTTTATTAAAAAACTATAAAGTTCCGCCTGACCTTCCTTTTTGAGTAAAGGGACGATGATAATGGTTATGTCGGCGTCGCATGTTCATAATGAGGCTGCGAAAGTATAGATTAATTGGTTTAGGTAGCAAACAAATATTTTTTGTTTTTATTAAAAACCACACCACTATTGTCATCACAAAAAACGAAGTGACGAAGCTTGTCCGCCGGAGCCTTGGCGCAGGAGGGTGATCTCCCCCGCCTGACCATGTCATTCGGGCAGGTTGGTTCTGTTAACATCCGGAGATTATTGATGTCTTTGCATTATTTTCGACAAAGAGATTGCCCACTGAAGTGCAACGATTGTCTGCCGGAGGTGAAACGTAGGCATGGCCACATTTGAAAAATATTATTATTGTAAGGGCAGATATCCCAAGAAAAGCCGACCGTTATTGTTGGGCTAAAGCACCAATTTTTGTATTAAACCATGTAAACCTTCGAGGTTACCTTAATGAAGCCAATTGAGTCGTATTCATATTTTAGCGTTATTGCGTGAACCTCGAAGGTTTTATTAAAAATTCCCGCCCCCATTTGTGAATTATTTTTTCATACCGTATATTTATGCCGTGTAAAAAAATGTATTAAGGGTTAATTAAGGGATATTTTATTGAATTCCCATTGTATCAACATGGAAACGCGATCCCTGATTCACCGCTCCATTAGTTGCAGAAATAAAATCAAATTTATAATTAAATTAAAGAAGACATTGACATGATTCGTACAATTGAAGCAACAATTGATAAAAAAGGCCGCATTAATTTGTCTAAACCGGTAAAATTATCTTCATCCTGCCGAGTATTGGTAACAATACTGGATGAAAAAACACTACCCCATGTGAATGAAGAAGCTCTGTTAAGTGAAGCAGCCCTTGCAGAAGATTGGAATCGTCCGGAGGAGGATGAAGCATGGCAGCACCTTCAAGAGGTTCAGTAGTATTAATACCTTTCCCATTTTCTGATTTATCACAGTCAAAGTTGCGTCCGTCTGTAGTTTTAGCGCCGTCCGGGAAAAGAGATTGGATTCTATGCCAAGTTACCAGTAAACGATATATTGACAAAAAAGCTGTTGAATTATCAAATCAAGATTTCCAAACAGGCTCTTTACGAGTTACCAGTTTTGCACGCCCTGGAAAACTTTTTACCGCAAACGACAGCTTAATAGTTTCAGAAGCAGGTAAATTGAAAGGTAATGTACTTAACTCTATTATTACGTCAGTTATCGATATATTAAAGAAAGATGATATGTAACACTGTACCTAACAGCACGGAAATTACCAAAGCGGATTGTATCATTGGTTTTGGAATGGGCATTTGAACATAGGGAAGAACTTTTGAAAGATTGGGAGTTAGCATCACAAAAGAAACCACTTCAAAAGATAGAACCTTTAGTATAGGAGAAAAAATGCATTTTGTAAAAGATGTTAATTATTTGGGTGATTACAAATTGAAAATTACTTTTGAGAACAATATTTCAAAATTAGTTGATTTACAGCCTTATCTGGAAGGTGAAATATTCAAGCCTTTAAAGGATGTTGGATATTTTAAAAACGTCAGTGTCAATTCAGATATAGATACAATAGTCTGGCCAAATAATGCTGATTTTTCGCCTGAATTTTTATTCGAGATTGGCAATACCGATAATGAATGATCGTGTATTCAAATTGTGCAAAGCCAGCTTATCTTCGTTCCTTCAGGCAACTTTACTCGCTGGCAAGATGGCGTTACGTTTGTCACGAATCTGGAACCGATGTTGGTACATACTTGGCAACAAATTCAGTTTAAAAAAGGATAGTAAAAAATATGAGTACGATAAAAGAATTAATCCTAGATGAATGGAATAATTTTCTACTTAAGAAGAACCTAATATCAAAAACAAGGTTTTACGAAAGAAAAGCGGATTGTTATTTCAAATGGGCAAATAGCTCACAGTCTTATCTTTACGAGTATGCAGCAAATAATTATGAAAAAGCAGCTGAAATCTCTGATCAAATAAAATTCTGGAATAAAGCTGCAGAAGCTCATTTCCTTAGAATAGGTGCCTTTTATAGAGATAAAAACATTGCAAGGTGTTTGGACAAAGCAAATAACTACGACCGGATGATAGATATCGTATTATCGTGTCTTAAGGATAATAATATGAATATGCATTTTGGTGATCTAATAAAAACTATTCATAGGGCAGACAAAACTAAACAATTATTGAAAAGATTTATGGTGTCTTTTCCGATTCAATTTGAAAACCTTGATGTATACGATAACCTTCGACATGAATTATATCTTGTCGAAGATTATGAAGTTTATGGCGATTTAGCATTAGAAATTGCTAGGTTTTGGTTTAACCAAGATGACATAAAAAAAGCTGAGAAATGGTCTGGATTTGCAGCTAATGATTACGAGAAATCAAATAGTATAGAGAAATTAATAGATATTCTTATTTTAAAAACGGAAATCAACCGTCACTTGTACTCTAATGTTACTTCTGATGGATTTTATATATCAGCAATAAGCCGAGCAAAAAACGTTGAGATGCTTGGGGAATTTGTTCAAAAAGCGATGTGGCTTGAACCACTTGACGGGGCGCTAATTATTGACCTTCTCGAATTGGGTGAAAAGGAACAGGCACAGAAAGTATATAAGCAGTATAAAATAAAATCTGCTAGTGGTGAAAAAATTCAAATGTGGGATACAGCAAAAATGATCTATAAAGATCGAAAAGGCAAATAAGTTTTCTTAGATTCGCCATTAGCGATCTTGTGAATAGGGAAATTGAATATTGTATATGTTATGATGTTGCAGTCTAAAGTAAAAAGTCTAGATAGAATTCTCTCAGCAGTTTTTAAACCAGTTGGAATTATAGCTGCTGGGAGCATTCTTACATTTTCTCAGATTAGTGCGCAGAGTTATGGTGTTTTGAGAGGAAATGCAACACTGCAGAATGGTGTTGCGCCTGTTACAAATCTGGAACTGATATTGACAAATGTGAATAATCCTTCAATAGCAGACACTCTTTATTCAGACAGCACAGGAGGTTTCTTGTTTGATGATGTTTCTTTGAAAATTATGGGCGATGAAAAACCTCCAATACCTGGAGGCTTTGAGCTCTGGCAGAGCTATCCAAATTCATTTAGTGACAGGGCAACAATAGAATACCAGGTGCCTTTAGCAACTCAATATTCACTGAAAATATACGATTTGAAAGGACGGTTTGTAAGAGAACTGTCATCCGGACAGCTACAACCGGGAAGATACAGAGCGGTCTGGGACGGAAAAGATAGATTTGGCGAAAAAACATCAGATGGATTTTACTTATACACTCTGGAAACTCCTTACAATGTTCTCACAGGAAAAGCTATAAAGTTGAGCACAGGACCTGTCCGAATACATTCAGCAAGTGGATCAACTTATCGTCCAAAAACAACAGGTAACAATCCTGTTATACACGAACATAACGGAAGACCAATCCAATCTGCAAACCAGAATACAGCACGTAAGACACTTGTTGAAGCATATACGCTTGAAGCAAGAAACATAGAAGCAACTCAGCCAAAGATAATCCCAGCAATATTTAATGTAAATGTGGAAGGGGATACAACAACATATAATATTATGTTAGTCAGAAACAGCATTCCCTCAATAAGCAACCTGTCCTTGTCGCCAATGAATCCTATACCAGGTGACACAATAAAAGTGCTATATGATTATTCTGACGCAGACGGAGACCCAGATTCGTCACTGATAGCAATCTACATAAACAGCCAGTTGGCACAGCAGGGACTCAGCAAACTCCTGCTTCCAGGCCAGACAATAGGTGCCGATTCAGTAAGGGCCATTGTTATTCCAAATGACGGCAGGGAATACGGCCAGCCAGACACAAGCGGTTATGTTGTTGTGACAGTGCCAGTAAGAACAATAAACCTCAACGTGCAAGATTATTTCCTAAGACAATCTGTTGACAGCATGTTTGTAGTGACAAGCAAAGACTCAGGCTATACAAACCAGAATGGAGATATAAGTCTGCAGGCAAGCACTGATAGAGAAGACATAACACTTGTAAGCCCTAACCATATGCTAAGTGGAGTAATACTTCCAGCAAGCCTATCTAACACAGTTTTAACACATTATGTTGCAAACAAAGACACAGCAAACCAGGGAATAGATGAATGGTATTTCGGAGAATATTTTCTGAAAAAAGCTGATTCATCAATGGACGGCATTTATCTAGCAATGACACAGGAATCAGTGCCGGACACAGCATTCATTGGAGGAGATATTGTAAGGCAAAGTGATGGGTTCCACGTAAGCTATGGCTGGAACAGTGTTGCCCAATTAAATGCAATAGCCCAGGTATTGAATGAGGAAGCCGAGCAGTATACAACTGTCCGGGTTCCTGAGGCAGACTCAACATACACCCTGTACAGCGTAAACAACACAGTCATAGCAATAGCAGACTCAAATTTCAACCATGCTGACAGCATTGCCCAGTTTGCTTATCCGAACATGGTTGTTGTGTCGCAAGATTTATTTCCTCCGTTCACTTATGAAGGATTTAAAAGAAAAACAACAATAAGATCAACAACAAGTGGTACCGGGTACAATGGAACTTTTTATGACCACCCTAATAGGCCAACACTTGTAATTGGGAATCAAATAAAATTACAAATACTCTTAACTCTTGGAGCGATAAGTAGTATAATGAGTAGTGAGTTTTATCCTTCAATAATAGGAGAAGTGGAAAGTGATATTGGTTATCCTAGCATTATTGACACACAAGGAGGTGTTGGTGACCCTAATTCTCATGACCAAAGAATGATGATATGGAACATATTTAGGGGGCCTGACCATAGATTCCCTGACCTGCCAGCAGGATTCAACCCACAAATAGCAAACAGATATTTAAATAGAAATTGATAAATAAAATAATTTATGGTGCATCTAACACGCCCACCAGACGACAAAAGTTTGCAGCGTGATTTTAAAAAGTTTGGTGCTAAATAATAGTTAATAAGCATTGTAGACATTCAGGTGACAAGGTTTCGGCGCAGGTGACTTACCCCTGAATTATCAACGTTTTTAATCCTTTTAGATAACCTATTTTCCCCAATCCTTTAATCTGATCAATACACACATCTTTTATAACGGAAACTTTTCTGAACGCTTCTCTGTTTTCTATATCGCTTAAATGAACTTCCACTGTTGGGATATTCACGGAAGCAATTGCATCTCGAATGGCATATGAATAGTGGGTAAAAGCACCAGGGTTTATTATAATTCCTTCAACATTTTCCATGGCTTCGTGAATTCGATCAATGATTCTACCTTCATGATTGGACTGAAACCATTCAATGTCATGCGAACTTGCTTCCGGTGTAGCAGCCAGCCATGATTCGAGATCTGTTAACGTTTCATGACCGTAAATTTCCGGTTCACGCTTTCCAAGCAGGTTTAGGTTTGGTCCATTGATAATTAATATTTTCATTGGATTTCTTTCAGAGATTTAAGCATGAGATCTTCAATAACCTTATTTGTTGTTGCAGCCGATCCTAATTCATTTAAAACGACAAAATGCAATTTCCCCGAAACTGTTTTTTTATCCTTTTTTACAAAAGAGAGCATTTTATCATGATCAAGTTTTGGGAGTGATGGTAAAGGCAGCTTTTGTATGGCATCTTTTAAAATAGTGTATTCACCATTTGATAAATGACCAAGTTGATTGGAAATCCAGCCGGCACAGATCATTCCATATGAAACCGCATCACCATGTCGGATTTTTCCATATCCAAGATAAGCCTCCAAAGCATGCCCGATTGTATGACCAAAGTTTAGTATCCGTCGTAGATTTCCTTCCCGTTCATCCGCGGCTACAATAGCGGCCTTAATTTCACATGAGCGGGTAATGGCTTTTTCAAATGGGAAAGTATCAATATCATCTAACCATAAAGAAATACTAGTTAAAAAAGCCTTATCCCGAATAGCACCATATTTAATGATCTCCCCCAATCCTGAAACAACTTCTTGCCGGGGTAGGGAGTTCAACATATCGGGATCAATCAAGACACCTTTCGGTTGATAAATGGAACCGACTAAATTTTTTCCTTCTGCGATGTTAATTCCCGTTTTTCCTCCAATAGCAGAATCCACCATTGCTAACAGTGTTGTAGGAATCTGAAAATAATCAATTCCGCGCATGAAAGTTGCAGCGGCAAACCCAGCTAAATCACCGGTAACTCCTCCACCCAAAGCAAGGATCATAGATGATCGATCGCAACCTGCTTCCACCATGCGGGACAATACAATCTGGTATTCCTCAAAACTCTTTGCCTTTTCGCCGGTAGGGACATCTATTGTTAAAGAGTAAAATCCTGCTTCAGATAATTGCTCGCTCAGGGCTTTTCCGTATCGATCAATAATACCTTGTTGAGCGATAATAACCCATTTTTGTCCATGGTTTCTCTCTCTCAAAATAGTTGGAATCTGTTTTATTAGTCCAGATTCTATATGGATAGGGTAGGAGCGCTTGTCAAGATTTACTTGGATTGTTTTCATCAGTTCAGACCGTTGATAATTAATTCAGTGATTTGTTTGGGAGTTTGACCATCTACATTTATGGTAATGTGAGCTGTCTCTTCATAAAATTCTTTTCGTTCAGACCAAAGACAGTTTAATTCTTCATCGTTATGTTTTCCATACAATAATGGGCGATCTACCACAGATTGCAAACGGTGTGTTAATTCTGAAACGGATGCCTTAAGAAAAACAACTTTTCCAGATGATTGAAGCTGAATTCTGTTTGATTCATCTAAAATAATTCCACCGCCGCAAGAAATGACGGAATTCTCCTGTTTTATATTTACCAGTGCTTCCGATTCCAACTTCCGAAAATGTAATTCACCATCTTGTTCAAATATATCACGCACAGTTTTTTGGGTATTTGTTTCTATAATTTCATCTAAATCAATAAAAGTCAATTGCATTTTTTCAGCCAACAGTTTACCAACGGTGGACTTCCCCGATCCCATCATGCCAATTAAATAAATATTTCCAGTGTTCATGTAAAAATGTGTTTAAGTGTATTTGCTTTGTACTATTCTTCAGTTCTAAAAGCTTGAATACCTGAAAACTTGAACACTTTATAACGTTCTAATATTTTGCTGTGGCATTCATATGTGCTTTGAGCTGATCCATGGAATCACCGCCGAATTTTTCCAGCAATGCATCCGCCAACACAAAGCAAAGCATACTTTCAGCGATAATGGACGCAGCAGGAACTGCGCAAGCATCGGTGCGTTCTTTATGAGCGTCCTTTTCTTCCTTGGTATGAATATCCACGGATCGCAAAGGTTTGATTAGCGTTGGGATCGGTTTCATAGCCATCCTCAAAACGATTGGTTGGGCATTGCTCATGCCGCCTTCGATGCCACCGGCATTGTTGGAATATCGGGTAAATTTTTCACCGTCCCAGCCAATTTCATCATGGACTTCACTACCGAATTTTGTACCGCCGGTAAAACCGCTACCAATTTCAATCCCCTTGAAGGCATTGACGCTCATCATTAAACCGGAAATACGGGCCTGGAGTTTTTGATCCCAGTGGGAAGGGGAACCGAGTCCATAAGGAAGCCCTGTGGCAACCACTTCGAAAATACCGCCAACAGAGTCACCATTAGCCTTGGCTTCGTCAATGGTCTTCATCATGGCGGCTTCAGCGTCTTTATTTAAACACCGGACTGGTGAAGCATCCGCTGTGGCGCTTAATTGATCTGGAAATAAATCAGCGGACACGGGTGATTCATCTTTTACATCGTGGATTTGGATAACACGACTTCCGACTTCTATTCCGACTTCCGCCAGTAATTTTCTACATACAGAGCCGAGCGCGACACGCATGGTGGTTTCCCGGGCTGAAGATCGTTCCAAAACATTGCGGATATCATCAAAGCCATATTTTTGAACACCAGCTAAATCGGCGTGACCTGGGCGGGGGAGTGTCACTTTTTTAATATCATCATCTACAGGTTCAACGGACATTATCTTGGTCCAGTTTTCCCAGTCTTTATTATGAATGAGAAGACCAACAGGCGAACCAAGTGTTTTCCCATGACGAATACCGCACCAGATTTCAGCGTGGTCGGTTTCGATTTTCATCCGTTTGCCGCGGCCATGACCTATTTGACGACGGGCAAGCTGATGGCCAATATAATTTTCGGTAATCTCCAATCCGGCGGGTAAACCTTCAATGATTCCCAAAAGACCACGCCCATGAGATTCACCGGCTGTAAGAAATGTAAGTCTATGCATCATGAATTATTTCTTTTACTCTAAAATTAGAAGACCAATATTGGTTAAAATTTGTTGTTTATGAACAGTGTTTATTTCACCTAAATGCTTAACGAATCGTCGATTATCAATCGCCCGTACCTGATCGATTAAAATATCGGAATTCTTTTTTAATCCCCCTTCACCTTTTTTCAAATGAACTCGTAATAATTTTGTTTTTTGAATAACATTTGTCGTTATTGGGCATATGACCGTACTAGGATGTATATCATTTAAGAGATTTGTCTGTATCACTACCACTGGTCGTAATTTTCCAGGCTCTGTTCCCAATTGTGGATTTAGATCAGCAGTATACACATTAAACTTTCGAATGTTCATTCTCTAATAGATTCTTCAAACTGTTCAAATTCTTCCAAAATATGAAGCGAGTGTTCCCGAACCAGCATCGATTCTTCAGCAAATGTCTCTTTTAGAAGTTTTCGTCGATTTAACTGATTATAGTATTTCAATGCACGGTTTATGTAAGAATTGCGTGGTGTATTTAATTTTGAAACAATTTCTTCAATTTCGGTAAAAATATCATCTTTAATTTTTACAGATATGGCTTTTGACATGGAATTACCTTAAGTATATACCCATAGTATATACTATATTAATTAATTATACAATCATTTTTCAATTTAAATATACTGTACATTAGTAAATAATTCGTTACAAACAAACCAAAGGTATCCTAATTTGACCACCCGGTCAATTTACGTTTCTTTAATCAATTAGCAACATGAAACCTCTCGAAAAATTACTCATAGAAAAACAGACTTGCATTGTAAATGTATCTGTTTCCGAATTTGCGGAAAGGATTATGAAACGAGGCCTATATGAATTTTCAATATGGTGAAAATAGGGTTATATAGTAGTTCATCTGGAGCATTCCTCCAGATAAGAGAATTATATAATTACACTATTAGAACAGAATTCCAACATTCTTCTAAAAACACATTGATCATTTCCCGTCGGTATTTCAATGGCATCAAGTCATTATCAACGGTTTTACAATTCTTCCGAGCTTGTCTAGTCAGGTTTTCTTGTGTAAGTGTATCCATAGTTTGTTCAACAAGTGTAGGCGACATAGAGACGCCATTCAAACAAACACGAGCTATGTTGTTTATATCTACTGTTGCTGCAACTGTCAATGATGTAAAATCCAGTGTCTTCCGTAGTCGTAATTTTTTATACCACCATTTTTTCGGTTCTATAGACACAGATATTTGGGTCAGAATACTATGTTCTTCCAAATTGTGGAATTTGATACCACATGGCAGATATATATCTTTGAGTGGTTTTTGTGTTATTCCATCAGGGGTCATCAAGGTTATTTCAGCACCAAGTGCGATCAGTGCTGTCGCAGTATCGGATACATTCCGTGAATAGCAATCATTCTTACCGCCAGTAACCTGACAAATATTTCCCACATCCCGCAGGCATGAACCCACACCGTTTCGCCATTCTTGAGATTGATTATAGAAAGAACATCGGTTTTTTACTAGGAGATTCCCACCGATGGTTGCCGTCTTACGCAATACGGGAGTTGCTACAGATTTTGCTGCTTCAGCGATGAGTGGATAATGGGTTTGAATCTCGTCAGACGAAATGATTTCGTCCAGGGTTGTCATGGCACCCAGATGAAGGATTCCTTCTTTGGTAGTAATGGAGTTTAATTCATCAATGCCGCTCAAATCGATAATATGTTCATTCGTATCAAGTTGCTGTTTACGATAAATTTGAATATCGGTTCCCCCGGCAAAAAAAGTGTAATTGTCGGATATATTTCCGGCAATTGATAACGCTTCTTGCGTGGATGAAGGAGTATGATAATAATCCATTATTCATTCTCCTTCAATTTTGACAAGACCTTGTCTGGGGTGATGGGAAGTTCCATCATACGGATTCCCACTGCATCATATACGGCATTTCCGATGGACGGTAATACTGGATGAATAGGACCTTCACCGGCTTCTTTTGCTCCATACGGACCTTCAGCATCGTTCGATTCAATAATGGTAATATCCATATCGGGAGTATCCAGGCTTGACGGAATACGATAATCAAAGAAATTGGCATTTATCTGCTGACCTTTAGCGTACCGCATTTCTTCAGATATGGCCTGCCCGAGCCCCATGTGAATACTGCCTTCAATCTGTCCTTCAACAGAGAGTGGATTTAGCGCTTTTCCACAATCGTGTGCTCCCCAAATTTTGATCACATTTACTTCGCCTGTATTGGGGTTCACCTTCACTTCAGAAATGAAAGCACCGAAACTGTACGCAGGACTCAATCCAGCGCCGGCTCCTTTGAAAGTTCCACCAAGTTTCGGGGAAATGTAATATCCACTTTCCACGAAAGCGCCTCTACCTGCCATGGCGATTTCCACGCCTTCTTCCCAACTTAAATCAATGGATTTGTCTTTATTATAAATACGGCAATTTTTAAAAATCAGATCTTCCGTAATACCTTTTTTTTCTTTAGTGATGGCTTTTGCAATTTCGTCTCTGACTTTTTCTGCTGCTGTTTTTGCGGCATTCCCGACCATAAATGTTACGCGACTGGAATAGCTTCCCAGATCTACGGGTGTTATCTTTGTGTCTGCCGCTTCAACCTGAACATACTCCATAGAGATGCCCAATTCTTCTGCCGCGATTTGAACCAGCATTGTATCACTTCCCTGACCAATATCACTGGCACCGCTAAACATGACAATTCTCCCGTCAAAATCCAGCTTGGCGTGAACCACAGTTTGTGGATAACGGTTCCATAAGATTGGCAAAGCACTTCCACTGATAAAAAATCCACAGGCAACTCCCAGTCCATGTCCAAAGGGGAGTTTACCGTATCGGTTATCCCAATCGCATTTCTCCCGGACAGTATCAAGACATTCACGAACCCCATTACTAGTAATTCTAAATTCACCTACAGTTAACGTATTCTCTTTTAGAAAATTCTTATTCCGCAGAACACAGGGATCCATATTTAAATCTTTGGCCAGCATATCCAAGATGACCTCAACTGCATAGCGTGGATTTACGGCTCCGTGCCCACGCATTGCGCCGCATTGATGTTTATTTGTGTATGTTCTTCGAGTTCTGAACCCAATTTTATCAATCTTATAAGGGCCTTGTAATAGAACTCCATTATAATAAGCTGTTACCACACCGAAACTTCCATAAGCACCACCATCAATTATGATATCCGTATCCAATGCTGTAATTATACCATCATCATTGCACGATACCGACATAGAAATTTCGGTGGGGTGCCGTCCATGATGGGTGATGAATACTTCCTCGCGGGATAAGGTGCATTTTACCGGTCGTTTAGTTTTCGTTGCTATATAGGCCGTGATTATTTCGTGAGGGAATGGGTCACTTTTTCCGCCGAACCCACCTCCTAATGTAGGCTTTTTTACCTGAATTTTGTGCAAAGGTATACCGAGGACCTTTGATAAATTTTTATGTAAATAAAAAGGAACCTGAGTGGCGCTAATCACCGTAAGTGTATCATCCCTGTTCCAAATAGCTAGAGTAGAATGTGGCTCAGTAAACGCATGGTTTGCACCTGCAAATTTGAAGGACCCCGTTTGCTTGTGTTTAGCAACTAATAATTCTTTTTCCGGTTCATTGAACCGAAGCTCAGACGTCTTGTGAATATTTGTTCCATTTTTTGTATGAGAGTGTATCTGTTCTTCCGGCGCACACACTTCCAGTGAATCCTTTGGATCGATAAATGCTTTTATTGGTTCATATTCAACTTTGATTTTCTTCACAGCTTCCTGGGCTGCTTTGATGGTTTCCGCTGCGACGGCTGCCACGATTTCACCTTTATACCGAACTTTTTCGACAGCAATTGCATTTTCATCAGGGCTCATTGGTAATACACCAAATGAAATTGGAATATCTTTTCCGATTACAACAGAACATACACCGGGATATGATTCTGCTTCAGAAATATCAAGTTTAGAAATTTTTGCATGCGATTCCGTACTTCTTAGGAAACTGACATATAACATATTTGGCATACGATAATCATCAGCGTACATTGCCTGACCAGTGACTTTCTGGACAGCATCGATATATGGAGTCGGTTTTCCTATGGGTCCATTCATGACCGCATTTCCTCGGCAGCGTTTTCTACTGCATCAATAATTTTTTTATATCCTGTACATCTGCAAAGATTACCGGAAAGGCTTTCTTTAATTTCTTGACGAGACGCATTGGGATTTTCTTCAAGAAATGATACCGCTGTCATCACAACACCCGGTGTACAGAACCCGCATTGAAGCCCTCCTTTTTCCACCAAATGTTTTTGAACCGCGTGGAGCTTATCACCGGAACCGATATTTTCAATGGTGGTGACATTTTTCTCTACACATCTAAGGGTTGGAGTCATACAGGATAAAACCGGTTTACCATCCAGAAGCACGGTACAGCTGCCGCAGGTACCCTGATTACATCCTTCTTTGGTTCCGATTAAATATAGTCGTTCTCTTAACGTAAATAAGAGCGTCTCATCAGATTGTACTAGTAAAGGATGGGAAAAACCATTCACAGACAATTTGATTTGTTTTAATCCCATATCTTATTTTTTTTACGAACAGCTAATTAATATGTTCTGTGTGAAATTGCAATAAGGTTAATTCACACCTTTCAATAACATTGCGACACCTTGACCATGCCCAACGCAGAGTGATGCAATCCCATATTGCGAATGATTCTTTTTCATACTGTGAGCTAACGTGACAGCAATTCTCAATCCTGACATACCTAACGGATGTCCTAATGCCACAGCGCCACCGTGGATATTTAGCTTATCGTCCGGAATTTGTAACTCCTGCTGACATGCCAACACTTGAACGGCAAATGCTTCGTTGATTTCAAATAGATCAATGTCGCCCAAAGATAAACCGGTCTTATCCAATAATTTGCGGATAGCAAAAACAGGCCCTAATCCCATGGTTTCAGGATTCAGTCCAACATTTACAGTCTGGCCAATTTCTACTAATGGTTTTCCGCCATATCGATCAACGATAGTTTGATCACCTATCCAAGCCATACAAGCGCCATCTGAAATTCCTGAACTGTTTGCGGCTGTGATAGTACCGTTCTCTTTAAAAACTGTGCGTAAACCGGCCAATGATTCTAATGTAGATAATCGAGGTTCCTGGTCATCGGTAATTCTCTGTCCACCCGGTAAAGAAACCGCTATAATCTCCTTATCAAAAAAGCCCGCTTCCTTTGCGGCAAAATACCGTCGGTTGGATTCGATAGTAAATAAATCTTGTTTTTCTTTACTGATAATATAATCTTCAGACAGTTTTTCTGCTGTAAGACCCATATTAGTCCATTGGATATCATATCCGTTGAATAACTCGGGATGATATCCTAGTGCTGCCGTCATGGGAACATGGCCAAGATGTTCTACACCGCCAACGAGCATTTGATTATTGATCCCGGTTTTGATGCTGTCCGTGGCCATTTGTAATGCGGTGAGGCTCGACGCACACAGGCGATTGATTGTTACACCGGGAATTGTATCAGGGAAACCTCCCAAAAGGAGGATCAAACGCGCCAGATTTTTCCCCTGTTCTAAATGCTGTCCTACACAACCCAGATAGAAATCATCGATCAGTTCAGAGTTGAGTTTAGTACGCTCGATTAACGACTGTAGAACCTGGACAGATAATTCGTCTGCCCGGATATTGGAAAATATTCCTTTTTCAGGATGTCCCCGGCCAATGGGTGAACGGCAGCCATCTATGAGAAAAACCTGTTTCATTATATGTACTGTCCTCCATCTACCTTAATCACTTCACCTGTGATATGCTTGGCTCCATCGCCGGCTAAAAAAGCAACAACTTCAGCAATATCTTCAGGTGTACCAATGCGTCCCAATATTATTTCTTCCAAAGCTTTTTCTTTGAAATCATCGGGCATACTCTGGATCATTTTGGTGGCAATGAGTCCGGGGCATACAACATTTACGGTAACATTCGACCGACCTAATTCTCTGGCCACACTTTTCGATAACCCAATCACACCAGCTTTGGCAGCCGCATAATTTGACTGGCCAAATTTTCCCCGCAGAGCATTAATAGATGAAATGGTAATGATTCGCCCTGATTTCTGTTCTCTGAAATTAGGCGAAGCAGCACGGACATAATTAAAGACGCCTTTTAAGTCTGTATCAATCACTTCGTCCCACATTGTTTCGGTCATTTTCCAAATAACTTTGTCTTGATTGGCGCCGGCGTTATTCACCAAAATATCCAGAGTTCTAAACCTATCAATGACTTGATCCACAATTTCCTGGGCTTTTTTAAAATTGGCCATATCTGCCTGAAAATATGCTCCCTTAACTCCCAAAGATTCTATTTCAGAAAGGACTGTTTCTGCTCCGGTCTTATTACTGTGGTAGGTGAAAGCTACATCCGCTCCTTCTCTTGCCAGATTCTTAACGATGGCTGTTCCAATACCAGAACTTCCACCCGTTACCAAGGCGATTTTTCCTTCGAGTCGTTTACTCATATAATTATCCTGTTATTATTTGTTGTTTTTCTTCCGAAAAGGTAATCCTTTGACTATTTGAAAATACTAATCCCATTTATTATAGAAAACGACCTCTTACCATTAGCGAATATTTGCTTAATTAGCTGTTTTTGAGGTGTATTAATTAGTTGTTTTTCCATTGGGGTTTTCGTTTTTCTAAAAATGAGCCGATACCTTCGTTGGCGTCTTGTGTTTCCATCAATTCGTTTGTATAAAATTCTGCAAGTTTGTCCAAATTTTTTGTTAGAGTTTCGTTAAAAACAGTCCGCGCTGCACGATTGGCAAATCGTAATGATGATGCACTTTTGGGCAGGATATACTTTTCTACCCACGTATCAGTACCTTCAATCATAGACTGATGGTCTTCAAACAATTGTGTTCCCAAGCCAGATGACATCACTTCTTTGGATTTCATACTTCTGCCGGTGAGAAGCAATTCATCTGCTTTTGTCTGTCCTACTTTTAAAGGGAGAATCAACGATGCCGGCGGTGCGAAGACACCAAGATTGATCTCAGGTTGTCCCATGCGTGCCGTTTCATCCAAGAAGAGGAAATTGCAGAAAATCGTCAATTCCATTCCACCGCCCAAACATTGGCCGGATACCATTGCCATCGTAGGAACAGATAAATTTATCATTGTTTTGAAAAGTCCATGAAACTGACGCAGCATTTCCAGAACATTTTCTTTGGTGTGTTCAGGAACTGATGCTCCAAAACTGAAATGATCACCAGCGCCGATAAATTGAATTAGTTTCACGTCCCTGTTAATTTCTCCAAGTCCAGATTGTAGTTCTGCCATCATTTCTGCATCCAGAACATTTGCTTTGGGTGCATTGAACGTGAAACGGACTATCTGTCCGTCAAATAGCTCTTCTTTGATTATTTTACTCATTTGCTTTTCATCTTTGCGGAAGTGGAACTTGTCCGCCAACCGGCTGGAACTTTTTCAAAGTTTTGTTTTTCCCCATTCATCCAATAATCCATTATTCCATTAATCCAGTTTTTACTTTGGCAAAATAGCTTCTACTAATTCATCATCCCAAGGATGTCCTTCAGCCAGCATTTGACGAAGTTTGATAAAGTCCACTTCACGGTTTCCTTTTGGTCCTTCGTTAAACGCTCTGAATCCAGCCCGAGCTTCTGTAACCATATTTTGTGCTAACCAGTCTCGATTGGTTTGACTGTTTTGATTCCAATGTTCCAGTTTCTTTTTACGAAGACTGTTCAAGGTTTTGCTGGTGCATTCCGGCATGAGGTACATCATTTTTGTGGCCATTTCATTCACAGCATCATCCAGCGGTGACAGATCCACTTCTCCACTCATTAATAACTCCTTACCCACTTTGTATTCATCCCCGGATTTCTTTTGCCCATAAACGACATCCCCGGATTCATTGATCCATTGATCGGTAATCAAAAGGGGATTTCGTATAAATTCGCCATTCACTTGAAGAACTGGTACCACATCCGTGATCAACCCAAAATTCTTCGCTTCGTAGGCAGTCCACATTTCACATAGAATTCCACTTTGCATGGCGCGCTCGATTCCTACATATAGATGCAGAAAATCCGTACTTCCACCATCGGGTGCACTTCCGTGTTTTGGTCCTGCTTGTCCAAAGACAGCCAAATCACTGGAGATTGTAAAATCACATGCCATCCCAATTTCTTGTCCACCGGCAATTCGCATGCCATTTACACGGCAAATCACCGGTTTATCACAATGGAGAATAGATGTAATCATGTCATTGAAGAGACGCATATATTGCTTGTACTCAAGGGGTTTGCCTGAATAATACTCTGCATATTCTTTTGTATTTCCCCCAGTGCAAAATGCTTTATTGCCAACGGCTGAAAAAATAACGGCGACGACACTACGATCATTTGAAGCTTCACGAAAAGCAAGTATAATTTCTTTCACTGCATTTGTTGTGTAGGAATTATACTGTTTTGGGTTATTTAGCAAAATCCATGCATTGTTCAGCCCAGTAACTTCGTTCCCACTATTATCAAGGCAGGGTCGTAATTTATAGATAATTTCTTTGTAATCGATATCTACTAAATTGTGGTTCACTAAATTATTGCTCATATTTTTTCTCCTTATTTCTTGTTGTTAAGACACAACGACTATACTCTCCTGCCGGGCAGGTATTCTCCCCAAAAAACAGTTTTCCATATTTTTTCCTCTGCGTTCTTTGTGTCTCTGTGGCAAAATTTATTCAAAATCCGGTATCATCACGGATCGTTTCATTAATTTATGTTCCAATGTTTGTTGAAATATTTCGTTGATTTGCGACATAGGAAATGATTTAGTAAATGGTTTTATTTTCAGTTTTCCTTCACTAACCAATTCCAAAACGTTTCCATACAATTCCGGTTTACAACCCCACGTGCCAATAATGTTTGCATCGAATGCCATGAGGTTGCTTAATCTAACTTCCAGTTTATCCATAGTAAAACCGACTATGGAAAGAGTGCTTGCGATACCCATAAGTGCATATCCCAACTCCTGCCCAGCTTTTGTACCGGACATTTCATAAATTTTCCATCTATTAGATAGCGCGCCCATTTCCCGGCATTTTTCTTTTACAGCTTTTTTAATTTCTCTGATATCCATTCCGGAAATGTTTAATGTATTATTTATCTCTACTTGTCCAAGTTGATCTAACTTGTCCTGTGAAATATCCAAAGCTAATATGTTTCCACCGAAAATTTTCGCCAATTGCGCCGCATAAATACCTACGCCGCCCACACCAATGATAACAGCAAAGTCACCTTCCCTAATTTCGCTTTTTACCATCACCTGATAAGGTGTAGAAACAGCATCAGCAATAACAGCTAGTTCTGCTAAAGTATGATTGAGTAGAGTCGCATCTGGAACTTCTGCCAAATACCGGGCAGGAGTTATCACATGACTAGAAAACCCGCCGTGGAAATCATTCCCGGGCATTTGCTGTTTTTGACAAATATTGCTCCTTCCAGCCTTACACAAATCACATTCACCGCAAGGCATTACCGCCGGGATAACGACAGGTTTACCAATCAAATTTGTTGGTCCATCCACAACGGTTCCACTGATTTCGTGACCTAAAACAAGAGGAAGTTCGTGACGTGTCGGAACGCCATAATGCCAGAAACTCAAATCCGTATGGCACACACCGCACCCGGAAACTTCGACTATAGCAAAGTCATCTTTCAGTTTAGGTATGGGCAATTCAACTTTTTCAAAAGGGTGATCTTTCCCGACCATTTGCCAAGCGCGGATTTTATTCATTCCTCAAAACTCCTGAAAATAATTGTGTGTTATGACTCGTATCTCATCGCCAAAATTGACGCCCCCAATGCAACCATATATTGCGGGTTTGGCGCAATAGTTACATCCACCGAAAATTCTTCTGATAATAATTCCAGTAGATATGGATGATATGCAATAACTCCACCGCATAAAATAATAGGTATACTGGTTCTAACAGGTAATTTTCGTATTCGGGTTACTATAGACAGGTAAATACCCTTTGCTATTTCCTCAATGGGAATATCGTTGAACTTCCATCCCAGGATTTCTGATTTGGCAAAAACAGTACAGAAACTGTTTATTATTTTGGAACCTGAAGACATTTTGGCGAGATCGCTCATTTCACCAATCTCTAACTCAGCTTTTTCAGCGATTTCTGTAATGAAAGTTCCTGTACCGGCAGAACACTTATCATTCATATAAAAGTTGATTACTTCTCCATCGGGACCACTTTCAATGATCTTGATATCTTCACCGCCAATGTCAATAATGCATTTTTGTTCATGAAATAATGCTGAAATCCCGGCGGATGCGCAAATGAGTTCTGTTTTTTTAAGATCACCCTCAAATGTATCACGTCCGTATCCGGTGGTACATATTCGTCTGATAGAAAACTGATTATAAATTTCATCCAATTGGTTTTTGAACATGTCTTTGTTCCGGCTCAATGTTGGAATCACATCATTGAACACAAGGTTGGTGGAATTATCTATTACTGCAAATTTAGTGTAAGAAGAACCCAAGTCAATCCCGAGATATTGATCACCCATTTTCTGCTCTTTCCTGCAAATGAATTAATGCTGTTACGGCTTGATTCAATGGTGTATTGATACCATGTTTTTTACCATATTCAACGATTTTACCGTTCAACTGATCAATTTCAGTTTTTACCCCATTCTCAATATCGATCAACATGGACGGCTTATGATGGCCTGCGTTTTTCAAGTAGCTAATGCCATCATCACGAAATCCGTCTTTTATTTCAATATTCTCTTTTTTAGCAACTTGAATAGATTCATCAATAAGCCCAGTGACAATATCCACCGTTTCAGGGAAGCTCATCACTTCTTTCATTGTGCGATGCGATATAGCACAAAGACCGCTCAATGCTGCATTCAATATCGCTTTTTCCCAGACGTGATTCTGAATTTCATTTGATCCACAAATTTCAGTATTCAGATTGACTGAATTCAATAGAGCGGTAATTTTTTCAGCAATAGGTTTTCCTTCTTCTGTCAACGCAGCCACATGGTTAGGGGGATTAAAGAATGTGACAACAACCGTGTTATGATTTTCCATACCGCCGGCATAATTAATAACCATTCTTAATGTTTTATCTATACCAAATTTTTCTGCTGCAATTAATTCATTATCAATGCCGTTTTGAGCACACATAACAAACATTTTTCCCGAATCTATTTGAGATAACTGGTCAACAACAATTTTTAATGCTGTCGTTTTTACGGATACAACAACCAGGTCCAGATCATAAGCGGCTAATTTTTCAATAGAACAGCAGACATTATCAACTTTGATTTGTTTTTTAATGACGTGAGTTAATTTGATACCGGACTTATTTATTTCATCCATTTTTTCCGTTAAAATATCACAGATTACAACAAAAGCTCCAGCATCGATGAGGTGTGCAGATAATGTTAGTCCAACAGGACCGGCGCCGATGACGCCGATTCGTAATTTAGTATCAGTATTGTCTGTCATATTTTTTGCACGGATGTATTTATTTCTTGTATTTTAGCTGTTCGATAAATGTCTCAAGTTTTGTTCGAGTTTGTCCATCAGAAAAAAATCTCAAATCCACCAAATCTCCATCGAAGGAAATAGTGTCAATTCCAGTTGCTTCTTTAACCCGTTTAGGTAATCCAAAACGGCCGTTAGCATTATTAAAGCATGTTTTGGAATTATGAAATACAGCACCATCTACCTTGAATGTTTCCATGAGATTTTTCATCATTTCTAATTTGGTATTTTCTCCTCGGTTGATGAAGATCTGCGTGTATGCATAAGCCATGGATTCCAAAGGATTATTCGGATCAAAATCATCAAACACCCAACTATTGCAATAGGTTGAAGCAACAACTGATGTCTGGTTTTCAGCAAAGAGTTGTGATAGCGACCTCAAGCGTCCCCAAACGGGCATGCCCTCCCAATAAATTCGCACTTGCTCATTGGAGACAACGCCTTCATTTTTCCTTACTAAAATATTTAATTCTGCCAATACTTCTTTGTAGAAATCGATACAAATTTGGGTTCCCCGAAGAACAACAATAGGCGCCATAAGAATACATCCATCAAAAAATGTAAGTGGCGCAGGTGAATGAATGGCGGTCTCCAGGACTTCTTTCCAAAGCTGAGAACCTTCAAAACTCAATCGGACCGTTTCAGATAATTTATCCGGGTTTAAAGGTTTCCCAATAATTTCTTCACCAACAGTGATCAATCTTTTTAATTGTGCTACAACATTTTCCACATCCGCTTTTGTGACCTCTTCCAAATATCGAGGTGGAAAGATACCAACTACAGGACAATCAAACTGGCGACCAAAGAAATTGAACCATTCTGCGACTTCCCTGCATTGATTCGTGTTAAATACAATCAGGTCAGGCTTGGGAATGGATTCCAGCCCATAAATCTTCGTCAATGGAGTCTCTTTCATGAGCCATGCGCCGATATCAGCTGTAAGGTAGGAACAAATTTCACCATCATATCCTTCCTTATGAGCCCTGGGAATATATTTTTCAGCAGCTCGGGAAGCGCCCAATAGAGCACCATGATTTTCAGGAAAATATACTTCAAATCCCAGCGCACGGAGTATTTCGGCCGGACCGGCGCTGGTACACCACGCAATGGGTGATTTCATACCAGTAAAATAATCTTTTAATATTCCTTTAAGTAATATTTGTGATTTCAATTGAGCCATTTCTTATTCCAAATTAATAACATAAACATTTTCAGACACGGTTTCTCCTGGATGATAAAGAGATTCGATATGTGCTTGAAATACCTTTCCAACTACATTGGGGGATAATTTCATGGAAGGTGTTAACTCTTCGTTTTCAATGCTGAGTTCATAGTCGATTAACATCGCTTTTTTATATCGGGAGTATTTTGTATCTATGGATTGATTCCATTTCTGTAAACAATTACTTAAACAATGAAAATAATCATCCATCCCTGTTGGACATTTACAATCCAGTGATTGAAGGGAGTCGTCAGGCTTTTGTGAAAATAAATTTTTATTCGGAAAAAGTAGAATGACTGGGTAATCCCGTCCATTACCAACCATTATTGCATGCGCTAGATAAGAACAATCTTTTGCAATGAGATTCTCAATTTCCGATGGAACGACTTTTTTTGCATTAGATAATTTAAAGATCCGATCTTTTCTTGAAATGAGCTTTAATCCGGTATCTGTGAATTCTCCAACATCACCCGTACGAAACCAACCATCTTTTTCCATAACATCAGACGTAGCATCCGGGTTATGATAATAACCGGTCATAATATTGGGACCTTTTACTAGAATTTCTCCATCGTCATCAATTTTTATTGAGACTCCCGGAATGGGTTTACCCACAACGCCCTGTTGTCTTTGAATGGCGGGATCGGTTATCGTACAACAGGGGGATGTTTCTGTTAAACCCCAGCCTTCCACAACAGGTATCCCATGGTTATCAAAGAGATCTGCAATATTTTTTGGTAGAGGCGCTGCTGCAGTAAAAACAAAACGTAATTCATCATGAAATATCATTTTTTCAACACTTTTATCTTGCATAACCCGCGTTGCAATTGCCTGATAAATCCGGGGGACGCTGAAAAAAATTGTCGGCTTTACCCTTTCCCAGTTATTTAAAAGAATATTTAGATCTTTACCGTTTCCATGTTCAAGCGATAATACAGCACCATTTATAATTGCTGCGAATTTTTCAAAGATACCGCCAAAGCTATGATGCCACGGCAAGTAAGATAAAAACCTATCATTATTATTTAGGTCCCACAGGGCTTTCATTGCCGATTGTTGGGAAAGAATATTTTTATGAGTCAATTGTACACATTTAGGCGTTCCCATGGTCCCAGACGTGTACATCATCAATGAAACAGTATCAGCAGGTATATCCAGTCCGATAATATCTTTGGAATCTGCGGGAGGGGAAATTAGCTCTTCAAAAGGGATCAAATTTTGATAATCATTATTTTCAAAAGGTGAAAAATGAATGATCTTTCTTATTAATTCCGGAGATTTTATCTTTTCAAATTGCTCTTGATTTACTACTGCAGCAAAAGTTGGATTGCAAAATCGCACTAATCGGTCAGCTTTATCTGGCGGATATCCTGGAAATATAGGTACAGAAACTGCCCCCATTGCCATAACAGCTAATTCCAGTTCCAGCATTTCCCGGCAATTCCGGGATAAGATAGCCATTCTGTCACCTCTCTGAAAACCATTTGCTTGTAACCATGACTGTATAGATTGTATATGAAGATAGAAATCCTTCCAAGCTAATGGTGAGTACGTTCCATTTTTTACTTCCTGATAAATTGGATTTTCAGAAAATTTCTCTGTATTCGATTTTAGCAATGTTGCCAAGTTTGCAGCATAATCAGGCAGCGGGGTAGAGCTGGAGTAACAATTGCTTTTAGCCATGACAATGTTTTTTGGGTCGAGTCCAGATGGTTTTCATATCATTGCCACATGCAATAAAACATGAATCACATTCTGCACCCATCGGTTGATTTTCTTTTGTCATTTCTTCTAAATGGACTTCTCTACCCATGGACACAAATAATTCGCAGGCTTCGGATAACCGGGGTTCCTCGCAAGTGAATTGTTTTACCCATCCACCTGCTGCTAATTCTCCATCTTTTGGGGATGCCGCAATACCGCAGAGTTCACTCATGCAGATGCACCCACTTTTTCTAAACGTTGAAGAGCAAGTGTTGCCGCACCAAGTGCAGTTGTAAACTGAACCATATCTCCTTCCGGTACATTGATTATTTCGTCTACATTTTCCGTCAATACATCCACCATTGTTTTAAAACGCATGATTCCGCCGGTAAGTGTAATCTGTGATTCCATCTTAACTCGTTTTAATAACTGAATTGCGCGTTTCACCAATGAAGACATAGCTCCATGCATAATATCAGCAGGAGCCGAACCTAAAGATAATTGATTGATTACTTCAGATTCTGCAAACACAGCACAAACCCCGGAAATAGGAACATCGTCCTTTGATGTTTGCACCAATGGACCAATTTCTTCTGTTTCATATCCCATATAGCGGGCTGTTTTTTCCAGAAAGGCCCCCGTTCCGGCAGCGCATTTATCGTTAAGACGAAAGGATTTTACTTTTACTTTTTCATCCAAGCGGCTGGCTTTCATCGTCTGTCCGCCAATATCCAGCACCGTTCGCGTTTTTGGGAAGAAAAAATTTGAACCCCGCGCAGTGGCCGTTAAATCAGTGACGGTAATGTCCCGATAAGGCACCATATGCCGCCCGTATCCTGTTGAAATTGCATATCCGATTTCATCTTTGGCTAAACCGGAATTTTTCAGAATTATATCAAATACTTTTTCAGAAGCTTTATCCAATTTGAAACCTGTTGGTGTCATTGCTTTCCCAACCAATTCTTTTTCTGGGGAAAGGATGACTGCTTTAGTATACGTAGATCCAACGTCCACACCGATAACATAGCTCATGAAATACCTCCTGCCGGTAATCGACTTTCTAAAATGTGATCCATGGCAAAAAGAGCCGCTCCCAATGCACCCATATAATGGGATTCATCACTCACATTCATTTTCGTTCCCACGTTATCATTTAGAACTTTAACCATGCCAATATTTTTGGCGACTCCGCCCGTAAAGGTAATTTCCTGGTTAAGTCCTACTCGTCTCAACAAGGCAATGGAACGGGAGGAAATTGATTTATGCACTCCCAATAGAATATCTTCGATTTTCTTTCCCTTACCCAACCAGGATAGCACTTCCGATTCTGCAAAAACAGTGCATGTAGTACTTATCCTAACTGGTTTTTCAGAGCGCAAAGCTGTTGCGCCCAATTCATCCAATGGAATATCCAAAGCCATTGATGCTGCTCCCAAGAATCGACCTGTACCGGCTGCACATTTATCATTCATACAAAAATCAACAATCTCACCTGTTTCGCTGACGCGAATGGCTTTCGTATCCTGTCCTCCCATATCCAAGACAGTTCGTGTATTTGGATACATGTGTACAGCCCCTCGGCCATGACAACTAATTTCCGTAATCTGAGTATCACCAAATGTTACTTTATAACGGCCGTAGCCGGTGCCGATGACATAGGCAACTTCCTCTTCGCGACGGTTGCTGTCAGTCAGCGCATCAAGGTAGGCTTTCTCGGCTGCTTTTACTACATTGGCGCCTGTATCAATCAATGATCTGCCAACTATTTTTAGATCTTCATTAATGATAACAGATTTTGTTTGTGTGGATCCAACATCCACTCCTGCCGCTAATGCCATTTTATGCTCCTACCACTACGTCTCTTGCTCTTCGAGATGCCAATCCCTCAAAAAAAGCGTCAATACGGTTTTTCATTTGGGCTTCTGAAACAACCCTTGAATCCATCATATCCGATTCAATAAAAAGACTCGGTAAATCGCTGTTTTCCATTAATGCTCGGCGATTATCCGCCATGCCGGCTGATGTGGTCCTGCAGCTTTTGATGGGATGGTACACCACTCCATCAATATTAAACTCGTTTGCCTGCTTCAGGACTGTGAGTTCAGGATGAAACATGGAATCCATGGCATCACGAACACTAATGAGCACACCTTCGGCCAAGGAGTCTAGGGGATTATCTAAATCATATTGACTACCCAAATTGGCTCCACCGGCAGCGAACCATAGGTAGGTGGACATCACAAAAGTTCCTCCCCATTCTGAAAACATTTCATTGAATCGTCGAAAGATAGGATAACAAGGGACGCCGATAAAACTTAAACGATATTTCTCATCCATAAGCGTTCCAATGCCATTTGCAGACATGTATTCCATTTCTTCTACCAGATTATCGAAGAACTGGGCGCCTTCAGGCGTTCCCCGGTATACGTTGGACATACCTAAGTAAACTGTGCCATCAGTCAGGGCATTAAATAGAGACGGTTTGCTCTGATTCAATTCCAATACCCGTTTCCAACCACGGCTCATGGTATTCACATGCCCCAAGATTTCTCTGAGACGATCAATATCAAATTTCTTTCCGGTAATTTTCTCACAGAGTTCAATTAGTTCTGTCAATTGGACTTTTACATATTTTTTCTCCCGTTCAAATTGCTCATCGCCGGGCCAGGTTCTGGTACCTGCTTCCCTTGTTGCGGGAATATCTATTGAAAACATGGGGATATCATAAATACGTTCCCAGATTTCACCCCATTTTAAGTAGGTATTGCAGGCATTGGTCAACACAGCTAACCGCGGTTTTGGGATGCGCCCCATGGGATGATGACCATTCTGCATCTGAAGGGCAAAATCAGCTTTTACGTACCCGCATATATCGGGCGAATATCCATAATCTTCTGCCTCATTCAAGAAGTCGTCTGCTACATGACGAATAGCCGTTTGCAGAGAATGAATTTCTGGGAACACCATGGGTAAATCAAAAACGCGGAGTATCTCTGCAATGCTGCCCATTACGAAAACATAGGCAGCAGTTTTACCTTCTTCAGCTTTCTGTGTCAAATCCTGGAACCAATCTCTGAAAAAAGCTGCTCCCTCCCGGGTTCCTCGACCGACAATTTCTTTTGACTTTACTTCATTCATATTCTACCTCAATCAAACATTAAGTTTTCGACAAACGTTTCCAGTTGAATTTCCAAATGATCAAAACTGGTCATATTTTCTTCAAATTCGCTGACAAAATAGGGGGTATTATCTTTGTCAAACTGCTGGGTATAAGTCACCTGTTCCTCTAATCCGGGTTCGCACATTTTTGCTGCAGTAATAATCACTGCTTCTGCCTTCGCATTTTCCACCCGTTCCTTTAACATTTTTTCTTTTGGCTTGCGCAGATCATGCTGGACCGGGCTATATGTTGATTTATTGATATAGGCTTCTGCCATTGCTTTTAACGGATCATCGCCAGTGTCAATATCTTCTAATATATACCGCATTCCGATTAGTAAATCGTCATCGACGACATAACAGGATCGGCCGATTGTTCTCAACATATCCAACGGCGGCTGCTCGCAGAAACCACCTTCGAATACAACCCGAATGCGGTCTTGCTTTCTGGCATTTCTTTTTTCGATCTTTGACAAAACTTCTTCCAATAATTCATTGTGTTCTTCTCGTGGAATTAAACCGCCAACGGCCATTAAAACGTATGCTTCATTTATAGTAATGAGCCAAGGCTTGACTCTTTTTATTTCATATAATTTCCGAAGTAAGGCACGGTTCCTATTAAAAACGGATAGGGAGTTCCTCAAATTATCATTTGTTATTTTCTTACCGGCAACCTTTTCGATCACACCTTGAATTCGTTCATATTCTTCTTTTAAATATTGTACAGAATAACTGGAGTTAGGATTTTGGGGTAAATATAGGATTTGACAAGGATAGTCAAAATTTCGCCCCCAGATTGGAGCCAGATTCCTGGCAGCATCACAAATGGGAAGAGTTACAAACATATCCAACTCAACTCGATTGGAAAGAACCTGTTCAAGACAGGTTTTCATTATTGAGCAAAGATAGGATCCGAAACGACTGTCAGCAATCCGAGGTTCCACTGATGCACCAAACATTTTCATAGGCAACATTCCAGCCGCATGTGCAATTTCCTCTGGAAAATATACTTGGAAATGCCCTAACACTTTTCCTCCGGCATCTCGCCAACGTTTAACGGTCATTACATCAGGATCTTCAACTGTTTCCTGGCAAAGCCAAAGTATATCCTCAAGGCTTTTCCCCTTCCATTCCTCCATTACTTTAACAGACATAGATAAAATCCTATTTTGTCATTGTGGAATATTACTTTATCGCTACTGATCATTGGTTTTGTCCCAGATACACTGCAGCATTTTATGTAGCGTATTGATTTCTTGATCAGTCATATTATTAACTAATTCTTGATCAACCTGAACAATAATATTTTCAATTTTCCTGTATAGCTCTTTTCCCTTTTCAGTAAAGAAAAGTTGAATGATCCTTCTATCGGATGAAATTCTTCTTCGTTCAACCAATCCGTCATGTTCCATTCTATCAGCCAGTCCGGTAATGGCAGGTTTATCAAGATGAACACTTTTACCAATATCAGATAGTGATTGGCCATCCTGATTGCTTAATGTATTTAAAACTGTTGCCTGAGATGACGTCACATTGAATTCACTTAATTTTGCATCGAGCATTTTCTTCATCCCTCGAGCCGTCCTAAACATCAAAAAACCCGTTGTTTTTTCCATTGTGCCCGTTGGTCTTTCAAAACTCATTTAAATCTCTTTAATACATTTTTAGGGTAAAAGAATTAATAATCATATCTATCGATAATTGAATATAGTTCACATGTGAACTATATTCAAGCAAACTATATAATCTGCGAGTTTTATAGATGAAAAATATTTATCTACTTATCTGACTGAGGCAATCAATAATGCGAATATTTGCATCCTTTTTACCGACACTGATTCGCAAAGATTTTTCATGTCCAAAAATTGATAAATCACAAACGATTAACCCATGGTCTGCTAATATTTTGTGGACATTATTTTTTTGATCATTATTTTCAAAAGGTAAATATAGAAAATTGGCTTGTGACGGTTTAACATTATAGCCAAGTTGAATTAATTCTTTATATAAATAGTCCCTTTCCTGATCATTATGTTTTGCAGAATGGCTTATATAGTCAAAATCGTCTAATGCTGCTTCAGCTGCTTTTTCAGCCAAAAAGTTAATAGAACGCAGCAGTCGATTCTTTTCGAGTTTTTCAATGAGTTTTTCATTCGCAATTCCATATCCGATCCGGAGTCCCGCCAAACCATAAATTTTTGAAAAGGTACGAAGAGTGATTAAGTTAGGGAATTTTTTTTGGAGTGATACGGAATCCGGATACGATTCGTCTGTGACGTACTCAAAATACGCTTCATCTACAACGACTAGAATATCAGGTGATATCGTTTTTAGAAGCATTTTTAGTGAATCCTCTGTCACTATGGTTCCGGTAGGATTATTAGGGTTGGCAATAAATATCACCTTTGTTTTATTTCCGCAAAGGGGTATGAGATCATTCAAATTACATTCAAGACCGGACATATGTGCAATAACGCATTTTCTTCCATTACGTTTTGCACTGTAAATATAGGCCATAAATGTATTATCAAAAGTAAGGATCTCTTCATCCCTCGCAACCAAAAACCGAGTAATAAGATTTATGAGTTCATATGAACCGGCTGAAACAGCAATATTTTTTGGAGATACTTGGTTTTTTGATGCAAGTTTTTCTTTTAAATTTTTGGGATACCATCCTGGATAGCAATGAATGTTTTTACTGTATTTATTGATTGCCTCCAAAGCCTTATGAGAAGGGCCAAAGGGATTTTCATTAGACATTAGTCGAACAGTCTCAAAATTTTTCTTTAACATTTGGGTTATTCTTTCTATCGATTACAATTTAATTACTGATAATTTGTAGGCTTTCCTTATGTTTTATCAGCTGAAACTCAAATGAATTTTACTATAATACATGAAATAAAAAAATACTTGATTATTGCACCTTCATGTCTAAATTTCTATTTAACATGAATGATAAATTATATCTCGTACTGTTAAATCGGTTCTCCGGTTTTCAGTAGAAACCCATCCCCAACTTTTGTGAAAGGAAACCGCATGAATACAAAGAAAATCATATTATCTGAACAGGATATTCCAAAACAATGGTATAATATCGTCGCAGACATGCCAAACCAACCACCACCCATTTTACATCCGGGTACAGGTCAACCTATCGGACCTGATGATTTGGCGCCCCTATTTCCGATGGGATTGATACTTCAAGAAGTATGTCAGGATAGATTTGTTGATATACCTGAACCGGTACTTGAAATTCTGAAAATTTGGAGACCGTCTCCTTTGATTCGAGCCACTGGGTTGGAAAAAGCGCTTAAGACACCAGCAAAAATTTATTACAAGTATGAAGGTGTAAGCCCGACCGGAAGCCATAAACCGAATTCCGCTGTTGCTCAGGCCTATTACAATAAAGAGGAAGGTATTATGCGTCTTGCCACCGAAACCGGTGCTGGACAATGGGGCAGTTCTCTGGCGTTTGCCGGAGCTCTTTTTGGTCAGGAAGTAAAGGTCTATATGGTCCGGATCAGTTTTGATCAGAAACCATACCGTAAAGCTCTGATGGAAACATATGGAGCCCAGATCGTAGCCAGTCCTTCTCCTGATACAAATGCAGGAAGAGCAGCTCTTGAAAAAGATCCGGATACTCCAGGCAGTCTCGGCATTGCAATATCCGAAGCAGTAGAAGATGCTGTCAGTCGGGACGATACACGTTATGCACTTGGTTCTGTGTTAAACCATGTCCTCCTCCATCAAACGATTGTCGGTCAAGAAGCCATGAAACAGATGGAAATTGCCGGTGAGTTCCCCGATATTATTATCGGCTGTTGCGGAGGCGGATCCAACTATTCTGGATTAGCATTCCCGTTTATGAGAGATAAAATCAATGGCAAGGATATTCGTTTTGTTGCAACTGAACCGGCATCCTGTCCAACGCTTACGAAAGGTGAGTTTCGCTATGATTTTGGTGATACTGCACAGTTAACACCATTATCACCCATGTATACGCTGGGACATCAATTTGTACCACCTCCTATTCACGCTGGCGGGCTCAGGTACCATGGGGACTCTCCTCTTCTATCCCAGTTGGTTAAAGACGGTCTTATAGAAGCAGAAGCGTATGGACAAATAGATTGCTTCGAATCCTCAATTATGTTTGCAAAAACAGAGGGAATCGTTCCTGCACCGGAATCCAGCCATGCAGTACATGGTGCAGTGAAATATGCAATCGAAGCCCGAGAAGCCGGAGAAGAGAAGGTTATTCTGTTTAACCTTTCTGGGCACGGATACTTTGATATGGCTGCCTATACCCAATTTTTGTCAGGCACGCTCAAAGATCATGAAATGACGGATGAAGAAGTAACTGAAAACCTGAAAGCGTTGGAAGGATTGCCGACAATATAATAATAAATCATCGTGTAAAATCAAAAAGGGAGGATTTTATCTTCCCTTTTTTGATTTTAAGAATATACTAAAAAATACTTTTACTGATATTCCATAATACCTGTCGGCGGTACCAGGCAGATGCCCGGATATCAGAGATAGGATTTGCATATTCCAAAACATTATCAGCAAAGATTTCTTTATCTGTTTCTAACATTTGATTCATATTTTTCCCCAATAAAAATTCGCAGGCCGATTTTGTATATTTGATTATTTCTGCAACGGAACCCACAGCTGCTCCAGCGCTTGTTATAACGCCATTTTTATCTACCGTTATATGATATGCCAGGGAAGCCAGTGCTATTTCCATGGAATTACGGTTTCCAATTTTGATAAATCCGGAAACGAATTTATCTGCCGATTTTTGATTTGGAATCAAAACACTTCTTAAAATTTCATTCGTTTTTAGTACTGTTGTTTTCACACCGGTAAAAAATTGAGTAAGCGGTACAGTTCTAATTTGTCCATCTGTGATCAGTATTTCACACATGGCACCCAAAGTGACCAAGGCACAAGATACATCCCCTGCCGGTGAAGCGGTACATAAATTCCCCCCCACAGTGGCTACATATCTGATCTGAGCTGATGCCAGGCTTTCAACCGCTTCGATCATGACAGGGAATTTTTGGAGGTGTTTACTGGATAATACATCCGTCATTGTTGTTAAAGCACCAACTCTGATGCCATCGTCGGTATGACTGATTGATGTAAAATCATTATCTTTTAATTTCGCAAGGTTAATAACGATTAATCCATTCCCCGTCTGCGTTTGTAGTTCCGGAATCAAATCTGTATATCCGGCACCAAACCTGAAATGTTTTCCCTGATTCTGTCTGATCGTCTCTAAAAGTTCATCAGTGGTTTGTGGGCTAATCGTTTGAAAATCCATTACTAGAACCCTTCGATAAACCTTTTGTGTGAAGAAAAAAGAGTCAGAATTTTCCTGATTAAGGCGGGAAATGCAGTTAATAGCCACGCTATGAACAAATTTTCCAACAAAAAGCAGGGAAATTTTAAACTTTTTAATTTGTGCAATAGGTTTTTCAAAGGACTCTACTAACCTTGACCGGACTGTTTTTCGCAAATGGCTTTCAACACCTTTTCAGGAGTGATCGGTAGTGAATTTATTTCCACTCCTAATGTATTGGATACAGCATTTGCAATGGCTGCAGGGGTTGGAACCAGAGGAGCTTCTGCCATACCTTTGGCCCCATAAGGTCCCGTTTTCTCATTGGTTTCTATTGGATAAAAATGGATTTCCGGGATGTCTCTTGCCGTTGGCACTTTATAATCATGAAATGTTGGATTGAGTAAATATCCGTTCTTAAAAATCATTTCTTCACTCAAAGCATAACCTAGACCCATAACAACACCACCTTCTATCTGACCTTCAAGCCCCAAAGGGTTTAGGACTTTCCCAACATCCTGACCTACATGCACATGCAACACATCTACTTTTCCGGTTAATGTATCCACTTCAACCTCCACCGCTTGAGCAGCAAAAGCATAACAGCCAGAGACATTCCCTTTAAAATTCTTATCTTGAAATTCACCGGATGGTTCATAAAAATAAGAAACCTCACATAATTCATGGGGTGGTTTAAAGTGCAATTCTCTAACTATTTTATCAATTTTGAAAGCATTCTCTGTTTTTTCTGATCTTATTTCATCATGTTCAAATACCAGATCGTCCGGGGTTGTATTTAATAATAGAACCGCTTTATCAGAGAGTTTTTTCTTCAATTTTTTCAATGCGCCTAAAACGGAATTGCCGGCAACAAAACTGGTTCTGGAGGCATGAGCACCTACATCCCACGGTTTTACATTTGTATCCGTATTGATTACTTTAATCTTTTTTAAATTAATGCCCAGCTCTTCCGAGGCGATCATTGCTAAAACAGTTTCTGATCCTTGTCCGAGCTCACTTGACCCTGTAATTATTGTCAAGTATCCATACGTATCCAGTTTGAGCGTTGTGCCGCAGCCGTCCGATCGATAAATTTTTGCTCCACCTCCCACATGAAGCATAGATGCAAAACCAATTCCCCGTTTGTATCTATCGCTTTCTTCAACTTTATTTTTAGTTAGATAGCCACTGTGTTTTATGACGGATTCTAATGCAGGTTTGTGTCCACAGGAATCATATTCGAGGCCCTGTCCTGAGATTTCTCCGGGAAAATTTGCGTTAATCAATCTAATTTCAGCCCGATCCATTCCCAACTCATCAGCCATCAAGTCAATATTTCTCTCTAATGCAAAAGTTGCCTGCGGGTTACCAAACCCTCTTATAGATCCGGCAAAAACATTATTTGTATACACCGCATCAGCATCATAGACACAAGCAGGCACTTGGTATAATGATGAAAAAGTCTGCATAATAACAAAGGATGTTTTCGCTCCCCAAGATGTATATGCTCCATTATCTTTAATAATTTTTACTTCTCGAAAGGTAAATTTTCCATTTTTATCTGCACCGGTTGTTAGGTTAATAATCATGGATTGTCGAATAGCTGAATGAAGAAATTCTTCTTTTCTGCTAAATAAGATTTGAACCGGTTTCCCGGTTTTTATTGATAAAAGAGCACAAATAGGTTCAAACGGATGAATGTCCAGTTTACTCCCAAAACCACCACCTATTACCGGTTGGATTACTCTGATTTTTGATGGATCTATTTTAAGGACGTGGGATATTTCTCTCTGATATAGAAATGGGACTTGGGTTGAGCTGTAAAGCGTCAACTCATTGTTTATAGTTGAATAGCTTGCCGTAATACTACTGGGAGATAAACATGTGGGAGTCACTTTCGGAAGAACATATTGCCGGGTGACAATACAGGTACTTTTCTCTTTTTCCAATGTCAAATTACCATGCTCATAATGAAAAGATTCAGAAATATTTTTATTGCCATTATTCCCCTTGCTGAATTTATTTATTTGGGGAGAATCACTTTTTAATGCATCGACAGGATCAAAAACACCCTCTCTTTCAACGTAGTTTACTACAATCAAATCCAGTGCTTTTTCTGCTATTTCTTTGGAGGTGGCCGCCACAGCTGCGATCTCATCACGAATACAATTTACTTCTCCTTTTTTCAATACAGGATGGTCTTGGAGATAGTTAAGGTTTTTAGTATCAACATCATCAGCTGTAATGACACATTCAACACCGGCAAGTTTCTTCGCTTTAGATGTATCAATGGATTTAATGATTGCTGAAGGATATTTGGAGTGTAAAATGGCTCCATGAAGCATTCCGGGCAGTTCAATATCATACCCAAAAACTGATTTACCAGTGACGCGGTCTCCAGCGTCAATTTTAGGAATGCGTTTTCCAATGACGTTCAAATGCTGATCTTTTTTAATATTCAAAACAGAGTCTCAACAGCATTAATAATTTTAACATAACCGGTGCAGCGACAAATATTGCCTTCCAGATTTTTCTTTATTTCTTCCCGGTCTGGTTTGTGTTTTTTCTCATCACATTTGTTTTTAAAAGATTTAATTGTCATCACCATTCCAGGAGTACAAAAGCCACATTGCACTGCACCATGTTCTACCATGGATTTCTGGACAACATCCAACGATTGATCTCCGCCGGAAAGCCCCTCTATAGTTGTAAGCGATTTTCCATCTACATTGATAACAAGGTAGAGGCAAGAGTTGACAGCAACACCATCAACTAACACGGTACAAGCTCCACATTCTCCTCCGAGACACCCCGGCTTTGTACCTTTTAGCTTCAGTTCATCTCGAATAAAATCGATCAGAAGCATTGAAGAGGATACATTTTGTTCAACTTTTCGACCATTAATCGTAAATGATATTTTAATTTTTGTATATCCCATTTTCAACAATCAAGATTTAATAACTTGATTTTTTATCAATTTTCTTCCTTTACTATATGCAGATAAATTCATGGATTTGATCAAATTATTTGGAGATAATTCCAAAATAGCAGCTTGCCAGACTTCGCTGGGGATATGATTAAATGGTTCAATTGTTGATAATAATCCAACAATAATAACATTGGTGGTCATCGCCCTCTTGTCGTTCATATCTATTGCGATTTGGTTCGCGTTTATACTTAGTAGCTTATAGCCATCCAACACTTTTCGAATGGATTCAATATCCGGATATTCTTCTTTCTGAGTATTAATGGGTAAAGCAGAATATTCGTTTAAAATAATTGACCCATTGGGTTTTAACAATTCCAGGAACCCGGGACGAAGTACCTCACTCATTTCCATAACGACAAGTACATCTGCTGAATTGGGCGCCAAGATGGATGAAAACACATTCCCACAGCTAAATGTAGATATAACAGAACCGCCAAGTCTTGCCATCCCCAACGTATCCCCCTTTACAATATGAGTGTCTGAATAAGGTGTTCGTAATGCAACTTCGGATAATACTTTCCCAAAGAATATATTCCCCTGCCCGCCAATACCCCTGATGGCAATTTTTAATGATTCTGGCAGTTTGTCTTTATCAACTTCCACAGTTTCAGTGAATTGGGGTATGTCAATAAGTGGAAAATCGTTTTCCATTTCTCCATTATTGTCAATTATGGAAATTGCATCAAAGGGACAACTCTGTAAACAAACTTGGCTGTTCGAAGAACAGTTTGAACACATGCTCGTAAAATGGGGCGTTTTTGATTCATCCGTTTCGATTCCCGAACAAATGTTGCATAAATCACATTGTTTGCAATTATCATAATTGAATTCAATATTACGCTCTAATTTGTTTCTCGCTACATCGTGGATGCAGTCACCTTCGAGAATGAGAGTTGTATAAATTTTTTCTTCAGCCAATTTCAGAGCTTCTTTCAATGCTTTATCAACACCTTTAACATCAAATGCGTCCACAACAACTGTGCGTCCACCTTCAGCTTCCACGGCTTCCTTTAGGCTGAATTTATGTAGACGGCCTTCTAAATTGGTTTTGGAACTGGGGGATGGCTGTCCTCCGGTCATGGCAGTGGTATAGTTGTCCAATATAACTTTTACCCCAGGTATATTTCGAAAGATCGCATTCCGAGTTCCATCTAATCCCGAATGGCATTCTGTTGAATCACCAATCACACTAATTACTTTATGAGCCATTTCCGGCCTGGATAAAACAAAGCCCTGTCGCATAGAATCGGATGCCCCCATGCATGAAACAGTATCCAATGCATTATTAAAAAATAATAATGTAGAACAGCCGATATCGCCAAATGCTGCATAAATCTTTTTTCGTTTTTTCAATTTGGCAACAGATAAGGCGAATGCTTTATAAGAACACCCGGGACAAATAGATGGTGGTCTGGGTAAAGGCTCTAAATCAATAGTATTTGGTTTTTGGATTGGCGGCAGACCCAATTGTTTTGATAAAAGTTGAATCACATCTTCCGGGGTCCACATAGTTAGAACACTATGTTCATTTTTGCCAATAACCTCTATTCCCATAAGACGAATTTTTTCTTCTAAATATCGATCGCCATCCTCAATAACAAAAATATTATTTGAAAATTTTTCAGCAAACTGACTGATACAATTTTTGGGAATTGGATTTGTAATTCCAATGGATAGAATTGATGGGTCGAGGTTCAAACTGCTTAATACTTCCCGAACAGTACCTTCCGTATTTCCGCAGACAATGATACCCCATTCATCTTTTCCGATTGTTTCAGTAACGAGTTCTGACGTTTCAGCCCAAGCCTGAATGGAAGGAATACGTTCCTGGGTGGCCTTATTATAGTTTTTCCTCGCAATACTGGGTAAAAGCATCCATTCGTGGAGGTTATCTGGCAATTCTATTGGTTCGATTATTCTGGACTTCTTTGTCCGTATCAGCGCCTCTGAATGTGATAGAATTCCCGAGGCTAATACAATCACCGGTGTATTAAAATTTCGACTCATATCCGCAGCCGTACGGGCAATATCATACATTTCCTGATGGTTGCGTGGTTCCAATACCGGTAACCTTGACGAGGCAAAAAAGTACCGCGGATCAATCATATGCTGGGTGCTGGATGGCACATAATCCGTTGCAGCAAAAATAACCAGGGCTCCTGACTTCCCACTAAAAAATGCGGAGGTGGTAATAGCATCAGCTGCTTGGAAGACACCGGGAATTTTCATTGTCACTAGGGCGTCAAATCCGGCGATAGCATGGCCGACGCCTGTGGATACTGCCACAGCTTCATTTACAGACCAGCCGACTTTCATGTATTCCTGTGCATAGGCCAGCGTTCGATCAATTACTTCTGTACTGGGAGTTCCTGCGTATCCCGTCGCGGCGTGGTAACCGGCATGGATGACACCTAATGCAAAAGCAGCATTGCCTTGCAAAATATATGCGCTATTTGCGGATGCTTTTATCTGTGCTTCAACTTTTTCTTTCAGCATTTCGCTAGATTATACCTTTACTTTTTAAATGGGAAATTTCTGTTATTTTCAAGCCAATTTCTGACAGGACGGATTCATTGTGTTCCCCAAGTTTTGGAGCACAGGGAAGTGTATTCTTCTTTGTTGCTAAATATTCCGTATTCATTGGAGCGGGAAACAGGTTAGCTTTTTTACCGCCAGGCAGTATTGTTTTTATCATTATTTTTTTGATTAAATCGAGACGGGCGACATCTTTAACGGAATTAACAGGAGCAACGGCCAGAGTGTTTTTCAGACAAATATCTATAAAGTCATTTGTTGTATATATTTCTAAACCTTTTCTTATGTCACGATAAATATTTTCTCTGTCCGTTTTCCGTCCATTATTAGTCACTCGAATGTCCGCAGAGAGGTGATCAAACCCATTGATTTTTGTTAGCTTTTCCCATTGTGAATCGCTGCCGATCGCCAGATACACATATCCATCTTTTGTAGGGTAACAATTGGATGGTATAAAGCTGCGATGCTCATTTGCGCTCCGGGTAAACAGATCTGCTTCGTCTTCCGCAAACTCCAATTGAGGCAGGGCGGTTATTAACCATGATGAGGCGCATTGAGCCATGGAAATATCAATACGTTTCCCCTTTCCAGTTTCCTGCTTTTCCATCATGGCAAGGATGACTTGGGTGAAAGCTTCATCGCCGGCTTTTAAATCAATAATCGGTAAACCGCATAACATGGGATCACGATCGGGCTCTCCAGTAAGATACATGTAGCCAAACATTGCTTGTAAAGCAGGATCGTATCCAGCACGATCTGGATAATCTGGGCCAAATGCTGAAATACCGCACCAAATAAGAGAGGGATTTGCTTCCTTCAACAAATCGTAATTAATTCCAAGCTGATTATACCTTTTAGGAAGTGTATTGCATAGAAATACATCTACATTCAGTTTTTGAATAATTTGTTTTAGCAATGCCTGACCTTCAGGTTTCTGAAGATTAATCGTGATTGCTTCTTTCCCCACATTCGGGGCGATGTAATAGGCATGCAAATCTTCCTCTCCCGTATCTTCACCAATATAGCGATTTGGATCTCCCGGGTTCTTTTGTCCTAGTTTGCCCGGAGATTCAACGCGAATCACCCGCCAACCTAATTGGACAAATCGCTGCGTAGCATAAGGGAGGGTCAGAGCCTGTTCAAGGCAAATGATCGTTTTTGGTCTAATCATAAATTAAAAGAAAATAGGCTCATCATATTCACCGTAAACATCCTTCATCACTTGGATGATTTCACCTACAGTGGCATAAGCTTTAACTGCTTCAATAACTGCTGGCATTAGATTCACATTTTGTAAACAATCTTCTTTTAGCATATCAAGGGTAGATTGGACTTTCTCTCCATTTCGGTTCGATTTGATTCGTTTTAGTTTTTCGATTTGATCGTTTGCCGCTTCCTCGTTGTAGGGGTGGAATTCCACTGGTTTAGGATCTTCATCTTTTTGAAAAATATTTACACCCACTTTTGGAATGGTTCCATTTTGAATTCCAGTTTCCCGTTCATAGGCTTGGTGTGAAACCTTTTCCTGTATTTTGCCTGTTGCCACAGATTCAACGATACCACCCATTTCGTCTACCAGTTTCATTTCTTTTCTAATCTCTTTTTCAAATAGATCTGTTAGCGTTTCAACGTAATATGAGCCACCTAAGGGATCCACTGTGTCACAAATCCCCATTTCATGAATCAATATTTGCATGGTTCTCAATGAAAGTTCTGCTGCTTTTTCCGTGGGAATAGTGTAGGCTTCATCATAAGAACAAAGAGCCATGGTTTGGGTTCCGGAAAGGGCACTGATCAACGCGTAATATGCGCTACGGATAATATTATTCTCCGGCTGTTCTTTGGTCAGACCGCCGCCGCCGCCACCTGCGATCATGCGCAGCCAGGATGATCTGTCATTCTTCGCTTTATATTCTTCGCGAATAATTTTCGCCCATAATCGGCGACCGCCTCGAAACTTAGCAATCTGTTCAAAAAGATTGCCGTAAATATCGAAATTGAATGAAAGTCGAGATGCAAATTCATCAATAGTGATGCCTCTTTTCAATGTTTCGTCCGTGTACGCTTTTGCAATGCAAAAAGCATAAGCCATTTCCTGTATGGGATTTGCACCGGACTCTCTAATATGGTAACCACAAACACTCACCGGGCTATATTTGGGTACATTTTGAGTGCAGTATTCCACGGTATCCACAACGAGTTTAACAGATGCATCTACAGGAAAAATCCATGTTCCACGACCAATAAATTCTTTTAGGATATCATTCTGAGCAGTTCCTCTTAACTTATTGATATCGTAACCCTGTTTTTCTGCCATAGCGAAATACATAGCCATGAGAACAATCGCGGACCCGTTGATCGTAAGGGATACAGTAATCTTATCCAAATCAATTCCATTGAAAGCTATTTCGAAATCATCCAAGGTATCCACAGACATTCCCACGCGGCCTACTTCTCCAAAGGATCTAGCGTTATCAGAGTCCAAACCGCATTGGGTAGGAAGGTCAAAGGCGACATTTAACCCTGTTTGACCATTCGCTATTAAAAATTTGAACCGTTCGTTGGTTTTTTCAGGAGAAGCAAAACCAGCATATTGACGAATGGTAAAGTGGCGTGTACGGTACATTTTTTCATGAATCCCTCGCGTAAAAGGATATTGCCCGGGCATGTTTTGCCCGGCTTCTGATTCTTTAATATCTTCCTGTGTATACAGGGATTTTACTTCGATTCCGGATTCCAGAAAAACTTTCTTCTCATTCATATAATTATTCTCATTATGAGCTTTTCTTCTCCAATTTTTTCAGGTAAGTAATTACTTCCTCAACAGTTGTACCTGTTGGAAAAGCATAGACAGCTCCAAGGCCTAATAACGCATCAACATCGCCGTGGGGTATATTTCCGCCAACAAGCCAAGGGATTGTTAATCCGTGGTTATCCATGACTGCCTTCACTTTTCCACATAGAATCAAGTGAGTCCCTGACAGAATAGATAAGCCGATTACATCTGCTTTAATATCTATGGCTTTTTGCACAATTTCATCAATCGATTTTCTCAAACCGGAATAAGCCACTTCAAATCCGGCATTTATCGCAGCATGGGCTAATACTTTTACTCCAACATCATGGCCGTCCAATCCGGGTTTTGCTAACAATACTTTCATCATGATTTAATTATTAGCCACGAAGAACGCAAAGAAACACAAAGATATTTCTTTGTTTCATTTTCATTTATTTTATTACTATTCATTATTTTGACAAAAAGTTTATCAGTTTTTTTCTTTTTTTTCACTGCCACTGCTCCTACCACTGTCTCTTTTCATCCATCCATCTTTCCATTAATCCAATATTCCATATGTTATACATCCACCCTGATCACAATTGCTGCTGCCGTATCGCCGGCTGCGCATCCTGTGAAGAGTCCATAGCCGCCTCCCAGGATAACCAATTCCTCGATTAATTCTATTATCAGGCGCATTCCCGTAGGACCTTGAGGATGTCCCCAGATGAGCGATGAGCCATAATTATTCATCGATTTTTTATCCACGCCCATCTCCCGGGCAAAATAGATATCGTTTAATGCAAAAGGATTGTGTGTTTTAATTGCCTTCATATCTGATATTTTTATACCGGCCATTGATAAGGCGCTGTGAGAAGCAGGAACATTTGCTGTCGGCATAAAGCCCTTCTTTACCCTTCCTTGAGCAAAACTAACCAACTGTACTTTAATGTCAGGATTCAAACTGATTTCAGCCGCATGGGTTTTTGTAGTGACAATCATGCCTGCATTGCCGTCAGCGGGAAAGGTTTGCCCTCCAAACGTAACAGTGCCTCCGGGAATAATGGGTTTCAGTTTTGCCAAACCTTCTGCTGTAGATGGAAAAATCCCCTCATCAGATTTAACTGTTCCAATGACCTTACGACCGGTTGGGTTAATTTCCACAGGTGAAACCATATAGCGTCCATGGAAAGCCCCATCATCAGCCAGTGCGTCCTGATATTGCTGATGGCGCATCAATGCTACATCGTTCTGTTCTTCGGTACTGATACCAGCTTCAGCCGCTACATTTTCTGCAGTTTGCAACATGGCTGCTCGTGCAAACGGGTCGAAATTAAAATTGTCCCACACCCAATCTTCTGCAGTGCCCTTTCCGCCGGGTCCCATTGGATTTGGATAGAGGACATGGGGACCGTTTGAAGTGCGGTCTGCTGTAATGCATAATATGGCTTGTGAGCTGTCATGCCCGGATTCAGCTTCAAAAGCTGCACCGGCGATCACTCTGACAGAAGTGGCACAGGCTTGTCCAATCATGGGGCCAGTGATACCTTCCGCGCCAATCATTCCTGCAACCCAAGGAGCGCCATAGAAACAGGATTTTGACGGGACAGTATTTCCCAAATGTAGTGCGTTAAATTCGTTCACATTAATTTTGCGTTTTTTCAGAGCATCCCGCGCGACGTCTGCAGCAAATTTCAGCGGGTGGAGATTTGCAAAGCTGCCCTGCCATTTACAAAACGGCGTACTCCAATAGCCGCCATAAGGAACGTATGCGTTATTGAATTGCATTATTTTCTCCAGTTAAAACAGTAAAAAAATTTCGCCACAAAAGCACAAAGGAATGAAATGGATAAATGAAATAGTGAATTAATGGTAGGCTTCATCATTCAATCTTTCCAACAATCCATTATTCCAGTTATCCAGTTTTTCACAATCCCAGTTCCCGACCAATATTAATACCCAATATTTCAGACGTACCACCACCGATAAGTGTAAATCTGGCATCCCTTAGGTATCGTTGCATGGGATATTCCATGGCATAACCGTAGGAAGCGAAAATTCTGGAAGCAATATCACAAATTGAATTGGCACATTCAGATGCATAAAGTTTCGCAATCATGGATTCCTTTTGCCTCGATAAATCCTTATCGCTTAATGATGCGGCATAGTATACATATTGACGAGCTGTTTCCAATTGAACTGCCATGTCAGCAACTTTTAATCTGATCGCTTGAAATTTTCCAATGGAACGACCAAACTGCACACGGGTTTTAGTATATTCCACAGCATCTTCAAATGCCGCTGTTGCGACACCGATTGCCAAAGCAGCGGTCATGATTCGTATTTCAGCTAAAATATCCCTGAGGCAATCAGTTCCTCCGCCTATTTCTCCCAACAAATAATTTTTCGGTAGTTTTACTTCATCAAAAGCGACTTCGCTTGTAACAGACCCTCTGACACCCAATTTTTCGATTGCTTTCCCAATTTGAACGCCTTCCAAATGTGTAGGAACAAAAAAGATGGATAGTTTTTCATGATTATCTGTTTTAGCAAATACAGTAAAAAAATCTGCTACTGGTGCCGATGTTACCCAAGTTTTTTGTCCGCTTAACAGGAAATGATCTTCAAGAACTTTTGCTTTTGTTCGAATACTGTTTAGGTCGCTTCCGGCATTGGGTTCTGTCATGCAAATGCCGCCGATTTTCTCCCCCTTCAATGCTTGATTAAAAAAATCTCTGACCTCTTCATCTCCATATTTAAAGAGAAAATAGGTAGCCATTAGAGATTGCATTGTACAGGCCGCGGCCAAAGAAAGAGATCCTCTTGCCAATTCAATTACGGCAAGACAATAGGATAAAATATCTAATTCAGTTCCCCCGACTGATTCCGGATATCGCATTCCAAAAAATCCAAGATCACCCACTTTTTTAAAAAGTTTCATTGGAAATTCTTTTTTCTTATCTATCGACTCTGCTTCGGGCTTCACTTCTTTTTCAACGAAATCCCTAAATGTCTTTTGGATTAATTCTTGGTCAATATTTAATTCGAAATCCATTATTTATTCTCTGTAAAAATTCGCGTACAATTATTATCTCCATTTGGAAGAGAACTGATCGTTTCCACTTGAATTTGAGTGCCGAGCTCCTGATTCACATCTTTTACAATTGTTTGCAACCAGCAATCACATCCGGATTGATCTTCTTCAAGAGCATCATATTTTTTATGCCAGTCATACCATGGACAAGCAGAATGAACCAACCGAATTTTTCCATTAATTTCCTCGGTCATTTCTGCAGATTCTCCCATAGCCAACGAACTGTTGACTATCATTTTTGCAATTTGAGGAGCCACAGGTTTGGTTCTATCAATTCGTCTTAAGTATGCCTTTGCTGTATCATGGCCAACAATTTCCCAATATTTCAAAACAGCTTCTTTTGGATCGATGTTCGGGAACATTTTTATAAACGCCTCTCGCCATTCAAAATGGGATGCACGGGTAATCAGGCAAAGGGCGTTAAATTTTTGTTCTGTTGTGAAACTCATTTTAATCCTTTATTTGAACACCATAAACTTCTTCTGCCTGCCTTTTGGAAACTACTTCATTTTGAAAATCATTTCTTACCATTCCTTTATCTCGGTCTTTTGGATTTCCATACCCACCACCACCACCGGCTATCTGGTAGTACAGAGTCCCTTTGGGGATTCCTTCTATCATATCTTTGCTCATCGGAACTAATTTCTTTCCATTGGGATAGGTGAGAGAAATTTTATTCAATACACTCGTTTTTCCTCCAAATAAACCGTAGGGGGGCTTCACATCTCCATCTCCAAACACAACCATTGTTGTATCATCGCCACCTAGTTTGATTTTTGTCACAACACCCAAACCGCCGCGCCATTGCCCCGGGCCACCAGAGTCTTGTAAATATTCATGATGTAAAAGTGTATGGGGTGTTTGTTGTTCAAACATTTCATAATCCTGATCTAATATACCCCCCGATGCATCAATCATCCCAATATGGTCATAGCCGTCTGAACCTTTCAATGCTCCTGAACCACCTTTTAGCCCAAGAAAACAAATATCCACATATTTTTCATTCGTTTTTGGATGATTACCTGTGAACAATGAGCAGAGTAAATGATTCCAACCAGCGGTAATTTTATCCGGAATTGCTTTGCTAAGAGCCTTGGCGATAGAATCGGCAACCTGGGGACATAAGTGATTCCCAAAGGTTGTTGCTGCCGGGTATGATGCATTCAAAATAATTCCTTCAGGTACAATGTATGTTAGGGGTTTTATCATTCCTTCGTTGTGAGGAATATTTGAATTTACCATTTGAAGAAAAGACAATGTAATCGCAGAGCATGTAGATGTGTATGTTCCGTTGACGAATCCTTTCGTCTGGGGAGATGAATCAGAAAAATCAAATGTAATTGATTCATCTTTTACGGTTACTTTTGCGCGAACAGTAAATTCTGTTCCCTTATGTTTACCATCGTAAAAAACCATACTGTCGCCATGATAAACGCCGTTGGGAATGGCAGCGATTTCACTGCGCATCATCGTTTCAGTTGCATCAAATAATTCTTTTTTATGTGCGTCAAACGTCTCAATTCCATATTTATTTACCAGAGCCTGAAGTCGTCTCTCACCCAAGGTACATGCGCCAATTTGCGCTTTAATATCTTCCTGAACCATCGTTAATCGAATATTCGCAAATATGAGATTCCAAACATCTTCTCTCAATGCACCCTTTTCATAGAGTTTGACAGCCGGAATCCGAATGGCTTCTTGCCAGACTTCGGTCGCCTTGGGATTGTACCCGCCCTGAACTGCGCCGCCGATATCTGCCTGATGTCCTTTTGCTGCCGCCCAGCCAATGAGGGTATCCTCGTGGAAAATGGGTTTAAAAATGGCCACATCATTATTCTGGTTCCCCATGGAGAACACATCGTTATGGATAATGACATCACCCGGGAAAATATTATCTCCATATTGATCAAGTATCACCCGGCATACGGGACCCAATGAGAATGACAGAATAGGTAAATTTTCCGTTTGCTCCAGCATCTGACCTTTCGCATCATATAACCCAGTGACAAAATCTTTTGCTTCACATAAAATGGGTGATCGAGTTGTTTTGGTTAATGAAATGCTCATTTCATCTGTGATGGATTTAAAAGCTCGCTGGAAAATTGAAAGGAGAATTTTATCTATCTTAACCATTTTAATTCAATTAATTTTTCTTTGTAATGTCAAATCCATTGGGGTATTTATCTTTGTTATAAACAATGAATGAACCACCTATTCCTGTATTGCAATTGTATGTTTTTCCAAGAAAAATGGTGGTGTTAATCTGTTCAATAATTGCGGGTCCTTCGATGGTGTATTTTCCCGTTAGCTTTTCTCCATCGTAGACAGGAATTTCATTTAAGTCATTCAATTCCGGAATATAAGTATCCCGTTGACATTTTAAAGCAAAATCAGGATTTTTAACCGGATCAGACTCATCTATTTTCGCAAAACTATTAGGTTTTTGGGTTAGTCCAATTGCCCGTAAACGAACATTAATAATTTCCAATTCCGTACCTTCTTCTTCCAGTGAATATCCAAATTGGCGATTGTGTTCTCTATGAAACTCATTCTTAATGTTATCCAGATTGAATGAAGAAATGTCAATCATCTCGACCTGAAGAGGAACCTCATGGTATTGACCTACATAGCGTAAATCCAAGGTTGGAATAAATTCTGTCTTATCTTGACTGATTCCTTCCTGGGAAAGTGTATCAAAACTTTCCTGTTTCATTTCATCGTATAGATTAAGGAAAAACATTTTATCAATATCAGAAAATCGTGTGATATAAGACCGGACATAATCATGTTTTAGGTCGCCTAAAAGCATACCAGTCGCACAGAAGATGGGAGCAACATTGGGAACAACAAACATGGGGATTTCTAATTCACGGCATATTTCCCCAGCGTGGATGGGGCCGGCGCCACCGGCAACAATCATTAAAAATTCTCTGGGATCATAACCTCGCTCTACCGATACCTGGCGGACTCCCTGTGCCATGTTCATATTAATGACTCGATACATTCCAGCGGCAGTTTCAATATGAGAAAGCTCAAGAGGGTCTGCTAATTTATCCTTTAATTTCTTTATAGCTTTTTCTTTATTGAGAGGATATTTGCCACCGGCAAAGAAATTCGGGTCAAGATAACCCAAAATTAAGTCAGCATCTGTGCAAGCAGGTTCATCGCCGTTTCTATCATAACAAACAGGCCCTGGCAATGATCCTGCACTTTGAGGTCCCACTTGAAGCAATCCACCGCTGTCAACCCAGCCAATGCTTCCACCGCCGGCTCCAATGGTTATAATGTCCAGTGAAGGAAGTGCAATTCTATAGCGGTTTATATCCCCTTCGATGCTTGTAACGCATTGACCATTCACCACCATGCTGGCATCGAAACTTGTACCACCCATATCTATCGTAATGCAGTTATCAAACCCAAGCATATCAACATAAAAAGCACCGGCGATGGGTGCAGCTGCGGGACCGGATAAAACAGTCACCGCGGGAATTTTTCGAACAACATCGGGTGAAACGACACCGCCGTTGGACTGCATGATTGAGAAACCACCTTTAAAGTTCAGTGCTTCTAACTTGGCCAGTAATGAGACAATATATTTGTCAACGACTACACCGATATAGGCATTTACAACCGTTGTGCTAATTCGTTCATAAAATCGAATTGAGGGCAATACTTCGTAAGATGCCGTAATGAAAACATCTTTTAATTTATTTCGTAAAAATTCCGTGACTTGTTTTTCATGGGTATCATTCAAGTAGGAATTCATAAAGCAAACAGCGACAGATCCCACCTGTTCAGACTTTAACTTGTCAACAATACCTTCCAGTTCTGATTCATTCACAGGTGTTACTACATTTCCATCGGCATTAATCCGTTCATCCAAGGTTAATCGTAGATAACGAGGTACCAATGGGGTCACATTTTTGTAATGGTTATTATATTGCTCTTCGCGAATGCCTCGTCGCATTTCAAGTGCGTCACGAAATCCTTTTGTGGTGATTAATGCCGTTTTAGCACCTTTCAGCATTAGTAAAGTATTGGTGGCGATGGTTGTTCCATGAACAATTGTTTCAATACTTTGGATGAATTCGTCTTCGTTAATCGAGAGTTTTTCAGCTAATTCTTTGATCCCAGTAATAAATCCAATGGATGAATCTTCCGGCGTGGACAGTGTTTTATGCATCATAGATTCACCTTTATCCGACACCAGGAAAAAATCTGTGAATGTTCCGCCAATATCTACCCCGAGTTTGTATTTCATAAGCGACTTAATCTGATACATAAATATAAATTATTGGAATGGATTGACCGTGTCAATCCAAACATCAACGCGGTTAATGTATTAAATATGTAAAAATTAAATATTTTCATTTTTTCTAATCCTTGTCCATTTTATTTATGAACAAATTCCGCTTTTACTTTTGGGCCGTTTTCCAGAAAATTCTTCAAGCCGATTTTCATATCCTCTGTCTTCATACATTCCCCAAACTGCCTTGCCTCAAATTCTAAGCCATCATCCAAAGTCATTTCAGCACCTCTATAAATGGTATTAGTCAGGATTGAATCAATGGTTTTGCTTAAATGCCCCAATTCAACATCTGGAATTTTTTCGCTATATTTCATGGGAGCTTCCACCATGGACGTCACAGCTAATGATCCATCAGTAATATGCTTCACAAGGGAAATTCCTTCTGTTAAAAGATCTCCTTCAATTTCTCTATCAACCAATCCAATTTTTACTGCTTCAGATGAAGATACGGGACGGCCAGTGCGTAATATTTCGGCAGCGGTGTCTATACCGATCAATCTCGGTAGACGTTGTGTTCCTCCGGCACCGGGAATAAAACCAAGATTCACCTCAGGTTGGCAGGCCAATATGGGTAATCCTTTTTTACAAATTCTCATACTGCAGGACATGGCGAGTTCATTTCCACCGCCAAAGGCAAATCCGTTCATGGCACAGATTACCGGTTTTTTCAGTTTCTGAATTCTACTGAAAACCACTTGGAAACTCCGGGCGTTATCGTAGCCGTCTTCCGGCGTTTTTAGTGAAGCAAGCATATGAATATCCGCTCCGGAGACAAAGGCTTTTACGCCGAAACCGGTGATGACTGATCCGAGAATGGAGTCATCATTTTCTGCTTCAACCAACCCTGCTTCTAAATCCACGATAACATCAAGATTCAATGCATTTAAAACATTAGGCCGGCGTATAGTAAAAAGAGCAACGTGATCTTTCACTGATTTAACCAGATGTGAGGTTTTCCATTTTCCTGAAGCTTTCGCATTTTTTAGAGATTCTGGAATTGGAAAACTTTTATGTTCGGCACAAAAATCTTTTACAATTTGGTAAGCATTATTGAGGCCAATTTTGTTCATTAATGTAAAAGGAGCTTTTACAACCAGTGCAATTTCACAAGCCATATTCAAATCGTGTAGATTGCAAATTTCAATATCCATTATGTAAGAAGACAGGGCAAAATAAGCACCGAGGAATTGCTTTTCTAATATTGCTTCCTTTTCAGAAGAAGTTTCTATTATTTCACCTCGTTTTGCTATATCCCACGATGTGTTATTTTTAACAGCATCCTGCAAGGCTTTGGGAGACCTGAACCAAGGTATAAGTTCATGGCTCATTTCGTCCAATCCGTGATTTGTAATGGGATTTCCGCCGGTTAATGCAAGAGCTGTAAATGGACCGACACCTAAACCGAGAGATTTCCGGGCAACAGCATCAATTTCTTTAACGGTACCATAACCTTTTTCAAGACATAAAATGGCGGTTTGACACAGACCTTCGAAAATGGGATCTACCGCATAACCGTAAGAACTTTTCACTTTTATTGGAACCTTCCCAATAGCTTCATAGAAACCAAGAAGTATATCTGTAATGCTCTTGCTGGTTTCTTCTCCGGGAATAATTTCTACAACAGGGTTACGTTCTGCCGGGAAAAAATAATGGGTGACCAGGCAGCGTTTTTTAATCCCAATATTTTGGAAAATGACTTCTGGTCGCATATGGGATGAGTTTGATAAGAACAAACATTGATTATCACAAATTTCTTCTGCTTGGCGAAAGATTAGATTTTTTATTTTTTCATTTTCCGTGGCGGCTTCTAATACTATTTTCGATCCGGCTATACTTTTATAATCCGAGGTATATGTAATGCTGTTTCTCATGGCTTCAGCCACGTTGGGCTTAAATGCGCCGGTTTCAATGCCTCTTTGTATTTTTTTTTCTATTTTAACCTTTGCATCGGTAAGTGCATCTTCAGAAATATCCAAAAGAACCAATTCAACATGATGTTTTGAAAAGACTTTGGAAAAGTGTAGGCAAATGTCCGGACCTATCTGACCTGCTCCGATGATAGAGAGTCGATTAATAGACAAACTTTGATAATTATAGCTCATTTGGGTATCTAACTATTAATAGAACCCTTTGAAAAACCTATTGCACAAATTAAAAAGTTTAAAATTCGCCAGTTTTTCGTTGGAAAACTTGCCCATAGCCCCGCTAATGACTACGTTTTCCGTCTCAAACAAACAAATTTTAAGTCTTTTTTCTTCACACATAAGGTTTAGCAAAGGATTTTAATAATATTTTCACTATTTTTAAATGAATGTTCGTTTTTTGTATCCAAATACATTTCGTTATTCTCAAATATCAATGAATGCATTAATTATGCATTCTAATGAATATAGAAAATAAGATAAATGGTACAGAATATTTAAATTATATATTGTCAGGACATAAATGCAATATAATAATTCACATGGAAACTATTTACAAGCAAACAATATGAACTGTATTCGTGTAAAAGATTATTATATGCATATATTAAACTGGTAAGAGTTAGTCGTATGAAAACCATCAAAATTATCACAGGACTAGAGTTAAGAATCCAACGAAGGAGGAGACTTGACTTTAGGACTGGGGAGTATCATCGCTCTTAACTCAATGGCTATGCCGATTAAGTCAAGTCCGATTCATACGATTATTTTATGCCGGAGGAATAAAGTCTCGATGAGTGAAATTATTTTGAGAAGAACGGTTAAATTTCTTAAATATTATATGTTATTTTTACCAAACAATTGCCTAATTTGACCACCCGGTCAATATTGATTATTATGGAACAACTAACACTTAAATCCTTCAATCGACTTACACCCGATAAACAAAATCGGATTCTGGATGCCAGTATCAAGGAATTTGCTGAAAAAGGGTACCAAAGTGCTTCTATGAATCAGGTTGTAGATTCTGCGGGTATTGCAAAAGGTTCTCTTTTTAATTACTTCAAAACTAAATCCAGCTTATTTGCTTATGTTTACGGATTAGCACTGGATAATGTAAAAAATTATCTTCGAGCCGTTAGGGATAAAAGTCAAAATGATCCGTTTTTCACCCGATTGGAAAAGATCATGCATGCAGGGGTTCAGTTCATACAGGATCATCCCAGGCTGGCCCGAATATATTTTCGGATTTTATATACATCGGATTCACCACATAGCTACGAAATATTGATGGAACTTAGGAAACTATCGGCAGGATATTTAAGCGAGATTATCCAAGACGGCATAGATCGGAATGAATTGGATAAGGATTTGGATATTGAAAAAGCAGTATTTATCCTTGATAGTGTTCTGAATCGATTCCTGAAGGTATGCCATGAATCCCCTGAATCCGTGAAAGTAAATGAATGGGTGAATAGTCTTTGCCAATTACTTAATAATGGAATGAATCCTAAATGAGTAAATATCCCTCAGTGAAAGAAATGACAGATGATCAACGTATCCGTATTGTTAAAGAAATTTTTTCTTCTGTGACAGATAAGTATGATTTTTTGAATCGATTACTCTCGGGCCGACGAGACGTAACGTGGCGAAAGCGCACTATAAAAGAAATGAATTTTTTTAATACTCATCGTTTTTTAGACGTGGCTACAGGCACGGGTGATTTGGCTTTGGATTGTGCTAAAACCAATACGGATATAAATGTTGTGGGTGTGGATTTCGTCCAGGAAATGGTGGATAGGGGGATTGAAAAAATTACTTCACAGAATCTGTTGGATAAGGTTGAACTGAAATGGGGGGATGCCACAAATCTTGAGTTTGAAGACAATGCTTTTGATGTGACTGCCATTGCATTTGGGATTCGCAATATTCCGGATAAAGAAAAAGCATTACTAGAAATGAAGCGAATCATTGTTCCGGAGGGACAGGTTATGGTGTTGGAACTTACTACACCAGAACCGGGGTTCTGGCGGACCTTCTACAATTTTTACCTGAATGGATTGCTGCCAAAATTGGCACGAATTTTTACGACAAATCCTTCTGCATACGAATATTTGGCTGATTCTATTATGGATTTTCCCACTCGGAGAGAATTTGTGGCGCTGATGGAATCGGTGGGATTGAAAAACTGTCGTGCTATTCCATTAACGTTTGGGGTTTGTACCCTGTATATAGGAAAAAAACATGAGTGAAAATGAATTATTACAATTAATCCAAAGTAAAGAGAAAGATACTCTTGCTGAAAATCTCGGTATTGTTATTACGAGTGCATCAAAAGAAAAGGTGGAGGGTAAAATGCCCGTGGATGGTCGAACAAAGCAACTCATGGGAACGCTTCATGGTGGTGCGTCCGTTGCCTTTGCTGAAACGCTTGGCAGTATTGCAGGAACCATTAACGTGGACTATCCAAACGTATTTGTCGTCGGTGCAGAAATCAACGCAAACCATATCAAAACAGCAAGATCGGGATGGGTATTCGGAGTTGCAGTACCGGCTCATATCGGAAAGCGAACCCATGTTTGGGATATTCGTATTACCAATGATGAGGATCAATTGGTTTGTGTCTCTCGATTAACATTAGCGGTGGTGAAATCAAAATAAACCAATCATTGAGCAAGAATATTTCTATCAAAAATCCTCACATAAAAAAGCAATCAATGAGAGATTTTTGGATTGCTGCCATGAAGCAAAATGCATCTGTGGCCTTATGGCGATGTCCACGGGAAAAGTATATTCACTTTCTTGCTGATTTGTCTCCGGGCTCGACAAAAGGAAGATTGAATCTTCAAAAGTGTAAGAAAGGTTTTGCCATAAGTCCGTTCATGAATCCTGAAGGGAACGAGACTTTGTTCTTGAAAGCAGATGTTCATATAGCTTTGATGGAAGATGGGACATGGAAGATGGAAGATGGAAGATGGGACATGGAAGATGAGACTAAATTAGAAAAATATTGGGCAGAGGTAGAGAAACAATCTAAATCCAATGAAAAAACACCCTACCATTTAAATATCCGACCTGATACAGAGATATCAGGAGAGAAAGCTCATTTCATTAAAATGGTGGAAAATGGCATTGAAGCCATTGAAGAAGGAGAATTTGAAAAGGTGGTTTCCGCTAGAACATTGGATGAACCTTTATCTGACAAATTTGATGTAGTTGAGCAATTCAATCGATTGGAAAAAGCCTACCCGGATGCGTTTGTAAGTTTGGTCTCCATTCCCGGTCGCGGAACATGGATGGGTGCCACACCAGAACTTCTCATAGAATTATCAGATGATCATTTTCGAACAGTTTCTGTGGCCGGAACACAAAAATTTTCGAACGATTCAGAATTATCGGAAGCGGCATGGAACCAGAAAGAAATTGAAGAACAAGCCATGGTGAACCGGTATATCATTGAACAATTCAAAACCATTCGTCTTCGGGAATTTGAAGAAACGGGCCCGCGATCCATCCGAGCGGGAAATATAATTCATCTAAAAACGGAATACACTGTAGATTTGAATGAAGTCCACTTCCCCGAATTGGGTACTGTGATGCTTCATCTCCTTCATCCCACATCTGCTGTCTGCGGGATGCCAAAATTTTCTGCGCTGCGATTTATTGTAGCCAATGAACATTTGCGTCGTGAATTCTACAGCGGGTTTTTAGGTCCGGTAAATATAGGAGGTGTTTCCCGACTTTATGTGAATTTGCGCTGTATGCAGATATTACGAACCCGTGCAGTGCTCTACGCCGGAGCAGGCATTACCCATGATTCAATCCCGGAAAAAGAATGGGATGAGACTGCGTTGAAGTGCCAGACTTTACTGGATGTAATGAATGGGAATAGCCACAGAGACGCAGAGAACACAGAGACAAATAAATTGAAAACACGATGAACACTGCGCGTATAAAGAACACCCAGCACATCTATAATTTAGTGGCAATCTGTGCACAAAAAGGTGTCAGGAAAGCTGTTCTTTGCCCCGGTTCCCGTTGCGCGCCATTGCTCATTGGAATTGGTAAACATCCCAACATTGAAATCATTTCTATCACAGACGAACGCTCTGCCGGATTTGTGGGGTTGGGTTTGGCGCAGCAGTCCGGCGAACCTGTTGCCTTGGTCTGCACATCAGGAACAGCGGCTCTGAATTTCGCCTCGGCGGTCACAGAAGCGTTTTACCAGAATGTTCCCTTAATTATCCTAACGGCAGACCGTCCACCGGAATGGATTGATCAGTGGGATGGACAAACAATTCATCAGGAACGCGTGTATGAACCACATGTAAAAGGCAGTTTTGTATTTGATGAAGAGAATCAAAGCGTCGCAGAAGAAGCCTTGAATCTGGCAATGACAGAAGCTCGTGGACCAGTGCATTTAAATATTCCTATCCGAGAACCGTTTTATCCCGACAGTCTGGATGATATTGTGTTTGCCGCAAGGCCGAAGAATTCCCAGAGAAAAAGTAGAATAGAAAAAATAATAAATGATAAAGATTGGCAGGATCTTCAAGATGTGTTGAATACTGCCCAAAAAGTTTTGATTTTAGGTGGGCAGTCAGAACCCAACGCTGAAATAGTTGGATTGTTGAATCGAATTGATATCCCAATTGTGGGGGATATTATAAGCAATCTCCATCCAGTAAGAAATGTCATAAAGTCTGCTGATTTTATACTTAAAAAAGACGATAAAAATTTACAACCGAATTTACTAATTACGTTTGGTCGTTCGGTTATTTCCAAAAATCTGAAACTTTATTTAAGAAAATATAGACCAAAGGCCCACTGGCATATCGGTTTGGGAATGGTAGGGAACTCGTTTCAGAGTCTGACGAAAACGATTCGAGTGAGCCCTGAATATTTCTTTGAAGAATGGCTGAAACGGGAAATCACTTTTTCAAATCAGAACGGGTATTATTCTATATTGACCGAAGCCCAAACCAAAGTTGATTCGGTGTTAAGATCAAAATTGAATGAATC
>CAZIFK010000007.1:0-55231 GCA_964538995.1 uncultured bacterium
TTCCCATACCACAGACTCAGTTGGATGCAAACCCTAACCTAATACAGAACCCGGGTTATTAGTAAGCGGGTTGAAAAGGATTTTCATATTGAACGTGATAGACTCCTTCATATTGTTGAACAACCTCAACCGGGACGTTAAGTTAGAATAGAGGAGCAATCATTATGGAGTTAAAAAACTTGAACATTTCAAATTTTATCAATACTTAGGAATAATACTTATGCAGTTAAAATCGAACCCTTATTTTATCTCCTTCACTAATCTACTTTCAAATATGAATATTAGACTGAAGTTTCTCGTAATCCTAATCGGAATGGGAACCATTTTTATTCATTCTTCCTGCCAGAAGGGTGTTTCCACCGAACCCCTGTTTAAAAAGCTTTCTTCAAGGAAAACTAATATCGTTTTTGAAAATACTCTTAAAGAAGAGCCATTATTCAATAGCATTAATTACCTTTATTTTTACGATGGCGGAGGAGTAGCGGTTGGTGATATAAATAATGACGGATTAGCTGATATTTATTTCACCGCAAACATGGTTTCCAATCGTCTATACCTGAACAAAGGTGATTTTCAATTTGAGGAGATTACGAAAACGGCAGGAGTCGGTGGCAGCAATCAAGGTTGGACCACCGGAACTACAATGGCAGATGTGAATGGGGATGGTTACCTGGATATCTATGTTTGCCAATCTATTTATTTAGATAAAAAAGGCGCTAACCAGTTATTTATCAATAATAAGGACCTCACTTTTACGGAAAGCGCTTCAGAGTATGGTCTTGATTTTAAAGGGTTGTCAAGGCAAGCTGCATTTTTCGACTATGATCTAGATAATGATCTTGATATGTACCTGTTGAATCATTCGATTCACTCTAAAGGGACATATGGCCAGATTAAATTAAGGAATGAAAGAGATTATGAAGCCGGTGACAAGTTATACAGAAATGAAAATGGAACCTTTGTTGATGTGACCGAGGAATCCGGAATTTATGAAAGTATATTGGGCTATGGACTAGGTGTGGCTGTAGGCGATATTAATTGGGATGGATACCCCGATATTTATATTTCAAACGACTTTCACGAGGATGATTATCTGTATTATAACAATGGAAATGGAACATTTACAGAAGCACTAAGATCCTCCGTTGGACACACCAGCAGCGCTTCTATGGGGAATGACTTAGGGGATATAAATAATGATGGTTTGCTGGATATAATGGTTTTAGATATGATGCCGGAACAAGAGGATATTAGAAAATCGTCGGTCTTTGCCGATCGATATGATATTCAAGGTGTAAAACTGCGATTCGGTTATTATCATCAATATCGTAGAAATATGCTAATGCTCAATAGAGGGCAGGCACTTAACCCAATTAGCGGTTCAAACACCAAATTCAATTTGTTCAGCGAAATAGGTCAGCTGGCTGGTGTTCATGCGACTGACTGGAGCTGGTCTACACTTTTGGTGGACATGGATAATGATGGTTATAAAGATTTATTCGTCAGCAATGGAATTTATCGCCGACCTAACGATATGGATTATCTGAACTACATTAAGAATAATGAAATACAGATGGAGATTGGTTCGCGTACTTCACAATCTAGTCCTTCCCCTATAGACATAAATAAGCTTGATGAAATTGTTCAACGCATTCCCAGCGTTCCTATACCAAATTATGCCTTTCATAACCAAAGCAACCTGACTTTTAAAAATCGCGCTAATGATTGGGGTCTCGGCGATCCGGGATTTTCCAGTGGTACGGCGTATGCTGACTTTGATAATGATGGTGGAATTGATTTCGTTGTAAATAATACAAATATGCGAGCCTCTATTTATAAGAATCTTCTTTACAGGGGAAATAATGATTCCGTTAACGTAAACAATTACGTTAAGGTGCAGTTAATCGGTAAAGATCAAAACACATTTGGAGTTGGTTCCAAAGTGTTGATCTATGCCCATGAAAAAACTCTTTTTCAAGAGTTAATGCCAACCAGAGGATTTCAATCTTCCGTGGAACCTGTGCTAAATTTTGGTCTGGGTAATATTGATGCCATTGACTCGTTAATTGTCATTTGGCCAACGGGTGAATATCAGGTTTTATCAAATATAATGGTTAATCGGAAAATTAAACTAAATCAAGCGGATGCTTCGGGCAGTTATGGTTATAGATCCACGATTGATGCTGCTGTAATATTTCAGGACATCACTGAACAGACACAAATTGATTATAAGCATCAGGAAAACACTTTCGTTGAGTTTAATCGTGAACCCTTTATTCCGCATTTTTTATCCATGGAGGGTCCAGCTTTCGATGTAGCGGATGTAAATAATGATGGTTTAACCGATTTATACCTTGGAGGAGGAAAACATCAACCAGGTGGGATTTATTTACAGAATAATCAGGGAGGCTTCACAGCAATTGTTGATTCAACGTTTTTCCTTGATAGTCGTAGTGAAGGAGTGGATGCAGTATTTTTTAATGCCAATAATGATGCATTTCCTGACCTTTATGTAGCCAAAGGTGGCAATGAATATTTTGCCAAAATGGAACCTTTAAAAGACTGCCTGTACATTGGTAAAGGCAACGGTCGGTTTGTAAAAACAAAAGCCGCCTTGCCGGATATCTATGCGAACAGTGCGTGTGTTAAACCCATTGATATTGACAATGACGGTGATACCGATTTATTTGTGGGCAGTCGTTCAGTGCCCCGGGAGTATGGCACCATTCCAAAAAGTTATCTCTTGATAAATGACGGTGCGGGAAAATTCACAGATGGAACGTCAACATATGCGCCAGCATTATCTGAGGCTGGCATGGTTACGGATGCAGTCTGGATTGATTTGAACAACGATAATTTCCAGGATCTTGTGTTAATAGGCGAGTGGATGCCAATCAAGATATTTTACAACAATAGTGGAATACTGACTGATGTCACTGATAAATACGGTCTTCAAAATACTTTGGGCTGGTGGAATACATTAGCTGCGGGAGACTTTAATGAAGATGGATTTATAGATCTTGTAGTTGGTAATTTGGGTTTGAACTCATTTCTGAAAGCGTCTGAGGAAAGACCCATACAGTTATTTATTAATGATTTTTCCGGAAATAATAAACCAGAGCAAATACTTACGTATTTTAATGGAACCCAATCGTATCCTTTAGCATCCAGAGACCAATTTGTCAATAATATTCCATCTTTGCAGGAAAAGTATCCTACTTATGCTGATTTTGCCGGTGAAACAATTTGGGATATTTTTACCCCGGATCAGTTGAAGGCCGCTGAAATAAGAAAAGCAGTAGAGTTTGCTTCAGTTATATTGATAAATAATGGCGACGAAACATTCACCAAGAAAAACCTTCCTATTGAAGCCCAGTTTTCTCCAATCTACACAATTTTAGTCGATGATTTCGATGAAGACGGATTTCAAGACCTCCTCCTTGGTGGCAATTTCAGCGGTGTGCCTCCTGATTTGGGCAGGTATGATGCCAGCTATGGAAGTTTGTTACTCGGCGACGGTACAGGATCATTTACCCCGGCAATGCTGCAAAAGAGTGGTTTTGTGGTCACTGGCGAAATTCGTCAATTCAAGACAATAGAAAATGCATCTGGTCAGACACAGATAATGGTTGCTCGCAATAACGACACGGTAGCGATATTTAAACATCGTTAATAGTTCCCAGTCAGCACCTGCGTATTTTCGTAGAGTTTTCAGTATTGCACGAATGCAGACTAATCTGAAAGAAAAAAATGTATTATAACTCACCCCCTCGGTCCCCCTCTCTATTATCCGCCAAAGGCCGACAGGCAGGAGGAGGAAGAAGTATATGAATTTATTATGGGATTTAGTGTAACGGAACTTTGCAGATACCACCGTGCCCACAGCACTCCGGCTGAAGATGCATTTTGGCAAGTTGTTCGCAACAGAAAAATTTTAAATAAAAAGTTTAACCGCCAGTTTCCCATCTTTTTCGAGTATGAAGATGAAAAAAGGTTCTTTATTACTGATTTTCATTGCCATGAGTGTAAGTTAATTGTTGAGATTGACGGTGGAATTCATGAAACGCAAAAAGATTATGATACGTTACGAACATTTATCTTGAATCAATTAGACTACAAAGTTATTCGTTTTAAAAATAAAGAAGTGTTAGGTAATATAGATTGAGGAATTGATGAATTAAAAGTTCATTTAATAGATCACAAAACAGTAAAAGAAAGTTCCCTTCTCTATGAAGAAAAGGGACAGGGATGAGTTAGATAAACACGCAAAAATACACGGCATTCTTGCCCGTCCTCTGGCGGGTATGCCAATTAGATATTTTATAAAGGAACTCATGAATCGCATAAATCATTTCGGGAAAGTTTTTTCTGTCTGTCTGACTGTCATCTTTTTAAACCCTGCCACTGTCTTCAGCCAGACACATGAAGAAATAGTTGGGAATGTTCGGGTTCAGGTTCTATCACCTACGTTGGTGCGACTAGAACAAAAAGGACCGAATGGATTATTTGAGGATCGCAAAACATTCCATATAACCGGGCGTGCAAACTGGCCGGGAGCTTATGTGATAAGGGATTCCATCGCCGGTTATGTTTTAATCAAAACGTCTGATTTCACAGTGAAAGTCCCATCCAATGCTCAGTCGCTCGATGGAATTAGTATCGCCGAGCCGGATGGTACCGCGCTTTGGTCTATGCCGACTGATGCTGCTTTCTTTTCAAATAATCGAATGTGGATCCCCCACCCAAATTCCCAGACAAAAGTGTGGGCATTTGCAGATACTCCCCGTTATGTGCCGGCCGCTTGGGGGTACAATCTTGCACCGGCAGGAAGCCCTGACAATGATGTTAATGGCTGGGACCTCAATAACCATGCTCCGGATGTGTATATCTTCCTGCCGGGGGGAAATAGTCGAAAGCTGCGAAGCGAGTATTTGCAATTGACCGGAAGAACTGAGTTAATACCGCTCTATGCCTTGGGAGGATGGGATAGCCGCTATTATGCTTACACACAGCAAGAAGCTTTGGACAAAATCGATACCTATAGAACAAAAAATATTCCTCTTGATGGTTTTGTTGTCGATACAGACTGGCGAATTGGTGCCTCCATTGGGTATAATGTAAATACCGGCCTGTTTCCCGATATGGAGGGCTTTCTTACTAGTGCTCATAACAGACATGTGAAGATTATGTTCAACGATCATCCGGAACCCCAAGCGGATGCATTAGACCCTATTGAAGTGGCTTACCGTAACAGCGGCTTAAGGGGAAAATTCGATATTGGATTAGATGTCTGGTGGTATGACAGAAATTGGTACACCAGTATCAGGCCGCCTGATGGGATCAATAAAGAAGTGTTCGGCATGTACATATACCACTGGATTACCCAAGATTATTTTCCTGACAGACGACCGTTCATAATGGCGAATGTAGATGGGATTGACAATGGTAGTCTTAACAGCGCGCCTAATATTGCCTCACATCGTTACTCTATGCAGTGGACCGGCGATACTTATTATTATTTTAACTCTTTAGAAAGTGAAGTAAGGAATGCAGTATACTCTGGTGTTTTTGCTCCTTTTGCTTACGTAAGTGCCGATTTAGGCGGGCATATAGGAACACCTACAACAGAACAATACGTTCGCTGGGTTCAATTCGGAGCTCTCTCTCCTATCTTCAGGCTTCATTGTACAAAGGGTGTAACCAGGGATCCCTGGGAATATGCAGTGCCAGCCGAGGAAGTAGTCCGGAAATATGTGCAAATGCGAATGCGTTTGCTGCCTGTTTTCTATACTGCAGCGCGGGAAAACTACGACACCGGTGAGCCGATCATAAAACGGTGTGATCTGGATTATCCAGGTTATCCAGGAGCCGGGAGCAACGATCAATATCTGTTAGGGGAAGGGATTTTGATCGCTCCAATTGTAGCTTCCGGCAACAGCAGAAGCGTATGGATTCCACCCGGGAACTGGATTAATCAGTGGACGGGCGATGTGATTAACGGTCCGCAAGTTATCACAGCGACCGTCTCATCCCTAAAGCAAATGCCGATTTTTGTTAAAGAAGGAACCATTGTTCCTTTGGCGCCTGATATGCAGTATTCCAGTGAAAAAACATGGAATCCGATTACCCTATATATTTACCCGAACACAAGCCAAATTGCGCGAGCGGTTTTATACGAAGATGATACTTTCACCAATGACTATAAATCCGGAGAGTATCGTAAAACTGATTTTGAAGCTACTGTGGATAATACAACGAAAACGATAACGGTAAGAATTGAACCTGCACAAGGAACTTTTACAGGTGCTTTGTCAAGCCGTTCCTGGGTTGTCCGTTTGCGAAAACCTATTGGTTGGACTGAACATCCGGAATCAATAACGGTAGATGGAGAAAATGTATCTTTTGATTATCTCGGGAGAAAAGAGAGCGCTATGCCATTCAATGTTACCGGTAGATCTCCCGATGGAGAGGTAATCATCGTTTCAGTTCCATCAACATCAGTTAACATAGAAAGAACGATTGTGATAAGTTTTTCGGCAAGTGCCCCTCCGCCCAAGCCAATATGCAGTAATCCTGTCATAAGGCCCAATGGAGGAATTTTTACAGATAACGTTGAAGTCACAATAACTGTGAATGAGCCAACTAATGCAGATGTTTACTATACTCTTGATGGCAGCGACCCCTCTGACACTTCCACGTATTATACAGGCCTTATTACTCTGACAGAAACAACAAATATTATGGCCCAGGCATTTGCAACGGACTATGATTCAAGTGATGTTATTGGTGCGCTCTTTAGAAAATCAGCAAACGGTAATGGACTGAAAGCTAATTACTACAAAGGAATGAACTTTAATAGTTATTATAGTACACAGATTGATTCGCAAATAGATTTTAATTGGGGAAATGGTTGGCCTGCAAACCAGGTCGGCACTGATAACTTTTCAGTCAGATGGACAGGAACAGTCACTCCCTTCTTTTCGGAAACCTACACTTTTTATACCAATACTGACGATGGTGTGAGGTTATGGGTTAATGATCAACAGTTAATCGATAAATGGATAGATCAACCTGCAGCTGAATGGAGTGGGACTATCAACCTAACAGTCGGGCAGGAATATTCAATAAAAATGGAGTATTATGAAAATGGGGGTGAAGCCGTAGCTCAGTTAAGGTGGAGATCGCAATCACAACCAAAAGAGATCATTCCAAAAAGTCAGTTAAAATCCAAAAAGACTCTTCCAACGGAACTGAATTTTTTGAATAATAACTATCCCAATCCGTTCAATGCAAAAACGACCATTAGGTTCGGTGTGAAGGAGCCCGGTCGGATTTTACTGAAAGTCTACAACATATTAGGAAAAGAAATCGCAGTATTGGTTGATGAGGAAAGTCAAGCAAACATATATGAAGTCAATTTCAACGGTAAGGGTCTTGCGTCAGGTATATATTTTTATCGCTTTGAAACGACTAATTTTCAGGCAGTACGGAAAATGGTTGTGCTCAAATAAGGTAGGATATGATGTCAGTTGATGCTATAAGTTCATGTCTTCTCTAAAATGGTAATTAGTCTGGATTGGTCTGTTTTTAATCTGGCAAATGGTACAAATATGGCACAGCGTATTAACACTTCAATGATATCTACAATACTCAAAACTTTGTATGGTACTGAAAACGGACAGATGTTGACGTCGGAACTAAAGTTGATAATGAAAGAATTTTCCGGTTCATACTCAAGTCCGTCAACTAGGGGGTTTTCTGAAAAAGATTCAATTCTAATTACCTACGGTGATAGCGTTTATGAGGAATCTGAACCACCTTTGCAGACATTATACGAATTTTGCCGTGGGACATTAAACGATTCTATTAATAGTATTCATATCCTGCCGTTTTATCCATTTTCCTCTGATGATGGATTTTCAGTCATTGACTATTATAGTGTGAAGCCTGACTTAGGTAATTGGGATCATGTGGAGACTATTGGGAAAACATACAAGTTAATGTTTGATGCTGTCATAAATCATATTTCTGTAAAGAGTGAGTGGTTCAGGCAATTTCTTAAAGACGATCAGAAATATAAGCAGTATTTTATTTGCCTCCATGGAAATGAAGATATCTCTAATGTCACTCGTCCACGCAGTCAGCCGCTGCTTACGCCCTTTTCCACTCAATCCGGGAAGAAATTAGTGTGGACAACGTTTAGTGCTGATCAAGTTGATTTAAATTATAAAAATCCCGAGGTACTACTCGATATTATTAACGTAATGCTCTTCTACATCAAAATGGGGGCACAATATATTCGGTTGGACGCAATAGCTTATCTTTGGAAAGAAATAGGAACATCCTGCATTCATCTAAATCAAACCCATAAAATTGTCCAACTATTCCGATCAATATTGGAGGAGGTTGCACCTAATGTACAATTAATTACGGAGACAAACGTCCCACATCATGATAACATATCTTATTTCGGAAATGGGGAAAATGAGGCACACATTGTCTACAATTTTACATTACCGCCATTGCTGTTATATACTTTCTATTCAAAAGATGTACGCAAATTATCTGATTGGGCAAAGTCGCTTCAGTTCCCTTCTGATTCCTGCACATACTTCAATTTCCTGGCGTCTCACGATGGGATCGGTGTAACCCCATTGACCGGCATAGTTGATAGTGAAGCGATTGAATTAATATGTGATCGGGTAAAAAAGCTTGGTGGATATATTTCATATAAAAGAAATCCGGATGGATCGGAAAGTCCTTATGAATTGAATATTAATTATCTCGACGCCCTGGGGAATCCGGATTCTCCTTCTGAAGACGTTGATAAAGTTGCCAGGCGCTTTCTCGCAAGTCAGGCAATTATGCTCTCTCTACGAGGAATCCCAGGGATATATTTTCATAGTCTTTTGGGTTCACACGGATGGGAAAATGGTGTTAAACAAACAGGTCAGGCTCGCTCAATTAACCGCGAAAAGATTGATCGAAAAATACTTGAAAAGGAATTAAGAGATAAAAGTTCGTTAAGACATAAAGTATTTTATCCTTATTTACGGATGCTCAAAATACGGTCAGAAGAAAACGCTTTTCATCCGAATGGCGCACAGACAATTTTATACTGTCACCGATCGGTTTTTACACTTATTAGAAGTTCCGTGCAAAACGATGAACATATACTCTGTTTTCACAACGTAAGTGATGAACCTCAAGATATCCGCTTGGACTGCAGCAACTCTTTGATCGCGCATGCTAATAGTTTTGAAGATTTATTTAATAATCAACAATTTCATATTGATGAAAATCAATTCTTAAATCTGACTCTTGCTCCTTATCAAATTGCCTGGCTAAAGGCAATGGATTATGCCGATTAAATACAGTTTTGCCACAGAGCACACAGAGATAGCAGAGAACGTTTTTGAGGGTTTTCTCTCAATCTCAACGTCCTACTTTGTAAGCCCACTCAACCGGTGCCATCTATACTCCTCGAAAAGAAAAATTATTTCTTTTAATATCTCTGTGCCTCTGTGATTTACCGGATAAACTATTGTATAACTTAAGAAAAGACGCAGTATCCATATTTAAAGCTGGTGTACAAGCCGTAGATCCCAAACGACTCATTAAAAACAACTTACAACTAAGAGATAACAGAATGACGGTTTCAGGTCAGGAATATGACTTGGGTAACTTTAATGAAATAATTGTTGTTGGAGGTGGAAAAGCCAGCGCTGCAATGGCTGCTGGTGTTGAGGAGATTCTTCAAGACAAGATAACAGACGGGCTGGTCATTACAAGTTATGGAAATTCTGTTCCTGTTGAATTTATCAACGTTATTGAAGCGGGTCATCCCATCCCGGACAAAAAGGGAGTGGATGGTACCAAGGAATTACTGGAAGTCCTTCAAAGAGCTGATGAAAAAACACTAATATTATGTTTAATCTCAGGAGGAGGATCGGCTCTGTTAACTTTACCGGTTGCCGGTGTTTCCCTGGAACAGATTGGAATCCTTACCGGTAATCTCATTAAATCCGGCGCAACCATAAATGAGATAAATTCCGTGAGAAAACACTTATCATGTGTTAAAGGTGGATTTTTAGCAAAAATGGCTTATCCCGCTACTGTCCTAACATTGATTATTTCTGATGTTGTTTTTGATCCACCGGATGTTATCGCTTCCGGTCCAACCGTACCGGATTCGTCTACGTACACAGATGCTTTGAATGTCCTGAAAAAATATGATTTGATCGATAAAACACCGCAAACAATAATAAATCATTTTATACAGGGTATTCATGGAGATATTCCGGAAACACCAAAAGATGGGGATCGGGTGTTTACCAAAGTCCGAAATATTGTTATTGGTAATAATCGCATTGCCTTGATTGGTGCAGAATCAAAAGCAAAAGAACTTGGATATAAACCCAATATTATATCCAATACCATTGAAGGAGAAACAAGGGAGGCTGCTGCATTTCACGCAAATTATATAAAAAGCTTAATAATAGATAAAAACAGTAAGTTAAAATTTCCAATTTGTCTATTATCCGGGGGAGAAACGACAGTCACAGTCAAGGGAACCGGCAAAGGCGGAAGAAATCAGGAGTTTGCTTTAGCATGCGCTATTGAATTTGAAGGAATGGACGGTATTTGTGTTTTAAGCTGCGGTACGGATGGGATAGATGGGCCGACAGATGCAGCAGGTGCGATTTCCGATGGAGAAACGTGCAATAGAGGAAGATTGCTCGGTTACGGAGCGCAGATATTTCTTGATAATAATGATTCATATACATTTTTCAAATCATTGGATGATCTTATAATTATAGGACCGACTCATACAAATGTAATGGATTTGAGGATTATTCTATTGAATGAGGGTTGTTTTTAAAAAAAATGCCATAGTAACATTTTTATTGATGCTTTATGCAGTATAAGCAATGGTATAATTGCGGATGAAATATCCGTGTTTTTGCACAAATTAATGATATACGAATGAATAATATCAACTGAAGGAGATAGTTTAATGGAGCAAATCGGAAGTTTGTCATTTTTGGATTATTTGATTTTTGTTTTATACTTTTCCCTGCTAATAGGTATGAGTTGGAAAATTGGCAAAGGACAGCATGATCAGACAGATTATTATGTCAGTGGCAGAAAAATGCCTTGGTGGGCTATAGGAATTTCAACTGCTGCTACGCAAACCTCCGCAATTGGATTTATGTCCATTCCTGCGTTTGTTGCTATGAAACCGGGGGGTGGTATGAAGTTATTGCAGGGAGAATTCGCGTTACCCCTTGCAATGATTTTCGTGATGGTATTCCTGATACCATTTTTTAGAAAATTGGAATTGATTTCCGTTTATGAATACCTTGATAAGAGATTTAATTCTTCTGTAAAGTACCTGATTTCCGGTGTATTCCTTTTCAGCCGGGGATTGGCTACAGCGGTTGCACTTTATATGACGGCCATTGTTGTATCAACAGTTTTTAAAATGCCTTTGTGGATAACTATTATGCTTATTGGTGGAATCACCTTAGTGTATGACACAATTGGGGGGATGAAAGCTGTCATTTATAGTGATGTATTACAACTTGGAATTTTATTGATGGGCGCCTTTTTAATTATTGGCTATTCTATTGATGCAGTTGGGGGATTCGGTTCTTTTAGGGAAATCGTATCACTAAAAATGGTTGATAGGTTACAGGTACTGGATTTTAAACATCATGGCTTGGGAGATGGCGTTGATTTTTCATTTTGGCCTCAGATGATAGGAGGGTTTTTCTTATTATCGGCCTATTACGGGTGCGATCAAACCCAGGCCCAGAGAGGATTAAGCGCCGCAACGTTAGCGGGGACAAAGAAAGCGTTAATATTCAATGGTTTCTTCCGCTTTCCGCTTAGTTTGCTATATGTCCTTATCGGACTTGCCATTGGCGCCTATGCAGTAGAGCACGTACAATTTACTAACATTGTGAATTCAATGGGAAAAGTAGACTATATGGTGCCGGTATTTATTATGAATAATATCCCCAGTGGATTCAAGGCGTTGATATTTGTAGCGGTATTGGCAGCCGCAATGTCATCTCTTGATTCAGCTCTCAATTCTTTAAGTGCTGCATCTGTGGAAGATTTTGTCAAACCATTAATATTAAAAAGTGATAACTCTGACAAATCATTTTTGTTTTGGAGCAAGGGGACTACAGTGTTTTGGGGTATTATTATTACACTATTAGCCTACTATGTCGGAAACATATCTTCAACCGTTATTGAAGCGGTTGGTATTGTCGGTTCTGCTTTTTATGGCCCAATATTGGCGGCATTTTTGTTAGGTGTCGCTTTCAAGAGAGTAACCGCAAAAGGGGCATTTATAGGAATCGTTTCCGGTGTATTTTTTAACCTGATACTGCATCTGTGGTTTGAACAAATATTTTGGCTGTGGTGGAACTTTTTTGGATGCCTGGTAAGTATTTTCGTTGGTCTTTTGGTAAGCCTGTTTGACAATCCGCCGGACTATAATAAAATCAGTAAATATATTATATGGAGTCCCGGACTGTTTGAAAAAGAAAAACCCTGGTTTCCTGTTTATTGGGCCCTGATTGGTTATTTATTATTAATGGTTTTCATCTCCTGGTTGATTCCACTCTTTTTTAAATAGGTTTAAGTCAGTGAAAATTACAATGGTAATCCCATCGTACTGGGGGAGAGAAAGTAATGTCCAGTATAAAAAAGGAGATGCTGTCTATGATCACCCTTCTCCTTTGGATAGTGAAGGAACCTTGCTCAGGACAATACAGAGTCTAAACTTACTGAAAGACAAAGATTTTCAATTGGTAGTCATTGCGGTTGCTACGGCGGTAGATATCGAAACAAAAGTAGAAGAAAAAGTTGTTGGTATTGTTAAATCCGCTTCTGATTCCCCGGTTGATATACTGCTATTCGGACCATCCAATCTTAAGAAAATACATCATCTATTGATTAAAAAAGGTAAGGAAGAATACATCAACCTTCTTGAACTCCGGGGATATTCCAATATCAGAAATTTATGTATGTTTATTCCACATATTCTGGATTCGGACGCAGCGCTGCTGATTGATGATGATGAGGTATTTGAAGACCCGGATTTTATGTCAAAAGCGAAAGAATTCATTGGTAAAAATATTAACGGAACAACTATTAACGCTGTAGCCGGATATTATCTTCAACCTGATGGGAGCTACTCTATTAAGAAAACATTTCGTCCCTGGATGAAATATTGGAATCAATATGAAAAGATGAATGAAGCATTTAACAAAATTATTGGAACTGAACCAAGAATAAAAGAGACACCTTTTGTGTTCGGCGGGAATATGGTCGTCCATCGAGATCTTTTTACTGTTGTTCCTTTTGACCCCAATGTTCCCAGGGGTGAGGATATAGATTTCTTAATCAATGCAAGGATGTTCGGATTTCAATTTTTCCTGGATAATCAGTTGTCTATTAAGCATCTTCCTCCGCCAAAAACGCGCCCTGTCTGGAGGCAATTACGGGAAGATATTTATCGTTTTATCTATGAGCGGGGAAAGATTAAGAATCAGCGACAAGTAAATGGAATGAACAGGGTTTATCCGGAGAATTTTGATCCATATCCGGGAGTTTTTTTGAAAGAAGATCTTGAGGAAAAAATTAAAAAATCATGCAAACTATTGTCTGAAGAATATCTTAACAAAGGTGATGCTGATGGGAGTAAAGAAGCGCTAAATAATATAGCCTTAGCTAAAACCGATACTATACCAAAATTCGATGCTTTTCAAAATCTTTGCAAAATGCAAAAGCAGTGGCAGGAATTTATGGAATACTCATACAGGAGTGATATTCGCCAAAAAATACAAGAGATTATTGAAAACGGAAAAAAATAAGATTTATAATAGGGACTCCACCTCATTAGCCCGGGGTTCTTCTTGACTGTGCTTGCAGCGGTTGGTTACATTCGCAAATCAATTTATTGTCTTCTTATCATTTTCAATTAGGAAAAATCGTGAATATGAACAAACCTCCAAAATTTTTCACTCTTGTTTTTTTGCTGTTATTTTTCAGTCCGTGTAAACAAAATGCAAATGAGAGTATCAATGTATCTTCACCGGATAGTGAAATCACCGTCACTTTTCTACTTAACGAGGGTGTTCCCTACTATCAAGTCAGCCGCTCCGGTAAAGACGTCATCAAGGTTTCCAAATTGGGCTTTGCTTTTAAAGAGGCTGCACCTCTGGAGCAGAATCTGACCCTTGCCGGAAGCCGGAAAAGCAGCTTTGATGAGACGTGGATTCAACCCTGGGGTGAGGTGAAAGAAATCAGGAACCATTACAATGAACTCCTGGTTCAGCTCGAAGAAACTACCGAAGCTCCACGCAAGATGAATTTGATATTCAGAGTATATAACTATGGTATAGGTTTTCGCTACGAGTTACCTGAACAAGATAATCTAAAATCGGTTCAAATCACCGATGAGAAAACGGAATTCAATCTGGCGGGGGATCACAAAGCATGGTGGATCAAGGCCTACCAGTGGAACCGGTATGAATTCCTTTATCAATCGTCGCCTGTCAGCGAAATGGACACTGTCCATACACCACTTACCATGGAAACGGAAGACGGACTTTTTATCAGCATCCACGAAGCGGCCCTTACGGATTACTCCAGCATGACATTGGCACGGACGAAGGAAACCGATTTGGAGTGTGACTTGGTTCCTTGGTCTGACGGTACAAAAGTGAAAACGGAAGTTCCTTTTGTCACACCCTGGCGGACAATTCAAATTGCAGAAACCGCAGGGGACCTGATTACGTCCTATCTTATCCTGAACCTGAACGAACCCAACAAACTGGGAGATGTTTCCTGGGTTAAGCCCGCAAAATATGTGGGCATCTGGTGGGGCATGCATCTTGGTACTTATACTTGGGCATCCGGTGAAAAGCATGGTGCCACAACAGAAAACGCAAAGCGCTATATTGATTTTGCGGCTAAACATGGTATTCCCGGAGTCTTGATCGAAGGCTGGAATATAGGGTGGGATGGCGATTGGCTGAAAAACGCAGACTTGTTCAATTTTACGACTCCTTATGATGATTTTGACATGGATGTTGTCAGTGCTTATGCTGCTTCGAAAGGTGTAAAGATCATCGGTCATCATGAGACATCCACTGGAATTGCAAATTATGAACGGCAAGTAGATGATGCTTTTCGTTATTATAAAAAACATGGGATAAATACAATAAAAACCGGTTACGTAGGTCATGGACAGGAAATTGTCCCCGTGGGAGATACAACGGGCGCCTTGGAATGGCATCATGGTCAGTATATGGTACGGCATTACCGTAAAATTGTTGAAAAAGCGGCGCAATACAAGATTATGCTGGATGTTCATGAACCCATTAAAGGGACAGGGATTAGAAGAACCTATCCCAACATGATGACCCGGGAAGGAGCACGTGGACAGGAATACAACGCATGGGGTAAGGAAGGCGGCAATCCGCCGGAGCACACCACCATTCTACCGTTTACCCGGCTGCTCAGCGGTCCCTTTGATATAACGCCCGGAGTTTTTGACTTGACATTTGAAGAAGCGAATAAACCTAACAATCGGGTGAAAACTACGTTGGCAAAACAATTAGCCCACTATGTTGTGATTTACAGTCCTCTTCATATGGCAGCAGATCTGGTCGAAAATTATGAGAACCAGCCTGCCTTTCAGTTTATTGAAGATGTGCCAACAGACTGGCAGGATACCAAAGTATTACACGCTCAAATCGGTGACTTTGTGACGATCGTTCGTAAAGACCGTAACAGCAACGACTGGTATCTAGGTAGTGTCACAGATGAAGATCCGCGAACGCTGGAAGCATCTTTATCCTTTCTTGATGCCGATCAAAAATATGTAGCTGAAATCTATGCAGATAAGCCAAATACTGACTGGAAAACAAATCCCTTTACAATAGATATTTCTGAAGTGTTAGTTGATCGTAATACCGTATTAGAGATTAAATTGGCACCAGGTGGGGGTCAGGCAATCAGATTTCGCCCTGCGACAAAAGAGGATAATAACCGTATAAAATCCAATTAATCATATTTTTGTACATAATAGTTTTATCCAGGGCTTAATACAGTTTTATACTGTTCCCTTTAAATCAGATAAGAATGTCAAAACACAATCGAAATTGCTCATCAAATAGGTACATGAGGATTCTATGAATATAATTTCAATTATTTCATTCATTTTGGCAACTGGCGCTGTTGCCCTTTTCACATATCGCATTGTCCGTCGAATGAAAAAATCGGACAATGCCACTGAGGAATATTTCACCGGGGGCCGCGCTTTGTCCTGGCCGATTGTTGCCGGATCACTGTTACTGACAAATCTTTCGACAGAACAATTGGTCGGATTAAACGGCGCTGTTTTTGGAGATAAAGCCCTGGTGGGTATTGCTTGGGAAGCCTTGGCTGCCTTTGCCATGATTGCTACGGCTTTGGTTTTTTTACCGCGATATCTGGCTAGCGGATTTACTACCACACCTGCGTTTCTGGAAAAGCGCTTTGATAAAACGACCCGTTCCATGGTTTCAGGTCTTTTCCTGTTCGGCTATGTTACCGTACTGCTGCCCGTGGTGCTGTATACCGGTTCACTGGCGTTGATCGGAATGTTTGATCTCAACCTGCCATTGTGGTTTGTGGTGGCCACCATTGGAATTCTGGGCAGTGCTTATGCGATTATTGGCGGACTGAAATCTGTAGCCGTCAGTGATACGATGAATGGAATCGGACTATTAATCGGTGGTTTGACAATCCCGGCTTTAGCCTTGGTTGCGCTTGGTGATGGTTCTTTTTTTGATGGTATTGCCAAGTTGGTAAATACAAATCCCGAATATCTTGCTGTATTTGCCCAAACCAACGTTGATAAGAATGTAGTGTCGGTTCCCTGGCCCACATTGTTTACAGGGATGATGTTTATTCAAGTGTTTTACTGGTCTACTAATCAGGTAATTGTACAACGGGCAATGGCAGCAAAAAGTTTAGCTGAGGGACAAAAGGGTGTGCTTTTCGCATCGGCGATGAAATTGGTTGGTCCGCTCATGCTGTGCCTTCCCGGAATTATTGCTCTCCATATGACCGATCTAACGATTGATAAACAAGATCAAGTGTATGGCGCGATTGTTCGACACGTATTGCCGGATTGGTCTCTTGGCTTATTCGCAGCTGTTTTGATGGGGTCAATCCTGAGTTCATTTAATTCCGCCCTGAATAGCGCTTCCACACTTTTTTCCCTTCAGTTTTATAAGGGGTACATTAATCCAAGCGCCAGTGGAGAGAAAATCGTTTCCATAGGGAAAAAATTTGGGATTGGACTGGCAATCGCCTCCATTTTCATTGCGCCATTGCTGAACCAAATGCAGTCGATTTTTGAATACCTGCAAAAAGTAAATGGACTATACAGTGTACCGATAATCGGCATCTTTCTTTTGGGTATTTCCACCAAGCATGTGCCGGCTATTGCCGCCAAGATCGGGATGATTGTAGGAATTGTATTTTATTCATTTTTCACTTTTGTGAATATTAAAGACGTTCCGACTTTCTTTGCAAACAGTGATGGTGATCTGCACTGGCTGCATGGCTATTTCATCAGTTTTATTGCATCGATCCTGGTAATGCTGATCATTGGATATATTAGACCTAAAACCGCAGAAGAAATCGCAATCAGTGATGAGAGAGTTCCTGCGCCGGTGGATATGACACCATGGTCCCAAGCAAAGAAGGTCTCAATTGCAATAATGGGAATTACCGTAGGTATGTATCTAGTCTTATCGTGGATTTCCGGTTAATGAAATCTTTTTAAGTAATTGGAAACAGAGATGAAGTGACTTGGCAAATGTATAAACTAATAGTGGAGTTAAATGAATAATTAAAATTTATGAGTAAAGGTATTCTAACAGCAAAATTAGGTTCAAAATATGATGATGTTATTGAAGAACGTTATCATTTTCCTAAAACATATCTAAACCAAGCTAAACAAATGATCAATGATTGGATCATTTATTATGAACCGAGTAAAGTTGGGACTGGAATAACTGGGAAAGGGCGACAGGCATATTTTGCTTTAGCAAGAATCAATTCAATTACAGAAGATCCAAACATGCCTAATCATTATTATGCATGGATTAATGGCTATGAGGATTTTGCAAATTCAGTATCTTTATTTTTTGACGGAAATCTTCTTGAATCAAAACTTCGCAAAACGGATGGTTCACTTAATCAAGGTTCAATACAACGATCTATGAGAATAATACTTGACGATGAATTTGAAGACATTGTTAGACTCGGATTTGTAATGGAGAAAACTTTTGAAACCAATCAGATCTCTGAACCATCTGAAGAATACCAAAGAGATATCATTCAAACTGTCGTTTCCAGACCTGTACGAGATGAAACATTTAAATATCGTGTTCGAGAAGTTTACGATTCCACTTGCGCTGTTACAGGATTGCACATTCTAAATGGCGGTGGAAGACCCGAAGTAGAAGCTGCTCACATACAGCCAGTTGGAGATGGGCATAATGGACCGGATTCAGTTCGCAATGGAATTGCATTATCTCGAACAGTCCATTGGATGTTTGACCGGGGAATGATATCATTAAATAATGATTATGAAATTTTAGTGGCAAGTAAGAAAATAGCTGAACAAACAAAAGGGATTGTTACCCCGGGAAAACCCATTTACTTACCTAATGACATGCGATTTGCTCCCCATACACAATTTTTAGAATACCATCGAGAAAATATTTATAAGGGATAATTAAAAAGATAAATCAAATATTAATTAACATAAAAAATAACATGTCATACTGAATCCAGTGTTAGCTGGTGAAGTATCTCAAGGGTAAAATAATCAATAAACGCTTGACATTTTCTTATTGCGATTGAAGCTTGCACTGTAAATCTACCAAACGGATTAGTAGGGAGTTCTTTCATCACAAATCAAACTATCGCCATTTTCTTTGACGCAAAGAAAACGGCTGCAAAAGAAACAGTCGCGGTGGGAAATTTTATCAATCTGCAACGTCGTTTCGGGAATGATTTAAAACTCGTCCCCGATCTGTTATCGGGTCTTCAGACAATAAATCATTCTGATCCTCCACTCTGTTTTGATTATTAAGATAAAATTTTCCAATGCGACAAAAGTAACCCATTATCTATTCGATTTCCCAATCACTCAATCAATCATTCTGTTATGGATTTTGAACCACAACATCAAAATCCTTCGATACAATGTGAGTAGCTTTAGGTTTTAACGAACAAACGACCTCATGCTCTCGTTGAAGAACTTTCAGCCTAAACTCATTTTGGGGTTCTTTTCCGCGTACGATTTGTGCTTTTTTTGTCTCATGATAAGTTAAATCAATAAACACCCGTATATCCGCTTCCACGGCTACGGAATATAGTCCTTCTACAATAAGGTATTTGATTCCATTGAAGTCAGAATGAAGTTGGTCAACCTGATCTGTTAATAGATCGATACACGGAAGTATAGTTTTTTTATTGTTATGAAATTCATCTAAATGTTTATTGATAAGATTCCAATCGTATTCAGTTAGGCCAATGCTTTCCACACCATTTTTCTGACGCCACGATGTTCTTTCTATAGGTGGCACTTTGTAGTAATTATCGGAATGAATTGTTTTTGCCATTTCACCATTTTTCTTTAACAGACTATTGATTGAATGAGCCAATTCCGATTTCCCGGATCCGGATTCACCACCAACAGCAATAACTATCTTTTTTTTATGAATTTCACTTAAAAAATCAACAATTTGTTTTGCTGCCTTTTCATGTTTTTCTGTGATGAGTAATATATCTCCTAGCATGATCTTCCTCTATAATTCTAGATTTCCTTAAGAATATTTGAAACACTTACATGGGTATTTTCAGCTGTAATCTCATATGAATAAAGTTTTTTCTTATGGGAAAAGTTGAATGATAATTTTCTCCAAGAAGCAGGTAAATTAGCTTTAACTTGGATTTCATCCCCTTCAAAGTTTAAACTGGCAAAAGTACGAATCGCTAAAAATGCGGTTCCGGCCATGACTCCCGTATGAATTCCTTCCTCCGTTGTGCTGCCGGGAATACTCTCATAATCACTTCTCAATGCTTGTTGGTATAGATCCCAGCAAATTTTATTTTTTGAAAGCAATCCAGCTAAATGGCTGTGTACCAATCGACTTAAAGTGGAGCCATGAGATGTTCTTTCTAAATAATAATTAAAGTTTTTCAAAAAGAAGTCAGGTTTTAGTTCATACCCTGCTTCTAAAAGAATGGATTTTATTTCATCTTCGCTGAGTATATAAAATATCATAAGAGCATCAGCCTGTTTATTCACTTTATAATCATCAGGCGATTTGCCTTCAGCTTTTAGGATGCGATCAAGCCTGCCAATATTTCCATACTTTTCTTTATACTTCTTCCAGTCTAATTCATGTAAATCAAAGTATCCGTTATATTGTTCAAGGATTCCTTCCTCGGAAATTGGAATGTGGATGTTTTTACATATGTCTTTCCAATGTTCAATTTCTTCATATGTAAGTCCGATTTTACTAATGACGTTTTCCTCTCCGGAATCACGGAGAACATCAATTATACCTAAAGCTTTTTTAAACGTCCACACCATTAGGATGTTTGTATAGCTATTGTCCTTCAATGCTGTCGTGGATCCGTTAGGATTCTTTTCATGATATTCATTAGGTCCCATCACATCGATTATCTCATATCGATTTGTTTTTGAATTCAATGTTGCCAAACAACTCCAAAACCGACATATCTCCAGTAGTATTTCGGCACCATAATGTTTAAGAAAATCAAAGTCTTCTGAAATATGATAATATTGGTAAGTATTATAAGCGATAGCCAAAGACACATGTCTCTGATATGCACTAAAGTCAGGACCCCATTCTCCAGACTTTGGGTTAAGGTGGAACTTGGGGGTTTCTTCCCGGCCATCACGCCCACTTTGCCACGGGAACATTGCGCCTTTGTAACCATGGTTTTTTGCATAATCTCGTGCTTGTTCCAACCGACGGAATCGATATTGAAGTACAGATCGGCTGACATCAGGGAAATGAGAATGGTAAAGAGGTAGAATAAATAATTCATCCCAAAATATATGCCCACGATATGCTTCCCCGCTTAATCCCCGCGCTGGAATACCTGCATCTATATTTACATTATTGGGTGAGGCTGTGATTAAAGTATGGTATAAATTCAGTCGGATAAGTTTTTGCGAAAGCCGGTCACCTTCGATTTGAATATCTATTTCATCCCAAATAGTATTCCAGACTTTGGTACTTGAATCAAGTATTTCATCAAAACTATCCACTTCGTCCAGCAAAGTAATTGACTCCTGTAACGGGCTTTTAGATCTGTCGGAATCATTTGAAGTAAATATGGAAACTAATTTTTGAATACGAATTGTGCTTCCGCGATTTCCGTCAATAGTGAATGTTGAAATACATAAATCAGGAGAATGGGTCTGGCTAATAGTTGGATTTAACCCATCATCCCCATTCGAAATAATGAGATTTGAAGCCTCTGCAATTTTGATTTTTGATTCGTTAGTTTGTAATACTATATAACTTAAGTTGTTTTCACCTCCTTGCGATATTGACTCTAAATGTTTTGAGTTTAATTGTCGATATCGTTCAACCCCATCGTTAATAACTGCTCCATCAATTTCGGATTTGATAGTGATTTTACCCGAATAATTTAAAGGGGTGAGGTTGTATTCAATGCCCATCAGATGTGGATTTGCCATACTCGCACATCGTCTTGATTCGATAAGGCTTTTACGGCCTTGCTTATCTTGAATGGTAACTTTCCGGGATAGTAAGCCATTCCGGAAATTCAATTGCCTGTGAAAAGAAAGTATTTCAACATGATTCAGCTCCACCCATTCTCCATCACCTATTCTAAACGTTATCGGCAGCCAATTAGGGCAATTGACCAGGTCCTCGTTCTCAATATCTTTACCGGTAATATGGGAAACCAACCTGTTATATACACCGGCGATATATGTCCCGGGATAATTCGATTCATTTGCCTTGGATTCTTCCAGCGTTCCCCTTGTACCAAGATATCCATTCCCGATAGTGCACAATGTTTCCCTTAATTTTTCTTTTTTCGGGATGTAATCATTATAACTGAGGGACCAGCTATCTTTTTCTAATCCTTCAGAAAACCACTTTTCGATATCATTGATATTAATTTCACCAAGATCAGTAACGACAATATCAGCGCCGTTGACTTTCAATTCCGTTGCATTATTTTCACGCGCTACTCCCACAACCAAACCAAAATTGCCCTTTCTACCGGCTTGAACCCCGGACACAGCATCTTCTATTATAACTGTTCGGTCGTAGGTCATACCCAAATTATCACACGCAGTAGTAAAGATGTCCGGTTCTGGTTTTCCTTTTAAGTTGAGCTCGGCAGAAACGATGCCATCCACACGTGTCTCAAACAAATCGATAATTCCAACAGTTTCCAGGACCTTCTTACAATTTTTACTCGAGGAGGCAACACCGATTCGAATTCCATTCTGTAATAATTCTTTAATGAAAGAAAGTGTACTTTCATAAACTTTAATGCCGTCACGTGCTAATACTTCATTGAATTTTTCATCTTTCCGATTTCCCAGCCCACAAACAGTTTTCATATCAGTAGTATCATGGGGGCTTCCAAATGGCAGGTTTATATTTCTTTTTTTGAGAAAAGATGCTACACCTTGATACCTTGGTTTCCCATCTACATAAGGAAGATAATCGTTATCATGTGTGAATCCCTGGAACGGTTCCCCATAGTTTTCCTCGCGGAATCGCAGATATTCATCGAACATCTCTTTCCAGGCTTGGCTGTGAACCAATGCCGTCTGGGTAATGACGCCGTCCAGATCGAAGATGACAGCCTTAAAAGCAGATTTATTCATGTTGTATTACCGGTGGCGGGTAAAAGTATTAAGGTTTTTTCCTGCCGAATTCTGCGGATATGAATGTTCCCTTCCGGTTTAAGATTGAGCGGAGTCAGGACTATTGTCCCATACTTTTTTCCACCACAATGCTATACTGGCAAACCCTAGGACAATATATATTAAAGCTGGAAGGATGGATGTATCAGGTGCAGGCAGCATAAGTTTTCCTATACCAACTAAAAGTAGGTAAATAGTAGAAGCCGTGGCCAGGACAAGATATGCACCCTCTTTTAAGGAGCGCACGGGTAATTCTTGGTCGAGCCCGAGTCGTGCTGCTGTCCGTCGCCAGAACCCCGGGGGATTCACGCGTTGGTAGAAATCATTCAAAATTTTATCATCGGTTGCGGGTGTTAATAAAGTGACGATTATTACAGCAGCCGTTGAAGTTACGGACACCACTAAAAGGCGCAGCCATTCTGCCTCTATCCATTCTCCTACCGAAGTGAATAGTATGACAGAAGCAACAATTAATGATGCGGCCATGGCTGCAAATTCTGACCAGAGGTTAATACGTTCCCAGAGCCATCGGAATACTAGTACTGAACCCATTCCTGCACCAAACAGGAGGGAGATGTACCATGCTTTCTGGATGGAACCAAGGTTCGCCATAATGATTAGGGCAATAGTTAGAATTAAAATATTTGATAAACGGGCAATAATGACCAATTCTTTTGAAGATGGCTGACGCTTGAGCCAGGTTTCGTTTACCAATCTTTTATAAATGTCATTGCTCCAGTAGCTGGCACCCCAGGTCAGGTGTGTATCAATCGTTGAAGCAAGTGCAGCTAGAAGACCTGTGAGCATGAGGCCTCTAATCCCCACCGGTAGCAGGTCTTTTATTCCGGTAGCAAAAAGGATCTCCCTGCTGGCGACAAATGTTTCACTTCCGACTGATGCTGGATTATAGGGATAAATCACTAACAGAGCGATACCGATGGGCAGCCAGAAAAGACTGCGCAGTAGAACTTGAGCTATAGTAAAAATGAATCCTGCATGGCGGGCACCTTCGTCAGTTTTGCAAGCCATTGTTCGCTGGGCAAGATATCCCGTCCCGTCACTGTTCATTTGGAAAAACCATTGCAACCCAATAAGAGTAAGAAAGGGCAGTAATACTTCTCCCCCCGTGGGGGTAAAAGAAAGTATTTCGGCTGTTCGGACTTTACCATATAAAACAGTCATCTGCTCAATCATTCCCCCAAACCCGCCAGCTTTATGAACGGCAACGATAGCATAAATTAAGGTGGCAACCATTGCGATGGAAAGTTGGACAATGTCTGTGGCAATAACACTTCGCAGGCCACCGGTCGTGGAGTACAGCATCACGAATGTGAGAATGGCAATGATGCTGATTATGTTATTGGTTGTTGCCACCGCAGGACCCAAACCTGTTGCACCGGAGGATAGATCAATTCCCAAGGACTCCACAATGTTTAAAATTCTAATATAAAATCCATTGGGTAACCATTCGTTCCACAAAAGGAAGGTTTCGGATATTCGGTTCGCAGCCACTAACACCATTGCCATGACCGTGCAGTTGATGATCGTCCCGTAATAAATAGCTTTCAGCCCACGCAGAGCTAAAACACCTTTACCGCTATAACGAATTTCAGTGAGTTCTGCATCTGTTAGTACCATGGATCTACGCCAGGCTTTTCCAAGTATAAAACCCATCATTAAAAAGGCGAGACCATAGATCCAGAGACGCCATAACATAAAAATACCGCCGGTAGCAATGAGCCCCATGACCAGCAACGGCGTATCTGCTGCATATTGTGTGGCTGCCATGCTAAACCCGGCTTTCCACCCCTTAATGGTTCTTCCGGCAAGAAAATACTCTTCCAGATTTTCGGAGGCTTTTCTTTTTGCACGAAATCCGGCACTAATACTATAAATAATAAATGCGAAAATTATTATGAAATCAATCACTTGGAATTCTCCTTGTTTTTAGCACGATATAATATGAATAATCATTAATCTTAATTCCTAATTAAATCCGTTCGATGAAGATAATAATAATATATAGTATTACATTATAAATAAGAACTTGCCAACATAGCCATGATTTTATGATTAATTTATCTGGGAATAAAAAAATCTGATATAACAGTTATAATGCTTTGGTTTATTACGGATGGTGGTTAGTTTTTCTTCCTCACAAATTAGAATAGTTACCAATAGTTAAGTTAATTTTACATATCAGTATATAGGATCGCGTATGAACATTGAATTCAACCTGCACCCAATCGATTTGTCAATTATTGGATTATATCTCGTATTTGTAGTTTGGCTTGGTTTGAGATTAGGTAAAAAGCACGATACTGCAGAAGATTATTTCCTTGCAGGCCGCTCGATGATCTGGCCGTTTATTGGTGTTTCGTTATTTGCTTCTAATATTTCCAGCACAACCCTGATTGGATTAGCCGGTGATGCGTATAGTACCGGTGTTTCGGTTTTCAATTATGAATGGTTCGCCGTCATCATATTGGTGTTTTTCGTTATTTTTTTCCTACCCTTCGTTTTGCGTTCGAAAGTGTATACCATGCCGGAATTCCTTGAGCGACGCTACGATGGTCGAGCGCGAACCTATTTTTCCATCCTGAATTTATTTTTAAATATTGTTGTTGATACGGCTGGCAGTTTATACGCCGGCGGTTTACTCCTGAAGCTCATCTTTCCGGAAATTCCCATGTGGCAGACCATTGCGGCTCTGGCTGCCGTAGCGGGTATCTACACTGTTGCAGGTGGTTTAGCTGCTGTTATTTATACCGACGCTATCCAGACGGTACTACTTTTGCTTGGATCAATCATCATTTCAATTACTGCATTTTCCAAAGTTGGAGGATGGGATGCCATTACAACCCAGGTGTCGCCAGAAATGCTTAGTTTGATCAGACCCTTGGACGATCCCGGTGTGCCGTGGTTAGGGTTATTCACCGGTTTACCGCTGCTGGGATTTTATTTTTGGTGTAACAACCAATTTATAGTACAGCGGGTATTGAGCGCCAAAAACCTATGGCATGGTCGCATGGGCAGCCTTTTTGCCGGTTTATTAAAACTACCGGTATTTTTTATCATGGTGTTGCCCGGTACAGCTGCAATTTTGTTATACCCCGATCTGGGACGCCCCGATCTTGTTTATCCTACTCTAATGTTTGATTTGCTTCCCGTAGGTGTACTTGGGCTGGTAATGGCAGGATTCATCGCTGCACTAATGTCGGCAATTGATTCCACACTGAATTCCGCTTCTACGTTGGTAACTCTTGATTTTGTTGCCAAAGCGAAACCGGAGTATTCACAACATAAACTGATGATTGTAGGTCGTTGGGTAACAATTATCATAATGGTACTGGCAGCAATCTGGGCGCCGCAGATTGGTAAAGTTGGTTCGGTCTGGAAATATTTGCAAGCCGTGTTATCTTACACCGTTCCTCCGGTTGTCGCGATGTTTCTGTTGGGGCTTTTCTGGAAACGAGCCAATGCACAAGGAGCATATTTCTCGATGGTGATAGGTGTACTGCTGGCAGCAATATTCTTTTATGTTAATGAAATTGCTGGTATCACTTCCCTGCATTTTCTATATATTGCCCCAATATTATTCGTAGTTTGTGTTATTGTCTTAGTTGTTGGAAGCCTTATGACCGCTCCGCCAGATGCTGCAAAAGTCGAGCAACTTTCTTGGAGTAAAGATTTTTACCGTTCAGAAACTGCAGAACTGCAGGGTTTGCCCTGGTATAAGAATTATCGCATACTTTCAGTTCTTCTTATTGTTGTAACCGTTGTGCTAGTTGCAATGTTTTGGTAAGGACTAAATCTCAAGGGAAGACAGATCAATACTTAAAATAAAATATTTTCTACTCCATTTAAACCCAAGCTGAAGCCAAGGAGATTAGCAATGAAGAAAATTGTAATACCCTATCTAATTTTATCTGCTTTAATACTTTATTCAGTTATTTCCGGCAATCAAATGAAACCAGATCAACTAATCGAAGAAAAGGTTCTTGAATTCCCTCAGGAGGGATTAGATGATCTAACGATATATCAGGGTTACTTCACCCGCTTTTTTCGTGATATAAATAAAAACACTGTTCAGGTGTACATAAAACAGAATGTTGGACGAATCGTCAATGTTTTGGCGAATGGATTCAATGAAAGCATCGGCTTCACCGCACGCGATTTGAATGGCAAACCTGCCTTAATCTCATGGGCCTCAAATCAAGCGGAGTCATTCAAAGATGGAAATAACAACTATTTAAAATACAGATTGAATACAGACACTGATGGGTTGATCCTTGGGCATTTTTATTTAGGTACTATGAGGCAGGAAAGAGATTTAGGGTATTTAAATAGATTATCAGAACCTTTTGGAGCGCCCCGTTTTATTGATAAGCAATTTTTTACTATGATTAACAATATTGAAAAGTTGCCCATTGAATATCAATCAGATCATTTAAAAGTTTTAAACACGATTAATACAGATGAAATCAGAAATAGATTGGTACCGGATATTTCCATTCAGGAAACGGAAAAACAACAAACTATACTGGTTTCGCAAACTTATCTTGATGGTAGAAATAAATTGTCAATTCAATTGTCATTTCAAGATCAAGTAAAGGTTTCTGTACAAGGCGACAGCATCATCATCAATTCTGAAAATAATCAACCAATCTCCTTTGAAGTAACCATTGGTTCGGATGCACCTTCCTTACATCCCATTACAAGAGACCGTCTTTTTAATCAAGAGTTCTTTGAATATTTTCATACTGTTTCACAAGGTGCTGACGTAAAAAGATTTCAAAAACTTGAACGGCAAGTCAAAGGTCTCGAGCTGCTCAGCTCTGAGGAAAAACTCATGGCTTCATCACCTAATTATGCTACGTATTTTGGACGGGACATGATGATGTCCGCTTTAATGATGGAACCGATCTTAAAGCCGGAAATCAGCGAATTTGTGATTAACAGCGTATTAAGAAAACTTACAACTGATGGCGAAGTCAGTCACGAGGAAGGTTTAGGTGGTCAGGCTATTCGAGAAAATGTGAATGCGTATAATAAAATTATTGATTCGTATTTTGCTAGTGGCCAGAATGATAAAAGCAAAATTAGTAAGGCAAAGGGTGTGCTGGAACGATTGAACCAAACAACTGAAAATTATCATATGGTTGATGATGACTTTCAACTGCCTGTTCTTTTAGGGAGATATCTTTCTAACCCAAATATGTCCGACGACCAAAAGAAAACGTTTTTATTTGGAAAAATTGATGACCAAAATCCAGAGACGCGCATCAACGCAATCCTTAAGAATTTGTTATATGTTGATAAAATTACCAGAGATTACGTCTCAGATCCGTCCGTAAGGAATCTGGTCAGTTTTAATAAGCAAGATGATGGCAGTTGGCACTCCGGCAGTTGGCGGGATAGCGGTGTGGGATATGCCAATGGGCGGTATGCTATGGATATTAACACTATTTGGGTACCTCATGCGCTTGAAGCGATTGATATCATTTTCTCAAAGCTAAAATCTTTTGATATTTCATTTAATTCGTTGTCCGAACAATTACCTGAATTGGAGATGAGTGAATTAAAAAATTATTATCATAATCCGGATGCATTAGAAAACGCCATTATGGCCTGGAAGGGTGTGAAAGAACACTTCAAGATAGAGCTGGATCGGGATGAAGCTGAAAGAAGAGTTAGAGAAAAACTAAGTTGGATATCAGAAGATGAAGCTGTCTACTGGCGTAAAATTCTGAATGATACTGAAGTGGATGAGACAATTGATTTTTATGCTATTGCATTGGATGAAAATGGAAAACCAATTCCCGTCATGCATTCTGATATTGCCACTCTACTATTTCTAGATGATCTCACAGGAGATATACTACGAGGAAAAATTTTATCAGATGAAGTAATAAAATTGTTAGATCACTTCGTTCGCCCTTTTCCGTTGGGTCTTTTTATCGATGGTGTGGGATTTGTAGTATCGAATGACATGTATGCCTCAAAGAGGGTTTGGGAAAACTTTAACAACGATCTTTATCACTCTCCTCGTGTAATTTGGGGCAGGGAAGTCAACTTGCTGATTCTTGGAATTACCAAACAGATTTTGGCGGCATACGATGAAACAGGACAATTACGGGATCCGGATTTAAGCACTTACGTTCAAGAATTAAAACAAATATTGAATACAATCCTGGAAGCTGTTGAAGTATCCGGTTTGAAGGACAGTGAGTTATGGAGTTATAAAATACAAGAAGGGGACATAAACTCCGTACGGTACGGAACCAGTTCAGATATCCAGCTTTGGAATTTAACAAATATGTCTGCACAATATTTATTACACCACATGAAGTAAAATCAGATCAGGTATAGCCCAATGAAACAGATACAGAAAAGAACATGGTGGAAAGAAGGAATTGTCTACCAGATTTATCCACGTAGTTTTAATGATAGCAATCATGATGGAATTGGTGATTTACAAGGTATCATTGAAAAACTGGATTATATAAAATCCTTAGGAGTCGATATTATTTGGTTGTGTCCGGTTTATAAATCTCCTAATGATGATAATGGGTATGATATCAGTGATTACTACGATATTATGGATGACTTTGGAACCATGGACGATTTTGATGAATTGCTTTCAAAAGTCCACGATCTGGGTCTTAAGATCATAATGGATCTCGTTGTTAACCACACCTCTGATGAACATGAATGGTTTAAAGAGTCACGGTTATCCATCGATAATCCAAAACGAGATTATTATATTTGGAAAAAGGGGAAGGAGGGCGGACCTCCGAATAATTGGCCGTCATTTTTCCGTGGATCAACCTGGGAACTGGATCCAATTACAAATGAATACTATTTACATTATTTCAGTAAAAAGCAGCCGGACTTGAATTGGGAAAACCCAAATGTGAGGCAGGATGTATATAGCTTAATGAAGTTTTGGCTTGATAAAGGTGTCGATGGATTTCGTATGGACGTCATCACGTTAATCTCGAAAAAACATTTCAATGATACACCATTTTCTGAATTCGGCGATACGATGAATCAATTATACGCGAATGGTCCCCGTGTTCATGAATTCCTTAAAGAAATGAATCAGGAAGTACTCCAGAACTATGATATCATGACAGTAGGCGAAGGACCGGGTTTTAATCTGGAAAGTGGATTGAATTACGTTAAAGAAGACCAAAGTGAACTTAATATGATGTTTCATTTCTATCATATGATGCTTGGTTTTGGTCCCGAAGGAAGGTTTGATCCGGAATCAATAGATTTTATTAAGTTCAAAAACATATTCCTCCAGTGGGATAATTTGTTAAAAAATGGTGGATGGGGGAGTATATTTCTAGGAAATCATGATTTCCCAAGAATAGTGTCGAAGTTTGGAAATGATGATCAGTATAGAGTTGAATCAGCAAAATTATTGGCTTTATTGTTACTGTCGCTTCGGGGGACTATTTATCTATACCAAGGGGATGAAATTGGTATGACCAATGTGGCATTTGATTCTTTTGAGGACTATGATGATGTGGAAATCCTCAACACATATAACGAGTGGGTGGAAAAGGGATTAAATACAAATAAATTATTAAAAGCGGTTTATAAAAACGGAAGGGATAATGCCCGGACACCCATGCAGTGGAATGATACTCAAAATGCCGGATTTACGAATGTTGATCCATGGCTGAAAATCAATCCTAATTACAAGTCCATAAACGTCGAGGGCCAAGAGAAAGATAAAAACTCTATATTAAACTTCTATCGACAAGTGATTCAATTCCGGAAATCACATCACACACTTATCTATGGTGAATTTTCGATTATTGAGCCCGATCATCTAGCCATATTTGCATATCAACGATGGGATGATGATAAAACCTATTTAGTGCTATTAAACTTTTCAGATAGTGCACAATTATTCCAGATTGACGATAAAACATTATCAGGAAACCTGGAATGCAAAATCACTAATTATAATGATGAAAATCTTTTTGATAAAAATAATAGTATTGAATTAAGACCTTGGGAAGGCATCATGTTTGAGATACTTTCCAGTGGGTGAAGATTAATCATTGTTTTAAATACATTGAGCTTACTCCGAAAAGGTCTAATTGGGATTCCGGCCCGCTTGTCCGCCGTATTCAGATTTATCGGAAGTAGGCAGAAGCGCCTAACTAAATCCTCGTCATGGCACAGTGTATTCTAATTAAGAAGTTTCAACTACCTGTAATTTGACCTTAACTCATACTTTATTTTTTTCTCACTTGTAATAAATATTACAGTTTAAATTTTGTGAATTGATATGATACAAGTAGACATAGGAGCAATTGTCTATACCCTTCTATCTCCTATCATCATCTAAAAAATGTTGGAGCAAACTGTGAAAACAATACGAATCATTCTTACATGTTTAGCAGCCATTTCTGTCTTCATCGCCATCCGGGCAGAATACCTTGGCTTTCCGATTTACATCTATATATTCAAACCATTGGCAACAACATCCATTATTCTCATAGCTTTTTTGTCTGTTAAAGGAAACTTTTCAAAATACAATATTGCGATTTTGGTTGGTTTATTATTCTCTCTGGGCGGAGATGTTTTTCTTATGCTGCCATCAGATCAATTTATTGCCGGTCTTGTCAGTTTTTTAACTGCTCATCTTTTTTACATATTCGCTTTTTCTACAGGTCGGGAAATCAAACTGTCATTGACCGGACTTCCATTTCTTCTTTACAGCATATTGTTTTATTTGATGCTTTACCCATATCTGGAAGAAATGAAATTACCGGTTCTGGCTTACGTGGCAGTAATTCTCATAATGGGGTGGCAGGCTTTTGAGCGATGGAATCACTCAAAGAACACATTTACACTTCTAGCATTTTCTGGGGCTTTTCTATTCATATTTTCAGATTCTGTACTTGCGTTGAACAAATTTCGTGAACCTTTCGAAATCGCAAGAGCTCTGAACTTAAGCACTTATTTCATCGCCCAATGGATGATTGCTTTGTCAGTATTGCAAAGAAAATAGAGTTTTTATAATTGCTGTCCATTTTCCTTTCAAATGGATTTGAACTTGTATTTTTCTGTTTAAATAAGAACAGTTTGGAGAATTCAATCAGCGTGTTGAATTTCTTACTGTAAAATCGAAGAGGATCAAACATTCTGAATAAAACAAATAAACAAATAGCCATTGAGCAATTTCGTAAAAATGTCTCCAGTGGGAAGGCAGCCTTTTTTGAAAAATATGGTATGGATTTTGTCATGGGGAATCGGAAAAATTCCATTCTAGAAGATATGGATGGGGAAAAATCATTATTCAATCTTCACTGTAATGGTGGTGTTTTCAATCTGGGACATCGAAACCCTGAATTAATAGATGTTCTTACAACTGCTCTCGAAGATTTAGATATCGGTAATCATCATCTCTTAAGCCAGGAAAGAGCGGAGCTGGCTTCCATGCTGGCTGACCTCATGCCGAAAGATTTAAATTATACTGTCTTTGGTGTTAGTGGAGGGGAAGCAGTAGATGTTTCTATTAAAGTAGCCCGAGGATTTACTGGAAGGACTGGAATTATTTCTGCTAAAGGAGGCTACCACGGACATACGGGTTTGGCATTGGCAGCAGGCGATGAACAATATCGCAAACCTTTCGGTACTCAGACCAACGGTTTTTCCCAAGTACCTTTTGCAGACTTAAATGCATTGGCTGAATCGATTAATGAGCGTACTGCAGCAGTGATTCTAGAAACAATTCCGGCCACAATGGGAATTTCTATCCCCGAATTAGATTATATGCAAGGTGTCCGTAAATTATGCGATGAAAAGGGCGCTCTTCTAATTCTGGATGAAGTACAAACAGGGCTGGGAAGGACAGGAAAACTATGGGCATTTGAACATTATGATATATTACCGGATATAGTGGTGCTGGGGAAAGGTCTTTCCGGTGGTATATATCCTATTTCTGCAACGGTCATACGCGAACCATTAGAGCAAGTGTTTCACCCAGACCCCTTCATTCACATTTCCACTTTTGGCGGAGCAGAATTGGGTTGCCGAGTTGCAAAGAAAGTTCTGGAAATATCTTCGTCTATTGATTTCTTATCTCATGTGAATAAATTGGCTGATGAATTCAAAAAAGGATTAACTAAAATACAGAATAATCATTCCAAATTTTTTCTGGAACTGCGGCAGTGTGGACTGATGATGGGTTTGAAGTTGAAGGATGACTTTTCAGGACCAATACTCACGAAAACAGCATACGACAATAATTTACTCATGGTGTACGCCAATAATGACCAATCTGTTTGCCAATGCTTGCCTCCACTGAATATGGATTTGGATGATGTGGATTATGTCATGACCCAATTGGACAAAGCGATGTCTTCTGCGAAACTGCTTCGACCCATTGTTAAAGGGAAAAGAGGTATTGCATCTGTCTGGAAAAAAATCACAAATCAATAACATGGGTTCACATCAGCAGATAATTGAAGAATTTGAAAAAGGTTTAAATCCCACTGCTTTAGATGCATCAAAAGTGAAAGCTCAAGTTTTAGGCTATGGAGAAATTTCGACAGTCTTCAAAATCGATGGATTGGATACATCTGCCTGCAAGCGCATGCCCTTGTTTGAGAATAAAATGGATGCTGAAGCATATGAGAATAATTATCGGCTATATTGTCAGTATTTGTCTGATGCAGGGTTAACTATTCCCAAGGACGATACACTGGTGTTCGAAAATCAAGGTCGTCCGGTAACCTTATATATTATCCAGGATCAACTGCCAGCAAACAATTTTGCCCATAAACTGATTCATACTGAATCAGACAAAGAAGCCGAAAACATCATTCAATTTATCGTGCTCGAAATCAAAAAAATCTGGGACTATAACAAACAAAAAAGCCCGAACCTGGAATTGGCATTAGATGGACAGCTATCCAACTGGGTAAAAAATAAAAATCAATTTATTTATATCGATACCAGTACACCCTTGTTTAAAATTAAAGGGATAGAACAATTAGATCCTGAGCTATTTCTAAAAAGCGCACCTTCCTTTTTACGGTGGCTCATCCGTTGGTTATTTCTACAGGATGTTATGAACAGGTATTACGATTTTCGACAAGTATTACTGGATCTAGTTGGTAATCTGTACAAAGAAAATAAACCGGAGCTGATTCCGGCAGCATTGAAAATTATTAACGAGAATTTGTACGAAAATGATGATCCCATTGTTGAAAAAGAAGTCACGAAATATTATAAAGAAGATAAACTAATTTGGGTTCTTTTTCTTTCTTTACGAAGGTTTGACCGCTGGCAAAAAACGAAATTATTCCGGCAGCGTTATGAATACATCCTTCCCGGAAATATTGAACGCTAAACCATGTGTGATACATTCGTTGCTTTAAAAAGTGCTACAGTTGACGGTTCTGTCATTTTTGGCAAAAATAGCGACAGAGAACCCAACGAAGCACAATCTTTGGAATACCATCCCGCTCAATATAATGAGCAGAAAAACCTGGATTGTACTTATCTTACAATCCCACAAGTAAAGACGACCCATGGTATTTTAATTTCCAGACCTTTCTGGATGTGGGGAGCAGAAATAGGCATTAATGAGCATGGTGTAACCATCGGAAATGAGGCAGTATTTACGAAAATGCCATTGGAAAAGGGGAATGCACTAACAGGTATGGATTGTCTTCGACTTGCTTTGGAAAGGTCCGATTCTTCTATTAAGGCATTAGAAGTTATTACTGAACTATTAGCAGATTTCGGACAGGGAGGTATATGCGGGTACAAAGATAAAAATTTTACTTATCATAACAGTTTTCTAATTGCCGATCTAAAAGAAGCCTGGGTTCTTGAAACGGCGGGAAATTTATGGGCGGCGATAAAAGTAGAAGATTATTATTCGATCAGCAATGGATTGACCATCGGCGAAAAATATGATTTATCCCATCCTGACTTAGTATCTTTCGCACATAAGAAAGGATGGTTAAAAAATGGGGATACCTTTCATTTTGCTGATTGTTATTCAGATTGGTTTTATACAACTTTTTCCCACTGTGCGATTCGAAGGAATCGTTCTGAAACTTTAGCAGGTTCTTCAAATAAATTAGACATAGCGGGTGCTTTCTCTCTCCTGCGGGACCATGGAATAGAACAGTACCGTCCGGATAATCATTTTTTCATGAATTATATTTGCGCCCACTCTGCCAATCCCATCGCACGTAATGCATCCCAATCCGTAGGATCAATGGTAACTCACCTTTCAGGTAATGGAAATACTGCATGGGTTACAGGAACATCGGCTCCTTGTACCGGGTTGTTCAAACCGATCTCAATGGCTGAACCAAATTTACCTGTTGAATCAATTCCTGGAGCAAAATACGATGTGAACTCATTGTGGTGGCGGCATGAAAAACTACACCGATCCATTCTTCAAGATTATCCAGTTAGAATCAATTTGATTAAGGAAGAACAAAGGGAATTTGAAAAAACGTTAATTAATAATTTTCCAGCCAGTACAAGTTCAGAGAAAACGGACATCACCTTAAACGCATTTAAAAATGCAGGTGCACTGACCACTAAATGGTTAACAGAACTCAATGTTTCTACAGTTCTATCACATAATAAATTCTTATATCATCGGTATTGGAAAAAACAGAACCGTAATGCACACATAACTTTATGATAAATTCTGATACTCTTTTCACACCTGTACTAAAAAGTAAAACTTTTGAAAATTCAGTCCCTACGTTTTTGGTTTGATATTTCATTAATATCTGCGGAAGTTGTAGGGTCAAAATGAGATTATAAATAATATGCTATACCCGCTCATAAATCTGGTATTCCAGATATTATACATTTGCCTAATCACACGAGTAATTCTGTCGTGGGTAGACTACAATCCAAACAATGAAATAATTCATTGGATTTACAAGATAACAGACCCATTAATCAAACCATTTCAGCAGATTATTCCACCACTAAGTATTGGTATTGATATATCACCCATAATAGCATTTATTGCATTGGGATTTGTTAAAAAGTTAATTATTTGGGTGATGTTTTAGTATTGGTGGCATTGAAGAAACCATTTCCAAAGTTACATCAAGGTGTCAACTTGCCCAGTTCATGACGACTTAACACGGATTGGAACCGGCTTAAAAACTGAACACAAGACCCAAAGCAAACTCCATACCGGTCATATCAACAGAACCCTCGTCACCCCCCTCCCAAGATTTCGGAGCTGGATAGTAATTACCATAACTTTCAAACAGGATAGCGTCTTCTTCGGATTGTAGATTTCCATAAGAATAAAATTTGATAGTCCCAGTATAACCATCAATTGTTGCCGAGCGCCAATTAAAATTCGATTCGATACTAAATCTCGGTGTGAATCTATAACCAACACTTAAACCTGCATGATAACCACTTCCGGAGGCAGTCAACTGGGCCTTGACTTCGTCTTGTCCAAAGTCCACATTGTCTTTAAAATCGATTGTACTCTGGTAGATATCAATTCCTACCCCAACTGTTCCATATAACTGGGATGGTGAGGGGATTAAGTGATAATTAAAAGTTACACTTTCAAATATATTTGATAATGCGAACTTATGTTCCCAACCTCCTCCTCTGGATTGTTCCATATCATCAAGATAATTTTCACCTGCAATTCGGCCAATAGTTATTCCGATTTCGTATTCGGGTTTCAGGTAATAAGTAAATTGGATAGCAAAACTATTCAAATTTCCAAAATGGCTCAATTTCTTCCTAGAGGTGTCAGGCTCTATTACATATTCGTTGAAAACATCAACCCAGTCGTCATAGTCCGCCATGGTTCCGGATACAATGGAGAATTTTGTTTTTATACAATATTTTGATTGCTCGGAGGCAACTTGTTGTTGAGGCTTTTCAATTTTTTGCAGTTGAATTTTTAAATCGGTGATTTCACCTGCCTTAATTTCCACAACTCTTTGAACGTCAAGATAACCACGCAGAGAAATATGAACGGGGTAGCTGCCGTCTGATAAATTATCTAATAAAGCAGGGGTCTTCTGTGATATATCGTTACCGTCAAATGTGATCCGAGCCTTGGATGGAAATGTGGAGATAGAAAGTGATCCCGTGGTCACCGGAGCGGGAATATCCGGTTCATCAGCTATTAATTTATTGGCAATATTCGTCATTCCAGTTTTTAACACTTCATTTATAGAACCTTCGACTATTTCTTCAACATTATTTATTATCGCTCCCTCAGTTACGCTAATTAAACGGATGGAGATGAAATAAATATCACCAACCTTTCCTATGCTACCGGCAATAACCTGTTCGACACCAATTAATTTGCCAACTTCAACTATGCACTCGTTACTGAAACATCCGGTTTGTTGAAATCCCTGCTCTGCAAGAATTTCATCCATTTGCGCACGCTCAATAATATTAAACTTATTTGTTTTATATAATTCTACCCGCAGTTTGTCAGACAATATGGATGCCTCAGTCTGAGGGACATTTTTCCCTTCTAATTCCAGGATTGCAATATTGACTAATGATTGTGCCAATGCACAGGTGATAGATAATAAAATGGTGATCAGTATTTTTATGTTTTTCATATGATATCCCTTGTATGGACTAGTCTAACTTTCAAGTAAGTTCTAGAGTTAGTCGAAAAACTAAAAGTCAATTAGTCTTAATTATAGATTAATTTAAGGTGTTATTTGATTGCTTTCCAATGTTTTGGTAATCGGCTAAACCACTATCAGATGTGGTTTGATGCTATGATTTATCCGCGATAAGCTCCTATTCTCGGTTAGAAATCAAGGTTTATCAGAACCACTATATACCAGGTCTACTGAGGTTTGAATCATATCTTTTCCTAAAATCAGCTGACTATTCGTAGTGGTTACTTGGATAATACGGATTTTATTTTTACCGGTTTCTACTTCGACTACATTTTGAACCGGCTCTGGTCCATTAAACTCAAACTTTGGTTTGTAATATTTTGCAATATCAACTTCTCCTACTTTAATTTTCTTTCCCAGAATCTTGATATAGATTTTGTAAATAGCTTTTTCAATTGTCATTTTTATTATATTTGATTCACCATCGTATGTTACTCTCACCTTGCTTTTTACCGTGCTGCTAGTCTTAAAGGGTCCCGCCTTTAGATTAACCGAAGCGATGAATTGTGCAGAACCGGGTTCGAAATCGATCTCAGCTTTTTTCACTTTCCAGGTATATTTGACGCCCTGTTTTTTACCTTTTCCCTTAATCGGTCCTATTGCTGCAACGAATTCATTTATTGTTTTCTCTGATATGGTGACTGTTACATCACCAGCTAATCCTTGGGAGCTGATTAAGAATAAAGCAACACAAAGATATATTACATTTTTCATTTTGAACCTCTCTTGTTTTTAAAATTGTTTTTTCTGGTCGAACATCCCTCTGTACTGTAAAGCCTTAAGTCAAAATTATTACCTTTTATCCACTCTGAAAACATTCGAGTGTTTCAATTATCACAGCAGTTCTATCTATTTAAAAATAGAGGCGATGTACGGTTTCTGCAACACAGGCAAATCGCTTTCTATTTTCCACTTCTATACTGACCTCGTTGACTATTTCAATACTATTTTTCATGGGGGTCACAACAATAAGACGGGTACGCGCTCTGACTTTTGAGCCTGATTTAACCGGGAATGGGAATCGCACTTGATTTAAACCATAATTAACCAACATCCGCGCTTCGGAGTATAAATTATTTTCAGAGTTTATAGCATTTGTCAGTTGCGGAATTAAGGACAGAGTTAAAAAACCATGAGCAATGGTTGTTTTAAATGGTGATTCCTTGTTTGCTCGTACAGGATCCGTATGAATCCATTGATTATCCCCTGTTACTTCTGCAAATTGATTGATACATTTCTGGTCAACGGTTACCCAATCTCCTACAAATAATTCTTGGCCAATTTGTTCTTTCAGTTCTTTATACGCTTTTTCTGCTGCCGCATTTTGGATAACATTTTTTGAAGAAAAAAGTACACCTCCCTCAAATGGATTATGTTCAATCATCCATGGATTATTCAATGTATTGGATATTTTATTATTTAGAGTATCAGACCAATGTTGAAATTGGGGTTCTATTTTAGCTTTGAACTGAGTTACGCTCCCCTGGAGATCTTCGGTCTTTGCGCGGATAAATTCTAAAACGTTCATTTTATTTTTATTGGTCCTCAAGGCGACTATACTATTTTGACATTTTTCTGTGATTGTGTTTCTGGCATTGTTACGTATAATTAATTTAAGCTGTTATCAACTGATTATTTCTATTTTCTTTCTGCAAAGCCACGATCCATAATTGAAATCGTACAGGGAAAAACATATTTGGAGGGAGCAGATATGTTTACATATCGCCTCTTTAGTAAATTTCTCTATACTGACGTGATACAGGATGGGTTTTTTATCACGCAATTCATGGGTGGATCAACAAACTTGTGGGAAAGTATTAATCTAAAACTGAATATGTTTTAAGACTTTGATTTTAAGATGAACTTCGATTTAGGTTCTTGAACAGAAAACGCGTTTATGAGACGGGTTTTAGAAATAAATTGGATTTGGTTCAAAAACAACGGTTTTTTAAAAAGGTAATATAATCATCATCTAAGTCCATTTTGGAAAATAGATTTATTTTGTCTATTGAATTAGAAATGGGTTAGTATGTTTATTAGTTTGAGATTCCATTATGAATGAATTATTAAATACCATAAATAGGGAAAACAGTTTATTCCTGTATACTGCAGTACAATATAAATGATCCATTTAACTCCGGAACAAAAAGCACGTCAAAATATTGACGAACTTCTCATCAAATGTGGCTGGATCATTCAGAATAAGGATGAAATCAACCTTGGTGTTGGATTGGGAATTGCCATCCGTGAGTTCCCAACGAATGAGGGACAGGCGGATTATGCGCTTTTTGTCAATCGTACTGCCTTAGGGGTTATTGAAGCAAAACCTGAAGGAACGACATTAAGTGGTGTTTCCGAACAGACAGAAAAATATATCCGCAACTTTGCAGCTGATATTCCCCATGTTCAATTACCTTTGCCTTTTGCTTATGAAAGCACCGGGATCGAAACCAATTTCCGGGATTTGCGGGATCCTAACCCGAGATCAAGGCGTGTGTTTGCATTTCATCGTCCGGAAACACTTCAGAAATGGATTGAAAATGATTCAACTTTGCGTGAACGCTTACAACAATTCCCCCCATTAGAGAAAAGCACTTTGCGGGATTGTCAGTTAGAAGCAATTACTGGACTGGAAGAATCTTTCAAAAATGCAAGACCACGAGCACTCATTCAGATGGCTACCGGAAGTGGTAAAACTTATATGACCGTCAGTTCAGTATATCGTCTGATCAAATTTGCAAAGGCAAAACGAATTCTTTTTCTGGTAGATCGCCGGACGCTTGGTAGACAAGCCCGGGGAGAATTCACCAATTTTATCACACCGGATGACGGCAGAAAGTTTTCCGAACTCTACAATGTACAATTATTGTCATCCCCAAATATTGATGCAGACTGCAAAGTAACGATAACTACTATTCAGCGGTTGTTTTCAATGTTAAAAGGGCGTGAATTTGAAACGGATCTTGATGAAAAATCATTAGTGGATTTTGACACAGGCGAAATGAAAACAGTAGAGTATAATCCGGACATTCCCATTGAAACATTTGACTTCATTATTACCGATGAATGCCACCGGTCCATTTACAATCAATGGCGGCAGGTATTGGAATATTTCGATTCATTCTTAATCGGATTAACCGCTACACCATCCAAACAAACATTTGGGTTTTTCAATCAGAATCTGGTTATGGAATATCCACATGAACGGGCTGTGGCTGATCGGGTAAATGTCCCCTACGAAGTTTTTAGAATAAAGACAGAAACCACTGAAGGTGGCGGTACTGTCAAAGCCGGACATTTTGTGGATAAGCGGGATAAATCTACCCGGGCCGTTCGTTGGAAAAAGTTGGATGAAGACCTGAATTACACCGAAAAAGAACTTGATCGATCTGTTGTCGTTCCGGATCAGATTCGCACCGTCATTCGCACATTCAGAGACAGATTACACACGGATATTTTCCCTGGCAGAGAAGATGTGCCAAAAACGCTTGTCTTTGCCAAAGATGATTCTCATGCTGAAGACATTACCAATATCATCCGTGAAGAGTTTGGCAAAGGGAACGAATTCTGCAAAAAGATCACTTACCGCACGACCGGTGAAAAAACAGAAGATTTGATTGCCAGCTTCCGCAACAGTTATTTTCCCAGAATTGCCGTAACGGTGGATATGGTTTCCACGGGCACGGATATTCGTCCATTGGAATGCCTGCTCTTTATGCGGGATGTGAAATCCAGAGTGTATTTTGAGCAAATGAAAGGACGGGGAACCCGGACCATTGATTCCTCCGATTTACAAGCTGTCACCAGGGATGCCAAAGATAAAACACACTTTATCATCGTGGATGCGGTGGGCGTAACGCAAAGTGATAAAAATGATTCTTATCCGTTGGAGCGGATGAAATCCGTATCGTTTGATAAACTAATTAATGGAATTGCCTTAGGGAAACGGGATGAGGATACATTACTGACTGTAGCCGGACGGCTGGCAAAACTCAATGTACAAATTAATGATGAACAGCGGACTGAACTTGAAGAAACGGTAAATGGACAATCATTATCTGAAATTATGAATAACCTGTTGGATGCTACAGATTCAGATAAACAAATTGAAAAAGCCATTGAATTGAGCGGAAATGAAAAGCCTACTTATGAAGAAATAGCATTGGCAACGCAGGAATTATCTAACACTGCCTGCAATGTGTTTGATGACCCCAAATTCAGAGAAATGCTTATAGATAGTCGCAAACAACAATACCAGACTATTGACAATGTTAGTCAGGATAAGCTGATTGTAGCGGAATTTAATACCGGACAGGCGGAAGAAACGGTAAAGTCATTCCGACAGTTTATGGAAGACAATAAAGATGAAATTCTGGCATTGCAGATCATTTACAACCAGCCTTACGACAAACGGCATTTAACCTACGAAATGATAAAGAATTTAGCCAATGCCATGAAGAAACCGCCATATAACCTAAATACTGAACTGTTGTGGATGGCATTTGAGCAGTTGGATAAGGACAAAGTCAAAGAGCGTAGCCCTGACCGATTACTGACAGATTTAATATCACTGGTTCGCTTTGGGCTGGAAAAAAATAACCTGTTGATTCCCTTTAATTTGACTGTGGAAGAACGATTTGAAGAGTGGCTGGATAACCAATCCAAAGCTGGGAATGAATACACACTGGAGCAAATGGAGTGGCTGAAGATGATTAAAGACCATATTTCTGCCAGCATGGAAATAACCGTTGAAGATTTTGATTATGTGCCGTTTCACGATTACGGTGGAGCGGGAAAAGCATATGTTGTTTTTGGAGAGAATTTTAATACTATTTTAACAGAACTGAATGAGGTATTGGCGGCGTGAGATTATGATCCAAAAAGAATTAAATCAAATCATTGCTCAAGGTGAAGGGTATAAAATTGAATTCAAAGAGAATTTAAATACCGATTTCAAAAAGGAACTTGTTGCTTTTGCCAATGCCTCCGGTGGTAAGATTTTCATAGGGATTGGTGATGATGGGTCTATCCCTGGAGTTGCTATCAACAACCAATTCAGGTCAAAAGTACAGGATTTTGCTTCTCGATGCGACCCGCCGGTGCATATTGATTTGGAAGAATTCAACAATATTTTACTCGTTACTGTAAAGGAGGGTTTTAATAAACCTTACCGTTGCACAAGTGGATTTTATATTCGTGTAGGTGCCAACTCACAAAAATTAAAAACGAATGAAATCATAGATTTTATACAGCATGAAGGCAGGGTTCGGTTTGATGAACAGTGGCAGCTTAATACAGATTTTACAGAACACTTTGATCAATTGCTATTAGACAACTATCTCACAAAAGGGGAAATTGCACCCTTATTAGAACCTGAAAATATCTTGATGAATCTTTCAGTCGTGAAACAGAACGACGGGGTTCCAATTTTTAATAATGCCGGCATTCTTTTGTTTACAACTAATCCTACGAGAGTTCTTCCACAATCATATATTTCATGTGTTTCATATAAAGATACTGATAAAGCAGATTATTTAGATCAGAAAGATTTCAATAACGATATTATCCACAATATTGAAAATACTTTACAATTTCTGGAACGACATCTTAACAAGTCCGCCCGGATTGAAGGAATCCAAAGAGAGGATATTTTGGAAATCCCTATGGTGGCTTTACGGGAATCTGTTATCAATGCTGTTGTCCATCGCAATTATCTTGAAACCGGCGCCAGAGTGATGGTAGAAGTATTTCCTGACCGGGTAGAAATTTCTAACCCCGGCGGATTACCAAGAGGATTAAACGAATCTAATTTTGGGAAAATAAGCCTGGCGAGGAATCCTTTAATTGCATCTCTGTTGCAGAGAGTTGGGTATATTGAAAAATTGGGAACCGGCATCAGCAGAATGAGAAAAGTAATGGCTGAAGCAGGTTTGCAGAAACCGCAATTTTCATTTAATGGATTCTTTCGGGTTGCCTTCATTAGGGAATACCAAGAAACCGGTGAGGCTGTAAAAAGGTTCGGAGTAAAGTTCGGAGTAAAGTTCGGAGCAAAGTTCGGAGTAAGTCTAAAACGGTCTAAACGACTCATTCAAATCATGGATGTATTATATCACAAAGAGCCGTTTAGTGTTGATGAATTTGCGAAAATACATGAATTATCCATTCGTCAGATAGAAAAAGATATGCAATTCTTAACGAATAATGATTTGATTGTTTTTGAAGGCGTTCCAAAAACAGGGAAATATGTCTGTACGGATTTTGGGGACACATATATGGCTTCGTTGACGGAACAATCATGATTGGATATACCAAAATTGCGGGAAAGAGTGAACATGGTTAAGATTAAATTGAATGAGGTATTAGCGGCGTGAACGGATTACCGGAATCATGGATAAAATCTAGTGTTTTAGATTGTTGTGAAATATTTGACAACAAACGTATCCCCGTTAATTCATCCGAAAGAAATCAAAGAATAGACGGGAAAAAAACAGATGATCTTTTCCCTTATTATGGTGCCACAGGTCAAGTGGGATACATAGATAATTATATATTTGATGAAGAACTCGTATTACTTGGTGAAGATGGAGCACCGTTTTTTGATTTTAGAAAGGATATTGCATTCATAATTAATGGTAAAACATGGGTAAATAACCATGCTCATGTTCTAAAAGCAAAACCATTAACGACAAATAAATTTGTAAGATATTATTTGAACACTTTTGATTTCAAAGGGTTTGTGACAGGCACAACTCGATACAAGTTAAATCAAAGTAAAATGAAAGAAATTCCTGTCCCCCTTCCACCCCTGCCCGAACAGCACCGCATTGTAGAAAAGATTGAAGAATTGTTTTCCAAGTTAGATGCAGGTGTAAAAGAACTGGTAGAAGCCAAAACCCAACTGAAACGCTACCGGCAGTCGGTGTTAAAATCCGCTGTGGAGGGCAAACTCACAGAAGAATGGCGAAAGGAACATAGACCTGAACCGGCAGACAAACTGCTGGAACGAATTCAGGAAGAACGAAAAGCAAAATTGGGAAAGAAATACAAAGAACCTGCACCTGTGGACACTACCGAATTACCCGAACTGCCGGATGGGTGGGTGTGGAGTGAATTGGATAATATTTCCCTAAAAATCACTGACGGTGAACATATTAGACCAAAAACAGTAGAATCAGGTATTCCCTTCTTATCAGCGAAAGATGTTAGAGAAAATGGAGTAATATTTGACAACAAATTATTTATATCAGAAGAAGATGCAAAACAATTTAGAAATAGATGTAATCCAGAAGAAAATGATATTTTAATTGTCAGTAGAGGAGCAAGTGTTGGTAGAACTTGTAAAGTAGATACTGATAAAATATTTTGCCTTCTAGGAAGTGTGATACTTATTAAACCAACAAAATTAATTTCACCGAAATTATTAATGTATTTAATTAAATCTTCTACACTTCAAAAATCATTAGTTGGTTTATCAGGATCAACAGCACAGCAAGCAATTTATATAAGAGATATCCGAAATGTTGTTATCCCATTAGTGCCATTTGATGAACAAAATCAAATCGTTCAAGAAATCGACCGCATTTTTTCCATTATTGACGGAACAGAACAGGTGATTGAATTGGAATTGAAACGAGCGCAGTCATTACGGCAGTCCATATTAAAACGTGCATTTGAGGGTAAACTGGTTCCGCAAGATCCAACAGATGAGCCTGCATCTGAATTATTAGAAAGAATCAAAAAAGAGAAAGATTAGATTATGACAGATAGTCAAGCATTAGTACAAAAACTATGGAATTACTGCCACGTCCTGCGGGATGACGGTGTCAGTTACGGTGATTATGTAGAGCAATTGACATATTTACTTTTTCTGAAAATGGATGATGAGCAGACAAAACCGCCTTTTAATCGGGAATCCCATATTCCGGAAGAATTCGGCTGGCAAACCATTATTGACAAAGACGGTGATGAGTTGGAAATCCACTATCGGCATTTATTGGAAAGTCTGGGGAAAGAAACCGGTGTGATGGGTGTTATTTTCAGGAAATCCCAGAATAAAATCCAAGACCCGGCCAAACTTAAACGATTGGTAAGTATGATTGATAAAGAGACCTGGCTGGGTTTGAGTGTAGATGTAAAAAGTGACACTTATGAGGGACTGCTCCAAAAGAATGCTGAAGATGTCAAAAGTGGTGCCGGACAATACTTTACACCCCGACCACTCATTGATGCCATTGTGGAAGTAATGAATCCACACATTGGAATGAATATTATTGATCCTTCCTGTGGTACCGGTGGATTTTTGATTTCAGCTCATAACCACATTGCGAAACATCAACAATTGGACAAAGAGCAGAAAAACCGTCTTCGTTATAAAACATTCAAAGGTGTAGAAATTGCCGATAGTGTCGCAAGACTCTGTGTAATGAACCTGTATTTGCACGGTATTGGTGGTGATGAAAGTCTGGTGGATGTAACTGATTCACTGGCAAATGATCCCGGTGTCCGGTATGATATGGTGTTGACCAATCCGCCATTTGGTAAGAAAAGCAGCATTACCATTATCAATGAAAAAGGTAAGGCGATATCGGAAAAAGTCCAGTATGAACGCACTGACTTTTGGGCTACTACATCCAATAAGCAGCTAAACTTTGTCCAGCATATCAAGACCTTGCTGAAAATGAATGGTAAATGTGCAATGGTAGTTCCGGATAATGTGCTTTTTGAAGGCGGCGCCGGAGAAACGATTCGCAAGAAATTACTCCACGAATGCGATGTTCATACACTGTTACGGCTGCCTACCGGCGTGTTTTATGCGCAGGGTGTAAAAGCAAATGTGATATTTTTTGACCGTAAACCTGCAAGCGAAACACCCTGGACAAAAGAACTTTGGATTTATGACCTGCGAACGAATAAACATTTCACCCTGAAGACCAATCCGTTGAAGTATTCCGATCTTGAAGAGTTTGTTCAGTGTTACAAACCGGAGAACCGTCACGTAAGAGAAGAATCCGAACGGTTTAAATGTTTTTCTTATGATGAACTGATCCAGCGTGATAAAGTAAGTTTGGATATTTTCTGGCTCAAAGATGAAAGCCTTGAAGATATGGAGAACTTACCTGATCCTGATATATTGGCAGTTGAGATTATGGAGAATCTTGAATCAGCTGTAGAACAATTTAAGGGAATCGTAGAGGTGCTAAAAGAAACGGATGGTTAGAAGTTCTGAAAACATGTTTTATGTGAAAAAATTAACATTTTTAAAAAACAATTTTTGAACTGAATTATGCCAAAGATATTTATCAGTTATTCACATAAAGATGAAAAATATGCCAAGTTAATTCAAAATACTCTGATAGAATGTAATCTTGAAGTATTTATGTCGGGGTCTAACATCCATCCGGGAGAAGATTGGGAAGATGTTATCTGGACCGAGCTTGAAGAATCTGACCTATTTTTGTTTATCGCTAGTAAACAATCCGTTAATGCAGAATATACAAGATACGAAATTGGAGGAGCTTTCTATGGAGAAAAAGATATTGTATCAGTATTAATCGACGTATCACCCGAAGAATTACCATCGATAATTCAAAGGTATCAGGCTATGGATTTTAGAGGAAAATCAGTTGAAGAAATAGAAAAATTGATTTCTAAAGAAGGTAAAATCTTGAGGAGACATGAGATTAAATCAAGTATTGGACTGATCGGAGCTATTTTTAGTGGTTTGTGGCTTCTAGGAAGAACAAAAAAGTAAGTTATTTAATTATGAAGGCAATCAATACAAAATTCCAACATATCAATGATTTTATTCGTCAAGGTCGATATAATGATGCTTCCAAAATTATTCAATTACTTGATAAAGAAATTATTGAATCAGTTCAAATCATTAATAATGTTGATATCTATTTTGATACTGATGAAAATCTTAATTACCATATCTCCATTATATTTAACTTAGGTGGCTTTCTTGTTGATATTGGCTGTTTCACATCAAATGAGAACATTTTAGATCGGGGAATCGACCTTACTGAAAACTTGACCTGCATAAAAAATATTGATTCTCATAAATATTATCCCAATATGCTTTACAATTTAGCCAATGGATTAAGTACAAAACTGAAATGGAATCAAGGTCAAGAGAAGAAGATATTTTTTAAAGATATCGTATTATCAGAGAGAGTAAAGTCCATTTATCGCAAAGCCATTCAAATAGATCAAACTGATCCAAAAATAATCATTAATTACGCTAACCTTCTAAAAAACCAATTCGGTAGGAGCTATGAAAGTTTGGAATGTTACGACAAAGCCCTTTCATTAAATTCAAATCAAGCTATGGCCTTAAGCAATAAGGCGGAAACGCTTCTTTTCTTACTTCAATTTATTGGGGGAAATGCAGCAAAAACAATTATCATAGATTCATATTTCATGCTTAAAAGAGCAATTGAAATCGGATTAGAAACTGGTCCGTTAAACTATTTTACTGAAATATTCGAAAATTTAGAAAATAATTATCCACAATTGTTAGAAATGGAAGAGTATAATTGCAAACAAAGTATTGAGGATCCCAAAGATACTCTTAAAGAATTCTACATGCGATTTTGTCACAGCAACAGATTATTCCTTAATCCTTTAAGCAAAGAACATCAATGTCCAGCAGCACTATACGATCCGTTGACCATTTCGAAAATGATTGTAGGGATGAAGGATCAAGAAAAATATCATCGATTCAGTGGGTATATAAATAGATTAAAACAAGAGTATATAATGGCAAGGTACCTTGCTGCACAATCGTTTTATAAGAATAATGAATTGAAATTTATAAATGATGGAATATCTCTTATTGACACCCTTGACTACAAAGTTTATTCAATTTTTCTCGAGCACGCACGTGCGGCTTACCGTATGGCATATGGTATTTTGGATAAGATAGCCTTCGTCATTAACGAATATCAGGGTATTGGTTTTAAACAAGACCGCCTTTCTTTCCACTATCTTTCTTTTTGGAAACATTGTAATGATAAACTAGATCCTAAAATTTGTGATAAACTGAATAAAATGCACCCAATTAGAAATCCATTCCTTGCTTCAATCTTAGATTTGGCGAACGATTTTGAGAATAATTATTTTACAGATTTGAAGAATATTCGTAATGCCTTGGAACATAGATTCTTCGACATTTATAGTGAACATAGTGTGGATCAAATTGGACCTTCTCAATTCCGAAGCACCTTGCTCGATTTATTGAGGCTTGTAAAAAATGCAATTTTCTACGTGGTTATGATGATTGATTGGGAAGAACGAAAGAAGGAAACTAATATCGATCCAAAAGGGATAATAAACATGCAAGGAATATTAATACCAGATGATTGGAAGGTTGAATGATTTGCTATAATAAAACTTCTGATAACGAGATTTATGCGAAAAACCAAAATTAATATTATAGTGTTTAAAAAATGACAAGAGAGATAATCGCCACTTATGTCCCACTCAGCGCTGAAGAACAAGAAATGCAATACAGAGCTTTCATGACACAGAATCAATTCGAAGCACTAGAATGTAAACTAAATGAAAGTGTAATTATTGAGCAACTTTTAGGTTTAGATTACATAAATAATATTCAATTATCAAGTGGCTGTAATATTAATGATGTTGAAAAATGGTTAAAAAATTCATGGAATACTGAGAGGCTGTTAAGATTTACTTACGAATCTTTTGATGGAAAATCTCTTTCTTTTTCTATCCAATGGGCATTCCCACAAATATATTACTCAGTATTTTCTCTTATACTCGCATATTTCAGAGTAGTTGGTTTTACAGAGAGAAGTCATTCAGCAGTTATAAAAAAAATTGGGCAATTATTTAATGAAGGGAAATATCCGTCAATTATTTCATTCATTGCAACCGGGGGCATACGAAACATTACTTTTAACAATATTGAAATGACATCTGGCTATGAATCAATTCATTTTAACAGAAATGATAATAATACTATTAATAATCAAATATGCCAGTTTCTCAAGACGACAAGGGAACTAGAATTGCGTAATAAAAAGCAAAACATTAAAATTCCCTTAAGAAATAGAAAAGGATACAAGGAAAACTTCAATCAAGAAGATTGGGAGCAAGTTTCGTCAAGATTAGGTTATTCGAACATATTAAGTCTATTGTATAGAAAACGAATAAAATCTAATTACAGGGATATTGACACATTTCTAAGTGAACATTTAGATGCCGATATTTTATTTAATTCAATAATTGAAATAATAGGTAAAATGAACATTATTCATGAAATATTTGTTGCTAAAGGAATTGGCTTGGATCGGTATTTTAATATCGTAACAAGTATTAACTATGATTTTGTGTCAGAAAGATATGAGAAAATTAATGGCATTATTACATAATGAAACTTCTGATAATGTATTTTAAGCGAAAAGATTTCATCAATTTATTTTCATATATTTAGCTATAGATATGGCACAAAATTCAAGCATAGAATGGACTGATTTGACCTGGAACCCAGTGACCGGGTGCACTAAAATATCTGCGGGGTGTAAAAACTGTTATGCTGAAAGAATGGCCAATCGATTATATGAAATGGGTCAGTTCAGATATAGAAATAAATTCCAGCTTACTTTGCAGGAAGATTTGATTGAAGCACCTCTAAAATGGAAAAAACCACGAGTTGTATTTGTCAATTCCATGAGCGATCTGTTTCATAAAGATGTTCCCTTGTCATTTATCAAGAAAGTGTTCAACACTATGAATGTGGCTCAACATCATGTATTCCAGGTACTAACAAAACGCAGCCAACGATTAAAAGAGTTAGCGCCAGAATTGAATTGGTCACCTAATATATGGATGGGCGTTAGCGTTGAAAATCAAAAAATGGTTAATCGTGTAGATGATTTAAGAGATGTACCGGCACGTATTCGGTTTTTATCAATAGAACCATTAATCGGTCCAATTACCAGCATTGGTTTATCTGGGATTAATTGGGTTATTGTTGGTGGCGAGTCTGGTCCAAAGGCGAGATATATGAACCCAGAATGGGTACGAAATATCCGGGATATATGTATAGAAAAAAACGTACAATTCTTTTTCAAACAATGGGGTGGCGTAAATAAAAAGAAAGCCGGTAGAAAACTTGATGGTCAGTTTTGGGACCAACGTCCTGAATATTTCTCTGAAAAGCAAGAATACTTGTTTGTATAAAAAGCAAATAATCCCTGTATCAGTATTGCCTCCTACAATAAAATAGCACACTTGAAGTCAGTTGTTTCCGTCAGCAAATCACGCAACCTTCTTTATCTTTTTCATCACATGCTGTAAACTTCCGAGCTTGTCAATCGTTACGGTAAATACACCAAAACTTTCTTCAACCTTTCCTCGTAGAATGAACAATTTTTCCCAGTTGAGTAAATCTCCGTATTGTTTAAACGTATTGGGAAACATAACACATTCATAGATATTCGTTTCATCCTCAAATGTCACAAATTCCATGGGCTCGCGCTTCTTGGTTGCTGTGACCTTTCGGGTAATGTAAACACCCAGCAAATTGATGGTCTTGCCAACGAATTTTGGAATATCTTTGGCTTTTTTAACCTTATCCATAAAGATGGATAAATACGGCTCCAGCGGATGCTCCGATACGGAGAACCCAAACGATTCGAACTCCAGCTCACGCTTTTGAATATCGGTTAAATCACCGGCGGACAAGGATGGTCGCAATGATTCGCTCTCGTCAGAATCCAATTTATAACAGGCAACCTGAAAGGCAATTTTCCGATGGGTGAGTTCGTGTTCAAGTTCTGTGAAACATCCGGCGTTCGTCAACGTCATTAAATCCGAAAGTTCAAGGTCGGTCCGCAATAAAAAATCCGCAAGAGATGAAAAATCGCCTGCTTTGCGTTCATCTAATATTTCGTCTATTGCTTTTTTTTGCAGACGGTTAATCGCCATAAACCCAATGCGTATCTTGTTATTCCGGCCTTTAAAAAATCGCTCGCTTCTGTTGATATCCGGCCACAAAATTTCAATTCCAAACCGCCGGGCTTCACTCAAATACGCATACGTGGAATAATATCCGCCTTGATTCGTAATGACAGATGAAAGAAATTCCGCCGGATAATGTGCTTTTAAATACGCACAGGTAAATGACAACATTGCATACGACGCAGAGTGGGGCTTGCAGAATGAATACCCGGAGAATGACTCAATCATTTCCCAAAGAGTTTCCGCCAATTCCCGGGTATATCCCCTGTTTTCGGCCCCGGCGATAAATTTACGTTTCCACAACGGCACTTTATGAAAAAGACCTGCATGTGATATACCTTTCCTCATATGTTCAGATTCCGCGTATCCAAAACCGGCGATTTCCCGTGCCGTCATTGTGACCTGTTCTTCATAAACCATTATGCCATAACTTTCGTTCAGGAAATGCAAATCCGGGTGCAATAATTCCCACGGTTTACCATGAATTCGTTCCAGCATCAGGTTGATGTAGCGGTTGGCGGCGGGACGAATGATGGAAGAATAAATAACCACATGTTCAAAATCCACAACGCCCGCTTTGTTGAGCAATAAACGCGTTGCCGGGGATTCAATATAAAATATTCCCATTGTTTTTCCGGATTGCATTAATGCTTCAGTTTTGGGGTCATTGTTGGGCTGGATGGTGTGATAATCCATCCGCTCGTTGCGATATAATCCGATCTGGCGCAGTGTATCCCGCACCACAGCCAATGAACGATTGCCCAGGAGATCAATTTTCAGCAATCCTGAATCCTCCACCTGGTCTTTTTCCCATTCCACAATTTGCACTCCCTTCGGAGCGATTAAAACAGGCACATATTTGCGAATCTCATCCGGCACGATGATAATGCCTCCCGGGTGGACAGAAGACACCCGAAACGCTCCGATGATCTTTTCACTTTGCTCAATGATTTCCAAAAGCGTTTCATCAAGATCAAGGTCTTTAAACCGCGGGTCGGTAGATATCCAATTGGCCAGTTCTTTTTTTCGCGCAAAATATCCGATACGTTTGGTCACTGCTTTGATCTCTTCATTGGAGAGTCCATACACTTTGGCAACTTCACGGATCGCTGACCGGGGCTGTAAAAACACCTGGCTGGAAACCATTGCCGTGCGCTGTAAACCATAATTATTGAAGACATAATCCAAAATATCGTCCCTTTCGTCCCAGGGAAAATCAATATCGATGTCCGGCATATCCACCCGTTCGGGGTGAATGAACCGCTCGAACTGAAGATTGTATTTGATTGGGTCAACCTGGGTAATGAACAGACAGTAACTCACAATAGATGCTGCACCGGAACCACGTCCGATGGTAGATTTCGTTTTTCGAACGATATCGTGTACGACCAAGAAATAAGGCGCAAATCCCTTCTGGGTGATTATTTCAAGCTCATAATCGATCCGCTGTTTTACTTTGTCTGTGATGGCATCAAAGCGGACATTTGCCCCTTCATAGACCAATTGGTGCAAAAGTTGATTGGCTTTGTGAGTATCTTTAAGCGATATCTCCGGAAAAATGGTATTGAGAAATCTCCAATCCGTTTTACACCGCTCCGCCAGATATTGTGAATTATTGATGGCGTCCAAACTGTTTGGAAACCTGCGGATCATTTCTTTTTCCGGACAAAAATAATGCTCCTTATCCTTGATATCGTCTTTCGTTAATTGTGAAAGTGTGGCGTTTTTATCAATGGCTCGTAATATTTTATGGGACTTCTGATCGTTTTTTTCCAGAAAATACACATCGCCGGTGGCCACCATATCGATTCCAAATTGTTTTGCCATTTTCTTGGCGTGTTGTTCGGTGATCGTTGGGCGTAATTCCACAAACAAATGGGAAGACGGAAAAATTTTAACCAGTTCGGCTAGCGCCGCTTGGCTATGAGATAACACAAACAGTCCGTCTCGGTGTTTTTGAAATAATGTCCGTATCGTAATCTCCGGCTCATCGTGCACCATGGAGAGCAGACGGCAAATATTTTCGTAACCGGTCTGATTTTCCGCAAGTAGAATCACGTCACAATCCGGCGTAACGATATTGGTCCCGGCTATGGGTTGAATGCCAAAATCCCTTGCAGCCTGAATAAAGCGAATGAATCCGTACAAGCCGTTGGTTTCGGTCATGGCTAAATGAGAGAAATTGAATTCCTTTGCCCGCTGCAATATTTCCGAAAACGTCGCAGTCCCGGACATTTTTGAATAAATGGAATGGGTGTTCAGATGGGCAAACATCAGGCGGATGCTGTCTGGATTAAGGAAAATCCGTATTGTTTACGAATTTTATCAATAGCACGATTCAACGAACGATCGTTTTGATGTGTGAAATTTTCGAATAATTCGACTTGATGGGATACCTGCCGGAAATTCGATGCATCGATCAAAATAGAGCGTAAACGGTTTCGGCGATAATTAGCTTTTTCAAACAGGTCCAAACATTCGCGAACGATAGATTGATCATTGTTTTGGGAAAATTTGCTTGTTTTTGACGATTTAAAACCGTCCGTGTAGTGAATTTCCAGCTTCACTTTCAACGCAATAGAACGCCGCTTGCGGCATTTGAATGCAACTTGTTCCGCCAGTGTTCGCACCACATTTGCCAGTATATCCACATCGTTGGTATCGCATTCCATGATCTTTTGTTCGGTGATGCACGAACGTTTTATGGGCGGTTGAACGCGGGAATGATCCTGACCGTTGGCCTCTTTGTTTAACTGATTATTATGTTTTCCGAATATTTCGATTCCAACACGGACATTATGCGTGATTTCACGAATTTGGCGTATTCGATCCAGCCATAGGAACCGGATCATCTTGCTGACTGTACTCTCTTGAGCGGTTGGCAGAATTTGGGAATTCAATGGGGATAGAAATTTCGATTCTTCGCCGTAAGACACTTCATGGATTTTTTCAGGAACGACTTCTGTAGAAATTTGGCTGACCAGTTTATTTTGACTGATACCCACATAACTTTCCATCTCAATTTTTGTTTTAAGATCATTGAGAATAACCACACCGGCTTGAACAGGGTTTTTATAAATCAAGTCCATACCTGTCATATCCATAAAATATTGTCCAAACACAGTTGGTTCAACAATTGGCGAATATTTGGCAACAGCTTTGTAAATGTAGGCGTTCATTCGTGAGTATAGCGTGTTATTGTAAGGCAAAAGCAATGCCGAGTGGGACATCTTTCTGGCAAGCGAAACTTTCATCCCGGCATAAAGCCCATCCTGCTCGGCTTCGTCGGAAAGTGAAATGATCGTGCCGTTTGGATGGTGCGATGAAATAATAGCCACAGCCCGCGTCCGCAAAGCCGGATCAAGCAATCGCTCAGCATTGAGTTCAAAATCTGACAATCGAATATGATATACCGACTGGTTCATACTTTACTAATAATTTCTGAATACATGCAGAACAACGCCGCCGATTCGAAACTCATCATGAGGAGAAACATGGATAATGTCAAACTCCGGGT
>CAZIFK010000008.1:0-52113 GCA_964538995.1 uncultured bacterium
TACCGGTATTACCATATATTACCCCGTGTAAATAATAGGTACTAAATCATGTTAAAAACTGTCAGTTTTAAAGTAGAAGAAGACTTTCTGGAAGAAGTGGAGACGCTTTCTAAAGAGCTACATCAAACAAAAAGTGCACTTATCAAAAATTCTCTGGAATTTTATTTAGATAATTATGACGGTATCATTGCTAAAACTAGAGATGAAGACCCAAACAAACAATTGATTGACCACGAAGACGTTTTGAGAGAATATGGCCTCTTATAAAATCAAGTGGGATTCCCAGGCGAAAAAAGACTTAAATAAAATTGATAAAAAAAGGGCTAAAGCCATCCTTAAAAAAGTAAGTGGGTTAGCTGAAGATCCATTAAAAGGAAAACCGCTTAAAGGTGAATTCAAGAAATATAGACGGTTGCGAGTTGGGAAATATCGGGTTATCTATTCTGTATTGAAAAAAATCATTACTGTTCAAATTTTACACGTAGGATCTCGTGGAAGTGTTTATAAAACCAATTAAAACAACAAAACTGTACGGATTGTTTTTAAAAGTCTCTGTGATCTCTGTGGCATAAACAAGGAATTGAAATGAAAACGATAATTATCATGGGTTCAACATCTGATGAATCCCATGCAAAAAAAATTACCGATAAACTGGACGAGTGTGGCATTGCCTGGGAACAGCACGTCGCATCGGCTCACAAACAGCCGTTGAAGGTTTTGGCAATCTTGGATGCCAACAAAGAGAATGCTGGTATTGTTTATATCACCATTGCCGGTCGATCCAATGCACTGTCCGGATTTGTTGCGGCTAACTGTATGTTCCCAACCTTGGCCTGTCCTCCCTTTGCGGATAAAGCGGATATGCTTGTTAACATCCACTCAACGCTACAAATGCCTAGCAACACCCCGGTTTTGACTGTTCTCGATCCTGGGAATTGTGCGCTGGCAGTAAAGCGAATCTTTGGTTTATAGCCACAGAATCGTAGAGTACACAGAGAAATGAAAATATATTTAAAACAAAATAATTACAAAAGACCTTTGCGGGCTTTACCTGCCCGCCTCCTTTGTACTTCTATTAAACGTGGCAGGCGGGCGTCTCTGTGGCTAACAATTTAAATAATATATCGCCTTTGGATGGGCGTTATGCAAATAGCGTAAAGGAACTGTCTAAATACTTTTCTGAAAAAGCGCTCATTCGCTATCGTCTGAAAATTGAGATCGAGTATCTCATTGCTCTGGGGAATGAAAAGGAGATTAAAAACCTACCGCCGTTTTCTAATACTGAACAGGCCAGATTAAAAAAAATCTATGAAAACTTTGATGCTAAAGATGCGGAAATGGTCAAAATAATTGAAAGCACAACAAATCACGATGTAAAGGCAATTGAATACTTTATCCAAGACAAAGTTAAAAAATCGCTTCACCCGTGGATCCATTTTGCCCTTACGTCCGAAGATGTGAATAATTTGTCCTATTCGCTCATGTGGCAGGATGGATTGAAAGATGTTTATCTACCCGTTTTGCAAAATGTTAATAAAGAGTTGAAGAAGCAGGCGCGGAGATACAAAAACACATCTATGCTGGCTTTGACCCACGGCCAGCCGGCGACGCCGACTACTTTTGGAAAAGAATTGGCTGTGTTTTGCAATCGCCTTTATCGTCAAATCGATCAAATCAAAAACCATAAACTGCTGGGTAAATTCGGTGGCGCCACAGGAACCTGGTCTGCCCATATGGTCGCTTATCCAAAAGTGAACTGGTTACGCTTTGGTGAACAATTTATTAAAAAACTAGGGTTGGAACCCAATCTCATCACCACTCAGATTGAACCCCACGATTCATTAGCTGAAAGCTTCCATCAAATTGTGCGAGTGAATTCAATTTTAACAAATCTATGCCGGGATATGTGGTTATACATCAGCCGTGATCTTTTGGGTCAGAAAAAAGTGCCGGGGGAAGTTGGCTCTTCGACAATGCCCCATAAAGTCAATCCTATTCAATTCGAGAATGCTGAAGGAAATTTGGGGATCGCCAATTCGTTATTCAATCACCTTGCTATAAAACTTCCCATTTCCAGAATGCAGCGGGACCTGACCGATTCAACGACTTTACGCAATCACGGCGTGGCGATGGCACATTCTTATTTAGCATTACAGAATATTATTAAAGGATTGAGTCGAATTTCAATCAACAAAATGCAAATGTCGTCTGAACTTGATAGTCACTGGGAAGTTTTATCGGAAGCAGTGCAGACCATTTTGCGAAAAGCTGGAAAGCCTGACGCTTATGAACAACTCAAAGAAATAACACGAGGGCAATCAATTGATGCAGATTTAATTGCTGAATTTGTTTCGGGGCTAAAAATTTCTGATGATGATAAACAAATGCTATTAAGCTTAACGCCGGAAAGTTATATAGGCCTTGCGCCAAAATTGGTGGACTTAATATGAGCACATTAAAGAGTAGAGTTAAAGTCTTCAAGTGTTGAAGCGTTCATGAGCACATGAAGACATTCGCACTTAAGTACAGAGAGAAAATCTAATGTGTGGTATCGCTGGAATCTATTCCCATAAGTCTGTAGCAGCTGAACTTTACGACTGTGTCATTCATCTACAGCATCGAGGACAAGATGCCGCCGGCATCATGACCTATGATGACCGCATGCATAAAGAGAAAGGCCTTGGTCTTGCCCGGGGAATTTTTACAGAAGCAAAAATGGAACTGCTCACAGGAAATATCGGTATTTCCCATAATCGTTATCCCACTCATGGTGGATTCGGCCATGGTGAAGTGCAGCCATTTTGGACATCTGTTCCTTATGGAATTGCCCTTGCTCATAATGGCAACATAACCAATTACGCCGAACTAGCGGAAAAGATAACAAAAGAAGAAACCCGTTATCTTAACACAACCAGTGACACCGAAGTTTTGCTTCACCTTTTTGCTGATCAGTTACATCAAAATGAGCCGCCGGACACTAGCGAAGATTTTTTTAATCTTTTATGTGATGCAGTTTCCAACATTTCTCAAAAGGTGAAAGGTGCTTACTCCGTCACGGCTTTGATCATCGGGAAAGGGCTTGTGGTCTTTCGAGATCCCCACGGAATTCGTCCGCTAGTGAAAGGTGAGCGTCCCAATGGGAATGGTGGCAAGGATTATATTTTCGCATCTGAAAATACTATGTTCTATGCACTAGGGTACGAACCAAAAGGAACCGTTCTTCCGGGTGAACTCATTTATATTGACGAAGAGGGAAAAATGTTTGCCAAGCGCCTGGTAAAAAAGACATTCAACCCCTGCATTTTTGAATATGTTTATTTCTCCAGGCCGGATGCGACTTTGAACGATGTTAGCGTATACCGGTCCCGCCTGCGCATGGGACAGAACCTTGCAGAAGCGTGGAAGAAAAAACATCCTGATATAACACCCGATATCGTCATACCTGCACCAAGTACCGCTAATACTGCAGCGCTGTCTTTTGCCCATGAGTTGGGTGTTCGATATTCTGAAGGGCTTTACAAAAACACTTTTATTGGACGAACGTTCATTATGCCCGGCCAAGCCGAGCGTAAAAAATCTGTAAAGTATAAACTGGTCCCACAGGAAACAGAGATACGTGGCAAAAAAGTGATGATCATGGATGATAGTATTGTCCGCGGCAATACTAGCTGGGAGATTGTACGTATGCTCAGGGATTTCGGCGCTGAAGAAGTGTATTTTGCAGTTGCTTGCCCGCCAGTGAAGTCGCCTTGTTTTTATGGTGTAGATATGCCTACCCGGGATGAACTTATTGCCGGTAATATGAATGTGGATGAAATTAAAAATTTTCTGGAAGTGGATGCCTTACTTTATCAAGAAATAGAAGGTCTGATTGAAGCCGTGACGCGAAAAGGGGACCACCATATTGATACTCCTTGTATGGCCTGCTTGGATGGAAACTATGTGGGAAACGATATTGATGAAGCCAAAATTGCTGAAATGGAAACCATGCGGATAAACGATAGAAATGGTAAATAGCCACAGAGTGTTTAGAGAGAGATTAAAATCCGAAAACCAATAATGAAATTATACGAGAAAATAATTAATGACTATTTAACCAACTCTTTGTTCTCTGCCTGCTCGTCCCTTTATATTTTTTCAAATGTGGTAGTCGGGCGACTCTGTGTCTAATTATATAAAAATATTAGTCATTGGCTCCGGAGCTCGGGAGCATGCTATTGTCCGAGCCTTGGAACATTCTCCTCAAAATAAAGAACTTTACTGCTTGGCATCAAATATGAACCCGGGCATTGCCGAACTTTGCGATGAATTTCTAGTTGGTAATATCAACAACCCGGATTTTGTTTCTCATTATGCCAAAGAAGTCGGCGCAAATTTGGCCATCATCGGCCCGGAAAATCCATTAGCAAATGGTGTGGCCGATGTGCTTTGGGAAACTGGCGTAAAAGTTGTCGGACCGAAAAAAGAGTTGGCCCAGATTGAAACATCCAAATCCTTTACTCGGGATTTGATGACTGAATACGGCATTCCTGGTGGGCCAAACTATCATACATTCAATTCAATGGATGGCGTGGCTGATTTCCTCGATGAGCTGAGTGAAAACTATGTTGTAAAATATGATGGTCTTGCCGGTGGAAAAGGCGTGAAGGTGTCCGGCGACCATTTACAATCACATGAAGAAGCATTGGCTTATTGCAAGGCGCTTGTGGAAAAGAGCGGCGATTTTGTCATCGAAGAAAAATTCATTGGACAGGAATTTTCTCTCATGAGTTTTTGCGATGGCGAGCACCTGAAACACATGCCTGCGGTTCAGGATCATAAACGAGCATATGAAGGGGACACCGGACCCAACACCGGGGGAATGGGCTCCTACTCTGACGCAAATCACTCTCTCCCCTTTTTAACCAACGACGATATCGCCCAAGCCCATGAAATCAACACCGCAACCGCCGAAGCGCTGAAAGACAAATTTGGGGAAGGATACAAAGGAATACTTTACGGTGGATTCATGGCCACATCAAACGGTGTAAAGCTCATTGAATACAATGCCCGTTTCGGCGACCCCGAAGCTATGAATGTATTGCCACTTTTGGATTCTGACTTTATCGAAATCTGTCGGGGAATCACTGATGGAACATTGGACAAAGTCGACGTCCGCTTCAAAAACAAAGCCACTGTCTGCAAATATGCCGTGCCTGAAGGATATCCTGATAGTCCGGTTAAAGGTCAGCCTATCGAGATATCCAATATTGAAAATCCCGATGGTCTGTTTTATGCTTCCGTCGATATTAAAGATGATCAATTGGTTGAAGCAGGTAGCCGCGCGGTTGCAGTTATTGGAATTGCTGATTCAATTACTGAAGCAGAAAGAATCGCGGAAAAAGAAATATCTGCTGTTAAAGGTCCGTTATTTCATCGGACAGATATTGGTACGAATGAATTGGCACAGAAACGAATTGATCATATGAAGTCGCTCCGGTGATAAGGCTCGGCGTTCTCGGCTCCACCAAGGGCACAGACGTGCAAGCTATCCTTGTTGCAATCAGTAATGGGCTTCTGGATGCGGAAGTATCTTTAGTAATCTCCAACAGGGAAAAGGCCTATATATTAGAGCGGGCTAAAAACCACAATGTGCCGGCAGTGTTTATTTCACATAAAGGAAAAAGCCGAGAAGAATTTGACGCTGAAATGACAACCTTTCTGAAGGAATATTATGTTGACTTGGTTTTGCTGATTGGATTTATGCGCATCCTGTCTCCAGAATTTTGTCAAGAGTGGCAGGACAGGCTTTTAAATGTTCATCCATCATTGCTGCCCAAATACGCTGGCGGAATGGATATGGATGTCCATGCGGAAGTTCTGAAAAACGGTGATAATGAAACGGGCTGTACCATCCATTTTGTTACCGAAGATGTGGATGAAGGTCCGATTCTGATTCAAAAAAAATGTATTGTTGAGCCTGGAGACACGGTAGAAACGTTGAAAGCCAAAGTGCAGGCCCTGGAAGGGGAAGCTTTTATTGAAGCAATTAAACTGATTAGCTGTAGAGATGCTGAGCCCTCAGAGAAATTTTAAAAAAATTATTTATACTCTGTGTTCTCTGTGGCAAAAACAATAAAAATATGTTAAAAAATCCAACAATCAATCAAGAACCAATCAAAATCAAACGAGCCCTGATTTCCGTATTTGTTAAAACCAGCGTCGTTGAACTTGCCCAAGTATTAGATGAACTCGATGTAGAAATCTTATCAACCGGCGGCACAGCAAAAACTCTGCGGGAGGCGGGCGTTCCCGTGACAGATATCAGCGATTATACCCAATTCCCGGAAATTATGGACGGCAGGGTGAAAACAATCAATCCATTGGTGGCGGGCGGGATCCTCGGCCTGCGAGACAAACACAGAGAAGAAGCCAAAGCCAATCAGATCAATTGGATCGATCTAGTTGTCTGTAATCTTTATCCTTTTTCCGAAACCGTTTCCAGGGAAGATTGTGATTTGGCACTGGCTTTGGAAAACGTAGACATCGGCGGCCCTACCATGATTCGCTCTGCGGCTAAAAATGTGGGGTGGGTTTGTGCGGTGGTTGATCCTGCTGATTATCCCGCTATTATTGAAGAGTTAAAAATGAATGGGACCCTATCTTTTAAAACTCGCAAAAAACTTTCTTCCAAAGCTTTTGGGCACACAGCGCAGTACGATACTATCGTTCATAATTATTTAAAGGAGGAAAAATTATCTGACGATTTTTCTCTTACATTTAAAAAGCATTCAGAAATACGTTATGGAGAAAATCCCCACCAAACGGCAGCGGCCTATAAAATTCCCGATAACAACGAAAACAATATTTTGAATGCTAAAATTCACCAGGGGAAAAAACTTTCGTATAACAATATTATGGACGCCAATGCTGCTTTAGCATGTGTACAGGAATTTGATGATCCCGCCTGCGTGGTTGTAAAACACGCTAATCCTTGCGGTGTAGCTATTGGTGACGATCTTTTGGATGTTTACACCCGAGCTTTTAATGCGGATAGTCTGTCTGCTTTTGGCGGGATTATTGCTTTGAATAGAACTTGTTCCGCCGATGTGGCTGATGCTATCAGCAAGGTCTTCGTAGAAATCGTTTTGGCGCCCAATTTTGAATCCGGGGCTCTGGAAATCTTCAAAAAGAAAAAGAACTTACGCGTGTTGGAAATCGGCGATTTTGGAAAACGAAGTCCTAAAATTGAATACCGCTATGTGGAGGGCGGGTTGCTGGTTCAGGATACGGATATGAAAACATTAACACGTGAAGACTTAAACACTGTGACGAAGGTGATTCCTTCAGAACAAGATATTGAAACCGCTTTATTTGCATGGGGGGTGTTGCGTCATGCAAAATCAAATGGCATTTTGATTGCCAAAGATAATACTACGGTTGGGCTTGGTGCGGGGCAGGTCAGCCGAGTGGATGCTGTATACATGGCGTTGCGAAAAGGTGGCGAAAATGTTAAGGGGGGCGTGTTGGCTTCAGATGCTTTTTTCCCGTTCAGAGACAGTATCGACGTTATTGGAAAAACAGGGGTTGCTACGGTGATTCAACCCGGAGGATCCCTCCGGGATCAGGAAGTGATTGATGCTTGCAATGAATTTGGTATTTCAATGATCTTTACTGGGACCCGCTGTTTTAAACATTGATTATTTTTTAGAATGGAACTCCTAACCGTTAAAAGTTTTATACTCATTTTTTATTTCTGCTCTAAAGCCGTTATGTTTTTATACTGAATAATACTCCAGCCTGTCTGTAATAATTCCATCAACCCCTTGCTCGACTAACCAATCAATGGCTGGTTTTGTATTTACGGTCCAAACATTTATTCTCATTCCCTTTTTTCTGGCAAAGCGAAGCAGTCTATTTGTAACCAAATCACTTCTTGGATGCATAAAATCTGCCCTTGAAATATGAACAAATGGGAGCATAAACCTGTTCTCTATGATGTACCCCGTTAATATGGATTTATAAAGTATCTTTATTGCCCACAATGTTATTGGATTAAAACATGAAATCATCACCCTGTTAACGAGTTGTTTATGTTTAATCATTTTTGCTGTAATGAACGCTGTTTTGAGGTCAATAAATTTAGATATTTTAACCTCCAGGTTAATACGAACAGGGTTTTTAATCACATCTAACGCTTCTTCCAGTGTGGCAATTTTCTCATATGTTTTATTGGGTAATCGACCGTTTTTTACCTGTTTCAATTCAGAATAATTTTGCTTGTGTATATAGCCAAAACCATCTGTTTTGCGTTCCAAATCAAAATTATGCGAACAAACCACAACCCCGTCCTTTGTTGAAACAACATCCAGTTCAATGGCAGGAAGATTTTTGTTTTGCGCTTCAATATATGCGGAAAGAGTATTTTCGGGCGCAGTTAAAAGAGCCCCTCTATGAGCAAACCACAAAGATTGATGATTATAATATGCATCTCCTCTGTTTGGTTGCCACGTAAAATAATGAGCAATAAAGAGACAAATAATAACAGCTATGACTATTACGAAGTTCATTTTTTATGGAGTAAGAATCAAATGTCGGAACGAATCATCGCTCCTGATATAGGCTTCATCAAACCGTGTTGTTCTGTACTGACCGGAAATAAACATTTCTGCTTGATCATCATAATGGGGGTTGTTTGGAACGCCGGACTGACCTGTCGGCAAAATCATCTGGGTTGAGTTTAAATCAGAAAAATCTACAATACGCCGCATGGATGGACCAACAATTTGGTGGTAAGGTTTTATGATATTGTATTCACCATTGTTTACTGTCATTGCAGACCCGCCTGTTGAAAAAGGACCAACATTCAACCCAAACAGCCAATCCAATGGTTTTATTTTTCCCATATTATGAGGATGGGTCAAGGTGTGGAGCTTCCCCCACGCCCAGTCACCCGGATCTTTACCTATCATATTTTCAATTTCAGAAACGGCTTCAACAATAGACTGATATATGATATCATCCCTGGTTTCAATTTTATTTTCTGTTGCAATATTATCAAACCAACTACTGGTGTTTTCGGTGATTGTCGAAATTAAATTTCTTGAAGCAAAAAGCGTTAGGCTTGTTAGGCCTTCCATAAGTTTGGGATTTATTTCAGAAAACTCGTCATAATAAATATTATAAAACAGACGGTTTAATGTAACATGAAACACAAGTGCAGCAGCTGATTCGGCTGATTCGTTTCCATCCCAGTTTTTTAACAGCCCAAAAGCTGTTTTGACGTTTCCTGTTTCGTCTCCCTTTTCTGTATTTGTGATGTAGGGTGTCAGCTCTCGCGCAAATAGTGAAACGACGTCTGTCTGAATTTCTTTTATATCTTCAACGCTTATTTTTTCTTTTATTTGTAACAGTTCTTCTATCCGTTTTGCCCGACTTGGATCTGCCCACATATTAGAAATATAATAAGGATAGGAATCGTCGACTGTTTTTTGGTTTGCAGTAACGATATATCCTTTTTCAGGATTAAACAAATATGGCATTTCCTCAAAGTGGACTGTACCTGTCCAGTCATATTCCGGCAAATGGCCAGGTCTTGGCAGCAAGCTTTGCCCATCTTTCCTGATTGGAAGCTTGACGGCCGGCCGCCAGCCGATGTTTCCATCTTTATCCGCATAAACTATATTTTGGCCGGGAACAGCGAATTCTCTTGCGGCATTTGTAAAATCTTCCCAGTTTTGCATTGTAGAAAGCTTAATCAGCGCTGATAGTTCATTCGTTTCCCAATTACCTGTCCATGACATCGAAATTGCCTGGTTATTATTTTTCAGAAATGGGTGTATGTCGCTGATCACCGGCCCGTGGATGGTAGATCGTATCACAATGGTTGTGTCGCGTCCGTCTTGAAGTGGAATGGTTTGCTGAACAATTTCCATTTCTCTCCATTTTTCTCCATGTAAATACATATTGGGAGTCTCCGGGTGCATTTTTTCAATAAAAAAATCGATATCATCCGTCATTACGTTTGTAAAACCCCATGCGCTGTGTTCATTTTGACCAATAATTGGCACCGGAAGCCCGGCAAGATATACACCGCTAACATTAAACCGTCCGCCTTTTAAGTGCATTTCAAACCATACACATGGTTGCGAAAATTCCAAATGAGGATCGTTCATTAACAGTGGTTTCCCGCTTTTGGTTCGTTCGCCCGAAATAACTCCATTATTAGAGCCGATAGACATACCATTCGTGCCTAAAATATTTCGTATACTATTCTCGCGCGCCCAAACTGCTTCAGCAAATTGCTCCCACATATTATTAATATAATCTGTAGCAATTGTGGGATTATAGTTTTCATAGACCGGCATTAATTCTGCTGTCTTTTCTGCTCCAAAATACGCATGAATTAAACCGAACATGATTTCCGCTTTCCATGATTGTTGTAAGTCGTGAGCCATCATTCGTCCATAACCCGCCACATCTGCCGGTCGCCACTTTACAGGGTCTTTGCCTAATATTTTGAATTCAACAGGTAATCGACTCCCCACTTCGTCAATATATGCATTGATTCCAGCGCAAAATGTTTCCACTATTTTCAACGTTTCTTCATCGTACCCCTTAACGATTTTTTCTGAAATCTCTGGAATCCCCCATGTGCGAAGATAAACATCGTCCGGAAGGGCACCATCGCCATAAAAAATAGCTAATTCTCCTCTAACAGCCGATGCGATTGTGCTCATTTGAAATAATCTCTCTCTAGCAGCAATATATCCAGCGGCAAGAAATAAGTCGTTTTCATTCTCAGCAAAAATGTGAGGAACCCCGTATCCATCAGTATATATGTCGACGTTATCCTGGAGACCTCCCAATTGTAAACTACCCTTATAAGTTGACAAAGGAGGAAAAAAGGTCCATCGGAACAACAAATACAGTGCAATTAATATAACTAGTGTTGCTCGTGTTGCTTTAGATTTCATTTAATTATCCTCATATACATTTGCAAAGTTAATACGCCCCCGACAACAAGATAAAAAGAAAACCCTCCAGGTGCAGGAAGGGTTTTCATTATAAAGCAGTAATTTTTTATTTATAAGTCAAACAGATGTATTAAGATATATTTATTTTCAAACCTCACACCTAGATTTTACTATTATATGCGTCGGGTGTCAATTATCACTATTAAGTATTTTTATGGTATAATCACTGGTATTTTTATGGTATAATGGTAGTTTTTAAGTACTTAATAGCTTTTTAGGTAAATAAACTGGTAATTTTTACCCGTGGGTATAAAAAAACATATTTTAGTTTTGTGGATTTTATTCTTTGGTTTGGCTTATGTTGTACATGCTCAAACAATTAACCTGAACCGGCAGGATATTTATGTTCGTAAAGGATTCGACCGTGCATGGATTGAAAATATACCCACCGATACGAACAGTTGGCTGCATATTCCCGGTAAGGATGGCCCAAGATCTCTCGTTATTCGGAAGTTCGGATTAAAAGATATTCCAACGCACCGTTTCTTATCATTTAAAACTTATTCGTCAGAATCGTTTTCATTTGTTACTTCTTTTAATATTGACGTGAGCCTCTCTGAATTACCGCCAATGTCCCTTTTCTTAAAAAGCATTGCATCCAATTGGGAAGTTTTCTTGAACGGCGCCTCAATCGAAAAAGAAATTAATTATAATGAAAACGGGGAAATTATTTCCAAGCGGGGAAAGGGGCTTCATGTATTAATTCCGGCTAATTTGATTCGAAAAGGTAAAAACATTCTGGGTTTCCATATTATAGCCGATCCGACCATCTATGGAGCCGGTTTTTATTATGGAGAACCTTATACTATTGGTCCAACTAAAGATTTGTTATCGTCCAAGTATCGTTTCTTTTCTGTCTCTCATTTAGCCATTTACCTTGTAATAGCAATTGCTTGGTTTTATTTATTTATCCGCCAGTCAAAGTTTCGTCGCCTTGACTTCAGTTTTGCTATACTTGCAATCTCATTTGCTGCTTATAATGCCATAAAAGCTTATTATGATCTTTATTCTGGCGTCTTCGGTTTTGTTTCTTTCCGATTAGAATACATGTTAGTCTTTTTCATCTCTCTTATGTTTACGCTGGTTATAAATATATATCTCAAACATAAGATTACATTGTTTACACGAGTGTATTGTAGTGTATGTGCACTATTTATATTATTATCAACTAGCGCTTCTCCAAGTTTCATGTTTGATCTTTTGAGGAGTTGGCAACTTTTCCTTCCTTTCATATCTGGATATTTAACATTTCTGTCTATCGGCGCTTTGCGCACAAATATCAAATACGCGATTAACGCGCCTGGCTTGCCTAATCATTTTAAAACAATCCCTGTAAAGGAAATTGCTTTTATTAGTGTATTTATCACAATTATGCTTCTATCGGTATTATTTGATGCTTTTGACTCTTTATTCTGGAAACGCGGATTAGTTATTAATCGTTTTGGTTTTATAATCTGGACATTCGCAATGGCGGGTGTGCTCTTCAACCGTTATATAAATGCTCAGAAACAAGTGGAAAAATGGAACGAAACTCTTGAAAGAGAAGTGACGCAACGAACCAAAGAACTTCGCAAGCTCAATGAAGACATAAAAACCATTTTTACAACCTCTGGAGATGGTATTGCTAAATTTTCTTTGGACCTTCGATTACAGCGCTTTAATGATTCGTTTTGTAACCTTTTTGGTTATACGCGGGAAGAGGTAGAAAATTTAAATATTGAAGCCTATTACGACAAGGAGGACCTTGGAGTTGTATTAAAATACAGGACATTGGTTTTAGAAAATGGCTATACTTCTTTCCGCGTAAAAGCGAAACACAAACATGGTCACTATATTTATCTGAATATAACCGGCGCCACAATAAAGAATAGCAGTGGCAAACCAACGGCGATAGTTATCAATATGAAAAACATAACTGGTGAAGTAAAAGCAGAAAAAAAACTTTTGGAATCAAAAGAAAATCTTGAAGCTATATTTACAGCATTACCAGACCTTTATTTCAGATTTGATAAGCGCGGGACGTATCTTGATTATTATGGGCCGGAAGATTTGATTTACAGGCCTGAAGCGAAATTGATTACCAGAACGGTTGTGGAAGCTCTTCCGAAAAATGTTTCTGACAAGATAATGAGCGCCCTTGGTGTTGTTATAAAAGAAAAGAAACGAGTTACAATCGAATATGAATTAGAAATAAATGGTGTTATGAAAGCTTTTGAGGCTGCTATGCTCCCATTTCATGAAGATGAGGTTATTTCTGGAGTTAGAGACATAACCGACAGAAAACGTATGGAAAAGCACCTTCAAAGTAGCGAGGAACAATACAGAACGTTGGTGGAAAATATGGAAGATATTGTTTTTATCATTGATTCCGATCACGTGATTCTTTTTGCAAATTATTCTTTGTTAACTTTTCTTAGTAAAACCTCTTATGAAATTGTTGGTCATCGAATTTCTGATATTTTAAAAGAAAAAGACACGCCGATAATCGAAGAAACCCTGGATGGAGTCATTAGTTCCGGACATGGTGAAAAAATCGATGTTCAAATAGATTTTGAGCAGTTTCCTTTGTGGTTTGAATTTTCGTTTATACCACAACCAGATGAAAGTGGCTCTTTATTTTCAATATTATGTATAGGGCGCGACACAACCGAACGAATCCAATATGAAATAGATTTAAAGGAAATTATCAACAAATTAAGACAGCAGAGAAAACAACTTCAACGTCTTACAAACGAGATGGTTCATATTCAAGAAGGTGAGCGAAAAAAAATCAGCTTGGAACTCCACGATGATATTGGTCAGGCAATGACAGCCATTAACATGATGCTCGAAAGTATCCGATCAGATGTCACAAATGAAAAAACGCTTGAAAATAAGGTGAAAAATTGTCAAAGCCTCGCCGGGGAAACAGCAAACAAAATTCATCGGTTTTCATTGGAACTTAGACCTCCAGAGCTTGATGATTTAGGTTTAATATCCGCTTTAAAATCTCATTCCAGAAAGTTTTCTGATCGCTCCGGTATTCATGTTAATATTATTAGCGATGACCTTGTTGAGCAACTGGATACAAATATTAAAATTGCCTTTTATCGCATCTTTCAAGAAGGATTAAATAACGTTGCTAAACATGCAGATGCCTCTGAAATAAACATTAGTTTTGTAAAAGAAAATGGTTCTTTATTATTTAATATTGAAGATAACGGAAAAGGTTTTGATCCGCTTGAAATGGATAAAAATATATCCAGCACACTTGGATTGGTAGGTGTCGGGGAGCGCGTGAATGCGTTAGGTGGAGAATTTACAGTAGTCAGTATGCCGGGCAAAGGGACCAAGTTAAGCATTATATTGCCGATTAAAAACGTGGACGTTTTATGAAAAGTCATACCATTCAAGTATTATTAGCAGACGATCATGCGATCGTTCGCGATGGAATTAAAATGCTTTTGTCAGCGCAAAAGGATATAAACGTTGTTGCTGAAGCAGAAAACGGAGACCAGGCAATTCAATTGGCCAAGAAACATAATCCAGATGTTGTTCTAATGGACATTTCCATGCCAGTATTAAGCGGGCTGGAAGCAACAAAAGAAATATTGAGAACACAAAACACAAAAGTCATTTTACTGTCCATGTACACTGATGAAGAATATGTCTTATCAGCAATTCGCTCTGGTGTTTCAGGTTATCTTGATAAACAATCCGCGGCACCCGCGGTGATTGAAGCCATTCGATCTGTCATGGAAGGGAAGGCTTATTTCAGCCCATCTATTTCTACAACAGTGCTTAAAACCGCTAAAAAGCAATTTGACAATAATCGTGTCTCGACGCGTTTTGAACGTTTAACGAAACGTGAAGTACAAATTTTACAATTAATCGCAGAAGGGGGAACCGCTAATAATATTTCCAAAAGTCTTTTCATAAGTATTCCTACGGTTTATAAACACAGGCAAAATATCACGAAAAAAACTGGGATCTGCGACGTGGCGGGCCTTACCCGATTTGCTATTGAAAATAATCTGATAAGAGAATAATAAGTTTTCGCAATCGCTCTTAAACTGATTCTATTAATAATCCCCCGAAAGAATCTGGGTCATTAATGAAGAACCTTATATTGGAATTGAGTGATATCTTTTTTAATTGGAATCGTCGTAATTAGCTTCAACTGAAATTCTGTTTCTAAATGGGAAAACAAGGGGATTCCTTTCCCAAAAATATATGGATGGGGTGTTAAATAGATATGGGTCAGGAAAGAAGCAAAGCGGGTATTTGTCCTTCCCCCTCCTGCAATAAAACACTTATCAGCTTTAATTTTACTAATAATCTTCTTTGGACTATCTTTTCTGTGGACAACTATAACCTCTCTACCGACCAGTTCTTTATGCAAACTTGCAAATGTGTTGGAACCTATAATAATCGGGTAACCCATTGTTTGTTCTTTAAAAACATGCAAGTCTTCAGACCAATCAACAACTTCGTGACTGTGCCTGGCGATGAAACCATCCGCAGTTACAGCAGCAATTAATATAATATCCATTTAAATAGGCAGGACGTAAATAATAACACCCTGTTTTTCGTTATATAATTTGATTGATTTTACTTTGAAAGTGGATTACCATTTTTGTCAATAGAGCCTGCCGCGACAATCACAAGCTTATCAGGCAAAATATATTTTTTTATTGCCTTGTGTACCTGTTCTAATGTTAGGTCATTAATAATATTTGGATATTCATCCAGCATTGTATCTGGATAGCCTCGCTCAACGGTTGTCAAAATTTGACTTGCTAATCCACCGGTTGTGGCAAGTCCTACTTTGAATGAACCTCTTATGGTTTCTTTTTTTGCGGCGAGCTCATTCTCTGTAACGTTTTTAACCCACAAGTTTATTTGTTCAATTGTGGCGTTTTTTCCTTCTTTAAGCAAATCAGGTGAGAACGTTCCCCATACGCTCCAATAACCGTCGTTACCATTATTCACCCCACGAACGTTTGAATATATTCCGTATGTTAGACCTTGCTCGTCCCGAACTTTTTGCATCAGGCGGGCAGAAAAATTTCCACCTAAAATATAATTTCCAACCATTAACGCATAGTAGTCTGGGTGGTCTCTGTCAATTCCAATTGGAACACCAAAAAACACATCCACGCTTGTTTTATCTTCCATGGTAACATATTCTGTAACATCACTAACGTTATTTGCTTTTGATGCTTTTTCCGGCATTGACAACTCCGATTGTCCCCAAACGCCAAATGCTTTATTCAGCGATATTTCCAAGGCGGTTTCATCAATATCTCCAACAGCAACAAGTGTCATATTCCCTAGTCCATAGTTTTTGTGGAATTTCTTTAAATCATCAACGGTTGTTTTTTCAACATCGGCTATTTCATCTTCTATCGGCATAGAATAATTTGGGTGGTCTTCCGGATACAATATCCTTCTGAATTTTCCGTCGGCTCTTGACCGAGTGTTTTCATTTGCTCTTTTCAAGCTTCCTGCGTGTCTCTTTTTTAAGTTCTCAAGATCGTTTTTGTTGAAAACAGGATATCTTAATTGTTCTCCAAGCATTTCAATAACCAAAGGAATATCTTGTTTTAAGCAGCGTATACTAAATCGTAAACGATATTTATCACTTGAAAAACTCATACTTGCACCGACCGATTCAAGCAATTCACTGATTTCGAATTTTGTATGTTTCGTTGTTCCTTCATCTAACATGTCTGCTGTCAAATCAGAAACAACTGCATTATCTGCGGGGCTGAACTGATCGCCTCCCAGCATACTTCCCGTTAAAGTAACAACGTCCCGGACGGGTGTTTTCATTGTTTTTAACTGTAATCCGTTGACCGGTACTGATGTCTTGATTTGTTCGGAAATAGATGACGATTTTTTTGTTTTTTTAATTTTTCGCGACAAACCCACGGGGCTATTTGCTTGCAAATTTGCGTTTTCAGAACGAACGTTTAATGGTTGATGGATTTTTGCCGGCCCCGGCGTTCTTTCTTCGGAAGAACCTTGGTTTTCAGGAATAAAATACCCTGTTGTGCTTTGTTCTTCCTGCAAATATATGTTTGCCACGCGTTTGATGTCTTCAGCGGTGACAGCGTCTATTTTATCATTATATGTGGTGTAAAATTTCCATTCTCCTATAGCGATAGCCTCATTTAAGGCAGATGCTATCGAATAGGACCCGTCGCGGCTGAATGCCATTTCAGATTTAATTTGGGCCTTTACCCGGTTAATCACATCTTTGTTTACACCTTTTTCTTTAATATTGTCATATTCATCCAACACAATTTTTTCCACTTCAGTGTGATCTGTGCCGGGTGTCATAAACACATATGTAATGAATAAGCCGTTATCTTTAAAGGGGAAATCCCACATAAACAGACCTGTCGCTAATCCTTTGTCTACAATTTTTCTATATAAACGGCTGGATTTTCCACCGCCAAGTATTTTAGATAAAACCTGTAAGGAATATGTATCCTCCTCCAGCCCGGAAGGAGACTTATGAGCAATACCAACAATGCCTGTTTCTCCGCTTCGTTTTACCGAGAACCTGCGTGGCCCCTCTTGCTTCGGTTCCGTTGTATACATTTCCGGGATTTCTTTCGGGCTGCTCTTGTGTCGCCCAAAATATTTTTTAACAAGTTTTAATGCTTCATTGGTTTCGAAATCGCCAATAATGGTTACCGTTGCGTTATTGGGCCAGTAATATGTATCATAAAATTCTTGCAATCTTTCAGTGGACACATTTTCAATGTCCGATCTCCAACCAATAGTTGAGTGATGATAAGGATGGGCCTGATATGCTGTGGCCCAAATATTTTTATCTAATGCGTCAAACGGATCATTTTCACCTCGTTCAAACTCATTTCGCACAACTGTCATTTCGGGTTGTCTGTCCTCATCTTTTAAAAATGCATGGCGCATTCTGTCCGCTTCAATGGCGATGGCTGTTTCCAAATGTTCGCTTGGAAGAAGTTCAAAATAATTGGTTCTGTCCATCCACGTGGTCGCATTAATAAGGGCGCCAACATTTTGTAACACGGTCCATATAGCCGTTCCACTTTTCTTGTTGAATTTATTAGAGCCCTTAAACATGAGATGTTCTAACAAATGAGTGGACCCGGTATAACCAACGGCTTCATTCCTGGACCCCACATGATACGTCACCATAAATGTTGCGACTGGTGCAGAATGGTCTTCCATTAGTAAAACAGTGAGACCGTTTGATCCCATTTTATATTCATCAATACCGCCTGATGACTGTACGTATTTAAACCCGTTCGCTTGGCTTTTTCCCATGATAATTCCCATCATAATTATGATTAATAATATTATTGTTTTTTAAAAGCGGTTCATAAAACCCTCTTTTCATTTACTCGGCTACAAATGATTTATAAGTCTGCAAATTTCAGGGGCAGAAATTACAAATACAATTCTTCTCTTTTGTCGATTATGAACCGCTTTCCGCCTCCTCTTTCAAGGCTTTCCAAGAGGGGAGAAACAGGCCTGTTTTTTTCATATAATCTCGATATTTTCTTCCAAATTTATCGAGCATATATTTTTCCTCCTTTTGTACAAGCCTCGACCATAACAATGAAAGAGGCACCACTGTTATCAAAAGAAACCGCGATTTATACCACAATGCCAATAAAGCGGTAAACGAGTAAATAAATATACTGTAGAGCGGGTGGCGGATATATTTGAAGGGTCCTGTCGTTACCAATGTTTTACCTCTTTCACGTGGTTTTAAATAGTAAAGACTGCCGAAAAATAAATAAGCGGCATCAATTGTGAACATTAATACTAGAGATATTCTGAATATTGGGTTAATGTCCATTTTTGGAAACGATACCATTTTTTCTAGTGTATATACAACAAACCAAAAGACAAGAGTAAAGAGAGCTCCCACAGGACCTACACAGAAAATTCTTTTTAATTCTGATAAACTTTTCACGAATTATTTTGATTCGTCATACTGTAATCGGGCTCGGCTTATTTGGATCTATTGAATATTTTTTAATTACTTTTTCAGCAATTGATTTATCAATCTTGCCATCATACTCCAGCGCTCGTATCGCCTTTAAAACAATGTAATATCTATCCACCTCAAAGAAATGACGCAAGTTCTCTCGGGTATCGCTGCGCCCAAAACCATCTGTTCCAAGGGCATAATATTTTCCAGGAACATATGGAGATATCTGTTCAGCTACCATTTTTACATAGTCTGACACCGCTACCGTTGGCACTTTGTTTTTGCTTAAACATTTTTCCAGATGAGATTTTTTGTATTTTTTATCTGGGTTTATAAGATTCCATCTCTCTGTTTCTTCTGCCTCTCTTCGCAACTCGCTGAAACTGGTTACATTCCAAATTCCGGGTTTAATATTCCAATCTTTTTCTAATAATTCTGCAGCCGCCAAGACCTCTCCCATCAAAGGGCCGCTGCCCAACAATCGCAGAACCGGTTTTTCCGTTGAGCGAATTTTATACATTCCTTTAATGATGTCTTTTTCTATATCGTCCGGCAGTTTGGGGTGAACATAGTTTTCATTCTCTAACGTTAAATAATAAACAACATCTTTCTGATCTTGAAACATTTCTTTTATGCCCTCTTTAATGACAACAGCAATTTCATAAGCATACGTTAAATCATACGCTTTGATATTTGGTGTTGCTGCAGCAGCTAAAAGGCTGTGTCCGTCCTGATGTTGTAACCCTTCCCCGTTTAAAGTGGTTCTTCCTGCGGTTGCGCCAAGCAAAAACCCTCTCGCTCGCATATCGCCTGCCGCCCAGATCAAATCCCAAATTCGCTGAAACCCAAACATCGAATAATAAATATAGAATGGAACCATATTGACACCATAATTACTATAGGCTGTTGCTGCGGCAATAAAAGACGACATTGCACCAGCTTCATTAATACCTTCCTCTAGTATTTGTCCATCTTTTGCTTCTTTATAGTAAAGGAACTGATCCGAATCTACCGGCTCATACAACTGGCCGGTATGGGCATAAATACCAATTTGGCGAAATAGAGAATCCATTCCAAATGTTCGGGCTTCATCGGGAATAATTGGAACAATATACTTTCCCACATCCGGATCTTTCACCAGCTTAGACAATAGGCGTACAAAAGCCATGGTTGTAGAAAGTGTTCTTTCTCCATATCCGCTTAATGCTTCATTAAAAATATCTACCTTGGGATTTATTAATTTTATAGAAGATGTATTTCTAGCCGGTAGGTACCCCCCCAAAGATTTTCTTCTTTCCTGCAAATAAATCATTTCTTCACTATCGTCCGGCGGTTTGTAAAAAGGCGCTTTTATTGTTTCCTCATTAGATAGGGGTATATCAAAACGATCTCGAAAATGTAACAGTTCTTCTTCGTTTAATTTTTTTTGCTGGTGTGTAATATTCCGCCCCTCCCCGGTTTCTCCCAGCCCATATCCTTTAATCGTTCTCGCTAAAATAACTGTGGGTTTTCCTTTTGTTTTCACTGCCTCAGCATATGCCGAATATACTTTTTCAGGGTCGTGTCCGCCTAGCCGCAGATGCCATAAATCATCGTCACTGTAATCCTTAACTAAATTCAATAGTTCCGGGTACTTACCAAAAAAATGCTCTCGTATATATGCTCCTCCCGCAACTACATATTTTAGAAGTTCACCGTCCACGACTTCTTCCATTCGTTTTGCCAGGGCTCCTGTAGAGTCTTTTTCAATTAAGCGGTCCCAATCCGTACCCCAAATAACTTTAATGACATTCCAGCCTGCTCCACGAAAAGTACCTTCCAACTCTTGAATAACTTTTCCATTTCCACGAACCGGTCCATCCAGACGCTGCAAGTTACAATTAATGACAAAGATAAGATTATCGAGCTTTTCCCGTGGAGCTAGAGTTATAGCCCCAAGAGATTCGGGCTCGTCCATTTCACCATCGCCTAAAAATGCCCACACCTTTCTTCCTGTTTTTTCAATTATATTTCTATCTTCCATGTAATGCATAAATCGCGCTTGGTAGAGGGCTGTGATGGACGTTAATCCCATTGAAACGGTTGGGAACTGCCAGAAGTCCTCCATGAGCCATGGGTGCGGATAAGAAGAAAGTCCTCCTTCTGGCGATAGTTCTCTTCTAAAGTTTTCTAATTGTTTTTCTGTTAATCTCCCCTCTAAAAAAGCACGCGCGTATATCCCGGGAGACGCGTGACCTTGAAAGTAAACCATATCCGGTCCGTTCGGATGTTCAGGGCCCTTTAAAAAATGATTAAAGGCAACTTCATATAAGGTTGCAGAAGATGCGAATGTAGAAATATGTCCACCAATGCCATCTGTTTCCTTATTGGCCTTGGTGACCATTGCCATGGCGTTCCATCTGACGAGAGATTTAATTTTGCGCTCTATTTTTCGGTTACCCGGAAAGGGTTCCTGTTCAAATGAATGAATGGTATTAATGTATGGGGTATTTGTATTAAAAGGCATGCGGGCGCCTTTTCGTTCAGCAAAATCAATCAATTTTTCTAATAGATATCGCGCTCGTTCGGCGCCATGCTCCTGTAATGCGCTTTCTATTGATTCAATCCATTCCTGGGTTTCCTCTGGATCTGCGTCTTCGTATTGCTTATACATGTTTTTCAAACTCTAAAATTACATTAAACAAATTATACCTCGATATGTTTCCAGTCGCCTTTTTTCAATTTCCACCACAAGATAATTGAAAAGAAACTCAGGTAAAGTGGAAACATCGACCATGGACCATAAAAACCATAATTTAAAACAACGCCAAGAAAGTAGCTGGCGGGTAACAGAAAAAACCAGATGAGAGACGATTCTACCACAGCCGGGAAAAAGGTGTCTCCGGCTCCCGATAGGGCAAACCATAACGTCATGCCAATGGCATCGACAAACTGTATAAGCCCTAGTACTCGTAAGCCAAACGTTCCATAATAAATTATGTTTGGGTCATCGGTAAAAATTGAAAGAAAAACTTTGGGAAAAACGAAAAACAAAATCCCGACAGAACCCATAATGATCTCTGCCCAGCGAATAGATTCATAAATACTTGTTTCTGCTTTGTCTAGCCGGCGTTCTCCCATGAATTTGCCCACTAGCGTCGCCCCAGCCTGTCCCACTCCCATTGCCGGCATAAACGAGGCGTGCATGATCGTAAAAACAAGTTCCGTTGTGGCTAATTCTATTAAACCGATCATTCCCATAATCTTATAATACATAGACCAACCGATAGCCACAGCCATCTCTTGCGAACCTTGGGGCAGGGCCAATCTGATTTGCCGGATCATCATTTTTTTGTTTACTGTCAAAGATAGTGTTTTATATTTCTTTCTTTGCTCTCTAGAAAACAGATAAAAACAATAGTGCATTGTCAACCAAGCTGATGCTATTAATGTTGCGATTGCCGCTCCTTGAACGCCCAGGGCGGGAAAGTCAATCCAAGCCCAGAGATTTCCCGCCCAGCTTATGGCCGGGTAAGCATCAAAAAATTTCATCACTTTTTCTGTTCCATATATCAACCCGACATTTAAATACACATTCATTATGTTACTGGTGATTGAAACTGTCATATGAATTCTTGTTTTTTCAATTCCTGTAAAAAACCCCTGAAACACAAAAGACAACGAGGAAAAAAGCAAACCAATGAAAACTACTCTTGAGTATGTTATGCACAATGCTGCTGCAACGGAGTCCTCAATGAAAAAATGTATAATTTCCTCGGCAAAATAGTAACCAGCTGCTGATACCGGTATACTATAAATCGCTGCTAGCAATAATCCGTTGTGCATGGCTGTGCCGCATTCATCAAATTTTTTCTGTCCCAGCCTTCTGGAGGCAATAGTTTGTGTTGATGTTCTGATGCCCAAGACAAGGCTTAGCGCCCCCCAAAACAACATTGCACCCATGCCGGTTGCCGCAAGGGCAGCTGTGCCAAGGCGACCTACCATGGCAACATCCACAACGCTCATTAAAACGCGGCTTAAGTTGCTGACGATCACCGGCAAAGCAAGTTTGATGACCTGGTTTGAGACGTCCTTGTCTTTTGGTTCTAATATATTTTTAATTTTAGATAGCATCTATTTGTTTTGTAAAAATACCGTTTTTTTCTAAAAATGCCTTTGTTTTGCTGCACATTGAAGCTGTAGTGATAAACACTATTGTGACACCTTGATCTGCTTTATTTATTTTTTCAACTATTTCCATTAATCGATAACCGTCCTTCATAATTATTCGGCTTTTACGGTCTATCACAATGGCTATTTCACCGTCAATTGTTTCATATATTTTATTGCGTTTATTTAATCCGTATTTACTGGGTTCAATTATTTTCATGATGCGTTTTACTTTTTAAATCAAGGTCGCAAAATTAACGCTGTTTATTGATAATCCTCTGATAACTTTCTATGTGATTATTGAAAACTTTATCATTCATAAAAATGTCCAAGCAGCCCTTGAAGAAAAGAGACCTGTTCTGGCGCTCGAGTCAACAATTTTGGCACACGGCATGCCCTATCCGGACAATATAGATTTTGCTAATAAAGCAGAAAAACTAGTTATTGACAGTGGCGTTGTTCCTGCAACTATTGCAATAATTAACGGTCGCGTTCATATTGGCCTTGATAAAAAAGAGCTGCTTTTTATCTGCTCTGATAGAGATGTCTTAAAAACCTCTCTCCGGGAATTAAGTTGGGTCACGGCAAAGAAATTAAGCGGCGCTACAACCGTTTCCGCATCCGTACATTTGTCATGTATGGCTGGAATTGACGTGTTCGCGACCGGAGGTATCGGCGGTGTACATCGCAATGCTCATTTAACTTTTGACGTCTCGCAAGATATTATTGCTTTGAGTAAATCTCCACTAATTGTTGTTTCGGCTGGCGCAAAAGCAATTCTTGATTTACCCAAAACATTGGAAATGTTAGAAACATATTCCATACCCGTGTTGGGGTATAAAACGGATGAGTTTCCATCTTTCTATTCAAGAACGTCCGGTCTAAAATTGTCTGCCACGGTAAAATCGCCGGAAGAGATTGCTTCAATTTTTATGCACCATAAACAGGTGGGGCTTTCTTCTGCGCTTCTGATTGCTAATCCTGTTCCTATGCAAGATGAAATACCAATTAATAAAATTGATTTTATTATTGAAAGCGCTTGCCAATTGGCTAAACAGAAAAGCGTTCAAGGAACAGAATTAACACCTTTTCTATTGCAAGAAATCGTTGACAAAACCGACGGGAAAAGTTTAAATACAAATAAAGCGTTAGCGTTGAATAATATTCAACTTGGTATAGAAATTTCTAAAGCTTTGGTTTAGACGACAGAATTAGTATACCCTTTTTCCAAAAAGTGCTGTGCCGATCCTAATCATGTTACTGCTTTCTTCAATGGCAATTTCATAATCTCCTGTCATACCCATTGATAAAACGCTCAATTTTCTTGAGGGTGAAACTTGTTTATTAATCTCATCTTTTAAATTTCGAAGTTTTGTAAAAGCGCCTCTGATCATATTTACATCCTTAGTCAGAGGACCAATAGTCATTAGACCTTTTACTAACAAGCTTTCTAATTCAATACACTCTAACAGTTCATCCGAACAAATGGGATTAAAACCGAATTTTTGTTTTTCACTGCTCGTGTTTATTTCTAATAATATTTCGGGTTTTTTACTTAAATCTTTTGTGAGTTCTTTTATTTTTTTTGCCAGTTTTAAAGAATCAACTCCATCAATGGTATCAAAAATTTTAACAGCTTTTTTCGCTTTATTGGTTTGTAAATGTCCAATCATTCTTTTAACGACACCCTGATCAAAAACAACATTAGAAAATTTTTCATCCGCCTCCTGAACTCTGTTTTCACCGATGTGGTTCAAGCCAAAAGAAATAGCTGTTTTAACAACCGTTATTGGGTGTGTTTTGGTAACAGCAACCAGCGCTATCTCCTGGTTATTTCCCGATCGGTTTTTTGCAGAAGAGATTTTTTCATGAATCTCTACAAGGTTTGAATAAACCCTGGTTTTAAGATCCGTCATCTGTTGAAACTTCTTCTTCCCCCTTTGATTCCTCTGCCAGACTAACTTCTTCCGCTTCTACGCTTTTATCGTCGTGTATAACTCGGGTGATGGATGATATTTTTGATCCTTCGTCGAGCTTAACCAGCTTGACTCCTTGCGTTACTCTGCCAATTGTTCTTATAGCAGAAACAGGTTGCCGCATCAAGACTCCTTTATCGGTAATAACAACAAGATCATCATTGTCCACTACTTCCATAATGGCTGACATTTTGCCCGTTTTTTGGGTAATACGCATTGTCATAACACCCTTACCGCCACGAGTTTGGGTTCTATATTGTATTATTTCCGTTCTCTTGCCTTGTCCTTTTTCTGTCGCAACTAAAATGGTTCCTTCTCGTTTTACCACGAGCATTCCAATGACTTCGTCGGATTTTGAACTTAAAGTTATTCCTTTAACGCCCATCGTTTTTCGACCTGTGGGTCTAACGTTTTTTTCTGGAAAGCGGATGGATTTCCCTTCTTTAGTCCCCAGAAGAATATCGTTTTCTCCATCAGTGATTTTTGCTTCTATTAATTTATCGCCCTCTCGAATTTCAATGGCATATATACCGCCCTTTCTTGGCCTACTATATGCTGACAGAGATGTTTTTTTAACTATTCCATTTTTTGTAGCCATAGCGATATAATGCTGATCGTCAAAATCTTTTACGCTCACAAAAGCTTCAATAATTTCTCCCGGCGCACAACCTATCAAGTTAACAACTGCTCGTCCCAAAGTTGCTCGTCCGCCCTGCGGTATATCATATGCTTTCAGCCAATAGCATTTTCCTTTATCTGTGAAAAACAGTAGATAGCTGTGGGTGTTTGCTATAAATAGGTGTTCAACAAAATCCGTGTCCTTGGAAAGGGCTCCTTGTATTCCCCTGCCTCCGCGTCGTTGAGTTTTATATGTTGTAATTGGAGTGCGTTTTATGTATCCACTATGAGTAATCGTTATAATCATGTCTTCTTCGGCTATCATATCTTCTAAAGAGACATCTGCGCCGTATGGCATAATTTCTGTCCTGCGCTCATCTCCATAACGTTCTCTTACTGTTTCTAGTTCAAGCTTGATCATGTTCATTCGTTGTGAACAGCTATCAAGAATTCCCCTTAGTTTTGCGATTGTTTTAATGATTTCTTTGTAATCAGCCACCACTTTATCCACTTCAAGCCCTGTCAGTCTTTGCAGGCGCATGTCTAAAATTGCCTGAGCCTGTTTTCCGGAAAGGTCAAATTGATTCATCAGTCCTTCTTTTGCTGATACTGGATCTTTACTTAACTTAATTAATTCTATTACTTCATCTATGTTATCAAGCGCAATTTTCAACCCTTCCAGTATATGGGCTTTTGCCTCTGCGTCGTTAAGTTCGAAAGTTGTTCTTCTGACGGTTATTTCATGTCTAAAATTAATAAAATGACTAAGTATTTCTTTCAAGGTGAGAAGTTTTGGTACGCTGTTTACAAGAGCCAATAAAATTATACCAAACGTATCTTGTAACTGAGTGTATTTATATAGCTGGTTTAAAACGATTTCTGGTACAGCGTCCCTTTTTGTTTCAATGACAACCCTTATTCCATCTTTATCTGATTCGTCCCGTATATCTCTTATGCCTTCCATTTTTTTACTTCTAACCAAATCAGCTATTTTCTCAATAAGATTTGCCTTATTAACCTGATAGGGCAGTTCGTTTATAATAATACTCGACATCCCTTTATTATCGCTTTCTATAATCGCCCGGGCTCTAACAATAACCTTTCCTCGTCCGGTTTTATAGGCACTAATTATTCCCTCTTTACCCATAATCATTGCTCCGGTAGGAAAGTCTGGTCCGGATACAATTTTTAACAATTCATCTATCTCCAAATCCGGAGCTTCTATCATTGCAATGAGCGCATTTATTATTTCTGTTAAGTTATGGGGTGGTATTTTCGTCGCCATACCAACAGCTATTCCCTCTGATCCATTGATTAGGAGAGTTGGTAGTGTGGTTGGTAGAACCGTCGGTTCTTTTAAAGATTCGTCAAAATTCAGCTGCCAGTCAACGGTGTCCTTATCAAGATCTGTCATGGTTTCGTTGCCGATTCTTGTCATCTTCGCCTCAGTATATCTCATAGCGGCGGCTCTATCTCCGTCAACGGAACCAAAATTCCCTTGACCGTCTACTAATTCGTAGCGCATGGCAAAGTCTTGTGCCATTCTTACTAATGCGTCATATACAGATGAATCTCCGTGAGGGTGATATTTACCAAGAACATCACCAACTATTCTGGCTGATTTTTTATAGGATCTGTTCCAACCAAGCCCCAACTCGTTCATACCATATAAAATTCTTCTGTGGACGGGCTTAAGCCCGTCTCTAACGTCGGGCAGTGCCCGGGATACAATAACAGACATTGAATAATTGAGATAGCTTTCTCGCATTTCATCAACAATGTCCCTTTTTGAAATATTGTCTCTTAATAAGTCCATAATTCTCTTTCTATAAATTTAAATGTCTAAGTTTCCCACAAATAGGGCGTTTGCTTCGATAAAAGATCTGCGGGCCTCCACATCGCTTCCCATTAAATCAGTAAATGTTTTGGCTGCTTCTGCTGCATCATCAACGGCAACAAGCTGCAGTGTCCTTTTTTCGGGGTCCATTGTCGTTGACCACAATTGGTCCGGATTCATTTCTCCAAGACCCTTATATCTCTGAATGTCTACCTTGGTGGCTTTATTGTCTTTTCTCATTCTTTCAATAAGGGTTTCTCTTTCCGCTTCGTTATAAGCATACAGGGTCTTTTTTCCTTGTTTTAACCTATAAAGCGGGGGCTGAGCAATGTATACATTGCCGTTTGTAATGAGTTGTGGCATTTTTCGATAAAGAAAAGTTAATAATAATGTTCTGATGTGGCTTCCGTCAACATCAGCGTCTGTCATAATAATCACTTTATGATAACGAAGTCTTTCAATGTCAAAATCTGCGGCGTTTTTCTTTTGATCTCCCTCATCATCATCCTCTAAATCGCCGCCAAAGCCAGTGCCAAGCGCTGTAATGATAGATTGAATTTCATTGTTTGATAGCAATTTGTCTATCCGCGCCTTTTCCGCGTTAATAACCTTACCCCTTAAGGGCAAAATAGCCTGAAAGCGCCGATCTCTACCCTGTTTTGCCGATCCCCCTGCAGAATCTCCTTCTACAAGGTATATTTCACACATTGCAGGGTCTTTGTTTGAACAGTCTGCTAGTTTCCCCGGAAGCGATCCGCCCTCCAAAGCACTTTTTCTTCGTATTAGGTCTCTGGCTTTTCGGGCTGCTTCGCGGCTTCTGTGAGACATTAAAGCCTTTCCAATAACTCGTTTCGCAATAGACGGATTTTGTTCCAAAAACTCTTGTATTCCTTCATATACAATTGCATCAACAAGTCCTTTTATTTCTCCGTTCCCCAGTTTTGTTTTTGTTTGGCCTTCAAATTGAGGCTCAGCGACCTTTATAGAAAGAATCGCTGTTAAGCCTTCACGAAAATCTTCTCCACTTAACGTGATTTTTTCACCCTTGCTTCCTTTTATAAGATTATTTTTGGCTCCATAAGAATTCAAGCTCCTGGTTAGTGCGGATCTAAAACCTGACATGTGAGTCCCGCCTTCGATGGTGTTTATATTATTAACAAAGGATAAAATGTTTTCGGTATATCCATCGTTATATCTCATAGCAACTTCAACGGGTACTTCGCCACGATCTTTATCTATTGTAATTATTTTGTTATGAAGAGAGTTGGTGGAGCTATCTAAAAACTTGACAAAATCAGAAAGGCCTCCTTTAAATTTATATGTTTCTTTTCGTTCATCTTCACCCGTTTTATCAACAAGTAAAATTTCTAATTCTCTGTTAAGATATGCCAGTTCTCTGAGGCGGTCAGCGATAAGATCAAAATCCCAGTCTCTGATTTGAAAAATTTCATCATCAGGCATAAAAGTTATTTTTGTACCTGTCTTTTTTGTTTTTCCTATTATTTCGACTTTTGTTTTCGTTTTGCCACGTTCATATCTTTGTTTATGAATTTGACCTTCCCTGTGTACTTCTGCCTCCAACCATGCAGAGAGAGCATTTACAACCGAAACTCCGACGCCGTGTAGTCCTCCTGAAACCTTATAAGAACCTTTATCAAATTTTCCACCGGCATGCAGAATAGTCATAACCACTTCAAGGGCTGGCTTTTTTTCTGTTTTATGAATATCTACAGGAATTCCTCTGCCGTTATCTTCAATAGAAACACTTCCGTCGACGTTAAGCTCAACGTTAATTTTTGAACAATATCCAGCAAGAGCTTCGTCTACACTGTTATCTACAACTTCGTATACCAGATGATGAAGTCCCCGCTTTCCAATATCCCCTATGTACATTGCAGGGCGCTTTCTTACTGCCTCCAGTCCTTTTAAAACTTGAATTTTTTCAGCGCTATATTGTGCCGATTGTTGTGTTTTTGTCATAAAAATTTTATATCCTTAATTGTATTCTTACCTATTCGTTCGTTTAGTTTTGATATTATCTCGTTCTTTTGAAACTGTAGTTCTTGTCTCCAAGTTGGGGTTGAGGTTTTGATCGTTAAAACGCCATGCTCAACACTTTCTGCTTGCGTGTTTTCGGCTACTGCTGTTCCAACAATTTCCGGCCACAATGAAATTGCTGTGTTCTGGGCGACTCCTTTTGCAAGGCCTGTTTTATGAAGATATATATTTAAAACTTGTTTTAAGCTTTGCACTATCTTTCCAAATAATATGTTGAATTGTCTTGCGAATTCATGTCCAAACCGTGTTTTTCAAAATCAACAATATCTGTGGTGGTTATTATTGTTTGCCCACCTTTGCTCATCAAAGACAAAACATCGTCTGCCCGTTTAAAATCAAGCTTTGCAAAAAGATCATCTAACATTAAAACGGGCGTGTATCCCGTCGTTTTTTTTATCATAGTAATTTCTGCCATTTTAATTAATACAAGGGCAAGTTTATGTTCCCCTTGAGAGCCAAATTCTCGCAACGAACGGTGGTTAAATAGAAAGGTATAATTATCCCTATGCGGACCTGTTGTTGTCCAACCTTTATTGATATCAGAATTTAATGATTTTTCCAGACGAATCTCAAAGGTCTCTGCTTTTCCTTCTGGTTCATAAATTAATTCTAGTTCTGCATGTTTTGAATTATATCTCTCAGTTGCACCTCGGAGTTCCTTTTCAAACGTAACCATTAATCTGCTACGCATATCCCATAGTTTTTTACCATTAAGAAGCAATGTTTCATCCCAGGCTGTAATGGAGTCCTTTCCGTTTTTTCCAAGTCTTAAATCCCGTATTGCAGTATTTCGTTGTTTTAGCGATCTTTGATAAATCAATAGTGTGTTTAGATATTCCGCAGAAACAATTGACAGTGTCTTATCAAAATAGCTACGTCGATCTACCGGAGACCCTTTTGTAATTGTTTGCTCTTCCGGAGACAAAATAACAATCGGACTTTGACCTACCAATTCTTTCGCGCTTATCTGTTTGTTATTATTTATTATAAATTTTCTTTGACCGTCTAAAAGCTGATTTAATACAATTTCCTGCTTTTTTTCATTCCTTATAAATATCCCTTTAATAGAGAGTTTCTCGCTTCCTTCTTTTAATGTTTCTTTATGGAGTTTTGTTCTAAAACTTCTTCCCATGGAAAGAGTGTAAATCGCTTCGAGGATTGCTGTTTTTCCAGAACCGTTTTCTCCCCAAATCACATTGATTCCCTTTTTAAATTCAATATGAATGTGGTCGTGGTTTCTAAAGTTTTGAATATCAATTGTATCAACGCGTATCATTAAAGCGTTGCCTTTGGTTTGAATTTGTTTAAACGACTGTATCGGCCAATTAGTCGTTTAGCCGAATAGGCATTAACAGCATTGTTATTTCACTGTTAGCCTCTTGCACTTCAGGATAAACTAGTCCGGCGCTAATTGGCGTTTTTAAATGAAAACTTAAATTGTGTGATTTCAAATGCATCAAAACATCTTTTAAATAAGCTGCATTATAACCCACGGTAATGGGTTCTCCTGTTAGTTTTGCAGGAAGCTTTTCTATTGCCTTGGATGCTTTTTCTGGATCCTCTGTTCTCACTTTTGCCGTATCGCTGGATAACTCCATTGCAATTTGATGTGTTGATCTGTTTGAAAAAATGGATACTCTTCGGACAGCGGAAAGGAGAGCTTCTCTTTCAATCAAGAGCTCCTTATCATTGTCTTTAGGAATAACGCTTTCAAAATCAGGAAATCTCTCATCTATAATTCTTGTGAAAATATAATCACCGCCTACCGTTGCCGTAAGATTATTATCCCCCATCCATATCTGAATGTTTTCATCAACCCCCAACATAGAGTTTATGAGGTTTAAAAATTTTCTAGGTACAATCACATCACCAGAAAATTCTTTACTTACAAAATCATTTCGTATATACCGAACGAGTCGATGCCCATCAGTTGCAACACATAACAACCTGTTTTCTTCAAAGCGGAAAAGAACGCCAGTAAGCGCAGGTTTAAGTTCATCTTTGCTTACAGCAAAGCTGGTAAGATTGATTATTTCTTTTAGTACGCTGGCTTCAATCCCTGTTGCTTTTCGATTATCAACTTCAGGTGTCACCGGAAACTCTTCAACGGGTTTTCCCATAAGGTCGTATGTACCATTATCCGTAATCAATTCTACATGCTGACTATCACCAACGTTAATTGTTAATCTTGTATCTGAAAGTTCATTTGTTATATCAATTAGTGTTTGCAGCGGAATAGCAGCGGTTCCCGGCTCTTCTATGCTGGCATCAATTGTGCAAACAATTGTTATTTCAAGATCTGTGGTTCGAAGCGAAACGCTGTCGTTTTCAACTTCAATTAAAACACAATTCAGTATTGGAAGGGTAGACCTGGTGGGTGTGGCTTTAGAAAGTTTTTGTAATGCCTTATAAAGTTCTTCAGATGATGTTGAAATCCTCATTTATTATTTCCGTTTTAAGTTGATTTTATTCAAAATTATTGTGTAGTAAAAAGCTTTAGATGTTACCTAAAAAAACAGCTTCTTAACACAAGAAAATTCGCTTTATATAAGTATACTATATTTTAAAGTATTAAAAATCTATTAATATATAATACTGTGGAAACTGTGGATAATGTAGAGAGTATTATAAACATCAATAAACAAACAACGATCATACTATAACTAATTTAAAGTAACGGTTTATGTGGATAAGCTATGTTGATATGTGGAGAAGAACACAGTTATTAAGGTATACATACGTTATTCATAAGAATTGATAATTCGAAATATAAATGTGAATAACATGTTTATAAAAACTGTGGATAACTACCACTCATTAATATGAATATAAAAATTATTTCTTGCCGCAGTTATCCACGAGTTATACCACTCAGACTTTTTCATATTTAATGCCATTGTTTCAATTTCCACCCAATGAACTGTTAGGTCTGGCGCTCCGCCCGGCTTGAAAGAATTTACCCAAAATAAATGGTAGCCCTGCTCGGTTCTAACCGGCAAACTGCACTCTCCAACTTCTAACAAGCCAATCACCTGCGCTATTTCAGGGATGGGAGCGTTTTGTGGGTTTATCCACCCTAAGTCTCCGCCAATTTCTTTTGTTTGTTTATCGGCCGAATAAACACCAACAAGACGTTTAAATTCTTCAAGCGTTGCTGCAGAATCTTTTAAGGAAAGAGCAAAACGATATGTTTTAGAATCATCCTCTTCGGTTATCTTGGGAGTGAGTAAAATATGGCTGACCTTTGCTTTATCCCCTCTTTTTTCTTCTGTTTTAATAATATGAAAGCCAAACTGTGTTTCCACAATTTCGCTGATTATTCCGACCTCTTGAGAAAAGGCGACAGACTCAAATTCAGGAACAAGTGCACCTCTCTTTACAAACCCTAGTGATCCACCGTTCTTTTTTGATCCAGGGTCTTGTGAGTAAAGCGAAGCAAGTTCAGAAAAAGATTCACCATTTAAAATCCGTTCCTTGATTTTGCCAATCTCGTTCCTTGTTTTAGCAACGCTGGCCTCACCGGCTTTAATTGGAATAAGAAGGTGACGAAGTTTTACGGTAAGAGGAAACAGGGGGATGCTGTCCTTGAATGTATAGAAAAATTTTTCTACATCTTGACGGCTGACGGTTATTTTAGTAATTAGCGTTTGTTGATAGCGTTCTGTTATAAGCCGGTCTTTCATTTCGAGCCAAAACTCTCGACGGAAAGATTTTAGAGACTGCCCAAGCATTTCTTCTGCGCGCTCCTCACTCCCGGCTTGCTGAATAAACGTTTCTATTTGTTGATCTAGCGACCTTTCAACTTCTTTGTCGTCAACCTCAATTGAATCTAAAGCAGCCATCTCTAACATAATTTTTTGGTCCACAACCGACCTTACAACGTCTTTTTGTAATTGGAGAAGCCTGTCCATATCAGTTGCAGGGTTAAGTCTTTGTTGAACTGCGGCCATATTGACAAGCTGTGCAACATCGCTTTTTAAAATAACATGCTCACCGACAATTGCAGCGACGCCATCAACAAACACGGTGTCATCTGTCTTTTCGGCAAATAAAATGGCCGTTATTAAGAAAGCTGTAGTGAAATATAGTTTTTTCATATGAGTATTATTAATTGATTTGATAGGGTGTATGGTTTCGTAAACTGTCTAAAATGCGCAGGGATTTTAAGGCAAATTTTTGTTGATAAATACGTTGATATATTTCATCATAAATTTCTTCTAATGGTATGGGTGAATTCTTTTTATACCTTTCCAACACAACGACAACATGATAACCGTGGGGGCTCTTTATAGGGCCAATCAGCCGTTTTTTATTACGTGAAGAAAAAAGAGGAGCGTTTAACTCGGATATTAGCTCTTCATCGATTACAATAACCGGTTGAACATTTTGTTCTTCGAGAAGGCTGTTTTTCTTTTCTTCGTTTTTATTTGAATTCAAGATTGTAAAGGCTGTTTTTGCTTCTTTTTTGGAGGAGAATAAAAGATGATATATGCGAGCTCTTTTATTTTTTCTGACAAAACCAGACATGTTTTTCTGATAATAATTATTGATTTCAGTATTTGAGACGGTGACATTTTCTCCAACAGCCCGCTGTAAAAACAATTGTCCAAACAGCCTTTTTTCTAATCCAGCGAAATAAGGTTCTCCTTCAAAATACCCAGACGTTTTAGCGTTTTGATATAGGATTTCTTCTTCAACCCACCGGTTAACAACATCTTTTACGGAACCACCGCCGCCCTCCGCGGCGCGACGAGCCTCATTTTCTGTAAGCATGGAATTCCCCACAGAAGCTAAAACTGTGTCTTTTTTTGTTTCCGTACAAGAAAAAACAAAAAGTATCAATAAAACGATAATGAACTTATTCATAAGGAAAAATCTAACCCGAAAAAGCTTCTTTCAATAGCCTGTTAATTTCCTTAGCCACAGTTATTGACTCGCTTATATCCCTTGTCTTTATAACCAAAACAATGCTGTCGTTTTTATGCTGCTTGAAAGAATATTCCCTGTTTTGAGATAGAAGAATATTGTATAGAGTTGAAAAATCCAAACTGAGACTCACCGATTCTTTAGAAAAATCTATTTTCACCACATTTGTGTCTAATAATATTTTTTTCACACCCATACCGCTAAATAGTTCCCGAAGATTTGCTACGATTAAAACATTTTCTATCTCTTTGTTTGTTTTACCAAAACGATCAACGATTTCTTTTTTAACATCGGCAACTTCATCGGTGCTTATCGCAGAAGCCAGTCGCTGGTAATAATAAATTCTATCTTGTACAAGTGGCATATATTTATCAGGTAAATATGCGCTCCCCTTAAAAGAGACAACGGGACGCATAGCATTTTTTAAGACGGGTCCTTTTAGTTTGTCATCAAGAGCCTTTTTTAAAATTTTGCAATATAAGTCATACCCAACTTTGCCAATATTACCGCTTTGTTCATAGCCAAAGAGGTTTCCTGCGCCGCGTATTTCTAAATCTTTTAAAGCGATTTGATAACCTGAACCAAGTGAAGAAAAATATTCAATTGCTTTTAATCGCTCATAGGCTTCTTTTTTAAGAGTTTTGTTTGGTATAAGCAGCCAGCAATAAGCCTGGACATTACCGCGTCCGACCCGACCCCTAATTTGATATAGTTGAGCAATACCGAATCGATGTGCATTATTTATAATAATTGTATTGGCCTTGGTAACATCTAAACCGGATTCAATAATTGTTGTACAAACGAGGATGTCAATTTCACCGGAAAAAAACGATAGAATGATGTTTTCAAGGCTTTTACTTGGTACTGATCCGTGGGCTCCTATGATTGTATGGTTTGGAAAAAAGTCTCGTATTTTATCAACTATAAAAGGAATAGAAACAATATCGTTATGTAAAAAATAGATTTGACCACCCCGACGAAGCTCTCGGCCTATCTGCTCCTTAATAGAATCCCAATTAAAATATTGTACAGTTGTCTTAATAGATAAGCGCTCTAATGGTGGCGTATTAATACGACTCACATCCCGCACGCCAAAAAGAGATTGCTGCAGTGTGCGAGGAATCGGCGTTGCGGTTAACGTTAACACATCCACGTCTTGTTTAATGGTTCTCAATCTTTCTTTGTGTTTTACTCCAAAACGATGCTCCTCATCAATGATTAATAATCCGAGTTTATTAACGACGACATCGTTGGACAGCAAGCGGTGTGTTCCAACCACAAGATCAACATCTCCAGCCTCTATCTGGTTTATTATTTTCGTTTGTTCTTTTTTTGTTTGGAATCTGGAAAGCAAAGCAATTTTAACGCCTAAATCGACCAGACGATTATTAGACGTTATAAAGTGCTGATCCGCAAGGAGGGTCGTTGGGGCTAGAAAAAAAACTTGTTTACCCCCGGCGATTGCTTTCATTGCACCCCGTAACGCAACTTCTGTTTTTCCAAAACCAACATCGCCAAAAATAACACGGTCCATTGGAAACGGCTTGTTTAAATCTTGAAGAACGTCATGAATAGCTTTTTGTTGGTCAGGTGTTTCTTCAAAAGGGAAATTAGCAGCCAGCATTTCTACAAATTCATCGTCGCGAGAATATGAAAAAGTTCTCGCGGTTTGTTTTGATGAATATAAAGCGACAAGATCTTCTACAATAGATTCCGCAGACTTTAAAACTCGCGCTTTTTGCCTTTCCCAATTTTTATTCCCAAGGATAGATAGTTTAAAGTTACCTTTTTGTGCCGAGATATATTTATGAACTTTATCAAAACGATCTACTGGAACTCTGACAACTCCACCGTTAGCATATTCAATTATAATAGAATCATACAGGTGGCGGTTTTCTTTCTTTTCCGATAGTCCCCGGTAAAGACCAATTCCGTAGTTTTCATGTACAACGGGATCGCCCCACTCAATATTTGTCAAGGAAAACCGTTCTTGATTTATATCTGGTAGATAAAAATCTTTATTTAATGTAGGCCTTTGAATCTTTAAGTCAGAATAACCGTAAACAGTAAAACCTAAATCATCGCAAGAAAAACCAACAGGCAAGGGTTTTTCTATTACTGAAAAATCTCCCAGTCTCTCTTTTATTGTTTTCCCAATAGATTTTTCTGAAGAAAAAACATAAAGATTTTTTGGTTTAATAGAAACAGCTTTTTTATTGAGTTCACTACCCTTGAATTCGATTTCTTCAATCCCAGATTCTTTTGTATTTGAAATACAAAAAGAATTTTCGGAGCTACTTAAATAATAAACCTTTTCAAAAAGATCACTGATGAGACATTCTAAAGAAATCTTATCATTAAGCGAAAAACCGGAAGGCGCAAAAAGATCAAAGCTAGTTATTGTTTCAATTGAAAGTTGAGAAACGGGATTAAAAAGCCGAATAGACTCCACGAGATTCCCAAACGTTTCAATCCTTACAGGATGTATGGAGTACAAAGGGTATATATCAATAATCCCGCCACGGACACTGTATGTCTTTGAGATTTTAACTTCGGACTCTTTTTCGTAACCCCACTGAGTCATAGAATTCAACAAATTGTTAATGTCAATCATCCCATTCGTTTTAATATGATATTCTAGAGCGTTTCCAGTGTTTGGAAGCCGAACCTGTTGGTTCAGGGCAGCGTCAGACACAACAACAATCCCCCGACTTGCTTCAATCAGGAAATTATATGCATCCGCAAAACGTTTTTCATCCTCAGTAATAAATGCTATCGATGTTTCTGTCTTTTTTTGTATAGCCGGAGAAAAATGTGCCAATCCCGGAAGTAGATCATCTAATATTAAAGACAATCTTTCAGCCTCATCATTTTCTGTCAGCACAACAAGAGGAGAGTTCTCATTCATAACTCGTGCCGATAATAATAATGACAAAAAACCTATAGGGAGAGAGGTAATTGAAATCTCTGTTTTTGAAAAAAGGCGATTGTAGTACACAGAGGCTGAAATATTTTCTAAAAGCCTTTCCCAAGGAAGACTGTTTTCACGTGAAACAGTCATGTGTTTATCTGTGAAGATGTACGGCTAAAATAGCAGCATCTGCCGGAGACACGCCAGAAACTCGAAGAGCCTGCCCAAGAGTTTCTGGGCGGATAAAGGACAATTTTTCTCGAGCTTCGACAGACATGTTTTTTAAAGAAAAATAATCGAAACTGGACGGAATAGTTTTGGCTTCTTGGTTTTTTAATATCTTTATCTCGCGATGTTGTCTCTCTATATAGCCTTTATATTTTATTAAAATCTCTGCCTCCCGCATCATTTCATCAACAAAAAATTCTGGAAGGCCATTTATTTCAATCTTTTCAAATAGACGTTTGGGCATGTGATTTATTTTTATAAGAGGTCTTTTTAAAACGTCGCAAGCGGGAGTCTTTTGTTTTAAGCCGGGCTCGTCAAGCGAAGCAAGTAATTCGTTAATTTCTGTTGGCAATAAAGAAGAATTTAAAGCTTTCGTTGTCTGTTTTGTTATTTCTAAATAAGATGTAATTGCATCATATGTTTCGCTAGAGATTAAACCAAAGTTAAAAGATTTCTTTGCTAACCTATCAGCTGCACTTGAATAACGAATTAAAATTCTATATTCTGCCCGCGATGTAAACATTCGATAGGGTTCAAGCGTTACTTTTGTAATAAGATCGTCAATAAGAACACCGATATAAGCTTCGTCTCTAGACAAAATAAGCGGTTCTTTGTTTAAAACATAAACAGAAGCATTTGTACCGGCAATAAGACCTTGCGCACCGGCCTCTTCATAGCCGGACGTTCCATTAATTTGACCTGCAAAAAACAACCCAGATATATTTTTTGTTTCTAAAGAACTCTTAAGCTGCGAAGAAGGAAAAAAGTCATACTCAATAGCATAGCCTGGACGAAAAAACTCCACGTTTTCCAATCCGACAATTTTTCTTAAAGCTTTTAACTGTGTTTTTTCAGGAAGACTCGTTGAAAAACCGTTGGTGTATATTTGATTTGAGTTCATCCACTCGGGCTCTAAAAACAAGGAATGTGATTCACGATGCGCAAACCGATAAACCTTGTCTTCAATGGAAGGGCAATACCGCGGACCTGTCCCAGAAACATCTCCTGAAAACATGGGAGATAAATGTATATCCTTGTTAATAATTTCGTGACTATCCGGATTGGTTTGTGCAATATAACAGGGAATGTTTGGTGGTTCAAAAGTAGACGTCCTATATGAAAAGGGAGTTGGTTTGTCGTCGCCAAGCGATACGGCTAATTTCTCCCAATCTACGCTGCTTGCAACCAATCTAGGGGGCGTTCCGGTCTTTAGTCGACCACTAAAAAATCCTTCCGAAACAAGATTCTCCGTTATCCCTTCTGAGCGCGACTCTCCCATTCGACCAGCGTGAATTTTTCTTTCTCCAACATGAATGAGACCGTTTAAAAAGGTACCACAAGTCAAAACGACAGATTTTGCAAAGAGTGTTTCACCGCTCCTTAAGATAACACCGGAAGCAGAATAATTATTGTACATCAACCGTATAACCTCACCGCGGATAAGAGAAATATTCGGCGAAAGATTTATTTCATCTCTTACAAAACGCTCATAGATTCTTTTGTCTACCTGAGCCCTGGGGGACCATACAGCTTTTCCTTTCGATCTATTAAGCATTTTAAACTGAAGCCCCGCACGGTCAGCCGCTAAACCCATGGTTCCCCCTAAAACATCAATTTCCCGAACCATCTGTCCCTTTGCCAACCCGCCAATTGCGGGGTTACATGACATTCTGCCAACAGCAGAGGGGTTAATGGTTATCAATCCAACAGAGCGCCCAACGCGGGAAGCCGAAAGAGCCGCTTCTATACCAGCGTGGCCAGCGCCCACAACAATAATTTCGTAATGTGTTTTATTATGTTTCACGTGAAACTTATTTTCCTACACAGAACCGGCTGAATATATTATTTAAAATATCGTCACTTGTTGTTTTTCCCAACATTTGATCAATTGCAGACAACGCATCTCTTAAATCTACAGAAACAAGTTCTAGAGGTGGAGAAACGGATTTAAGTTTAACAATAGCACTGTTAATTGATTGAAAAGATATTTTAGTTATATTGTGCTGTCTTTGTGTTATTAAGTAGACTTCGTTAGAAAAAACATCAGATGTGTGAAGAGTTTTTTTGATTTCATTTTTCAAGTTTGATATGCCGTCTCCCGTTAAAGCGGAAATGTTAATAGTATATTTATGGCGTTTGTTTAGAGATTTAATTTCTGCTTCGGATAATAAATCAATTTTGTTTAAAACCCTTATAACAGATCCTTTGAGGTTAACGCTTTTTGATTTGTAGATCTCTTTTGAATCTAAAACTTCAATAACCAAATCCGCTGCCCGGACCTTGTTTATAGCCCTTTTGACACCCTCTTTTTCAATGCTATCGCTAGCTTTTCGAATACCCGCAGTATCGGTTAGAGTTATACTAATGCCATCATACATTAGGTGAGCATCTATACTATCCCTGGTGGTGCCGGGCGTTTCGCTAACAAGGGCTTTGTTTTCTTCAAGCAATGCATTTAGCAAAGTAGATTTTCCAACGTTTGTTCTGCCCGTTATTACTACACAGGCTCCACGATTTATTAGCCGCCCCTCTTTGTAAGTATTTGATAGATTTTTTATACGCTTCAAAGCAGCGTAAGCGCTATTTAATATTTTTTTTACAGGTTCTTCAACCAAAGCCTCTTCAGAAATATCAAGCTCAAATTCTACAAAAGACAATGCATTCACAAGGAAGTCTTTTACTTCATTTAATTTTTTAGAAAGTTCGCCCGATAATATACGTTGATTTAAGAAAGAGCTTTTTTCGCTGTTAGAATGTATAAGAGCCGACACCGCCTCAACCTGTACAAGGTCTAGTTTTCCATTAATAAACGCTCTACGGGTAAATTCTCCCGGTTCTGCTACCCTTGCGCCTAAAGAAACACATATATTTATTAGACGGTTAACAATAGAGGGGTTTCCATGGCAAGAAATTTCTACGACGTGTTCTCCGGTATATGAGTTTGGTGCATGAAAAGCTGTCATAACGCCAACGTCGAAAGCCTCATCGTTTTCAGAATAAAGAGAAACAAAAGAAGCGTATCGATTTTTTAAAAGAGGTTTCCTTTTGCTCACTTTTTGAGCAATTTTTATGGCAGTCTTTCCGCTAATGCGAACAACCGCTATTCCACCTATACCATACGGCGTTGCGCACGCAACGATCGTATCAGAGGAGATCATTGTTTTTTTATTGAGCTTACCTTCGGATGGGGTGTAAGAAATTTTTGCTGCAAAATTGTCAAAACATTAAATAGTGTATAATATAGATTTAAGCCAGAAGGAAAATTGTTAAATAATAAAGTGAAAAATATTGTCATAAAATATGACATAAGTTTTTGTTGACCGCCAGCTTGGGTCGGCATCATTTTTTGTTGAATAAACATAGTGACACCCATCAGGATAGGAAGCACTGCTATCTGATCACCGTAAACGGGTATTGTAATAGGCAGATTGATTATAGTGTCTGGTGCGGACAAGTCAGATATCCAGAGTACAAAAGGCGCACCTCTTAATTCAATTGTGGATCGAAAAACCTGAAAAAGAGAAAACAATAAAGGCATTTGCAATAAAACGGGAAAACAGCCTCCAAGGGGATTTACTCCATGCTCTTTAAACAACGCCATTTGCGCCTGGCTCATTTTTTGCTGATCGTTTTTATATTTTTCCTTTAATGTATTTAATTGTGGTTGAATCGCCTGCATTTTTTGTGTGGACTCATAACTCTTTTTTGTTAATGGATACACGACAATTTTAACCATTAGAGAAAAAAGAATAAGAACAATCCCATAGTTGGGGATAAATGTGTGCATTTTTGTTAATAAATAATGAACTCCTTTTGCAATGGGCCTGATTAAAGTCCACCCAAAATTCATGATAGAGTCCAAGTTTAGGCCAATTGCTTTAATGCGTTTGTATTCAAGAGGGCCCAGATAAAGAGAGGTGTTTTTGTTTTGGGTCGCGGACAAAGAAATAGAAACGCTAAAAACCTTTTTGTTTTCTCCGTTTAGATAACCAGATGTCTTGCCGCCCAAACCGGGAACCTCGGGCATTAGAGCGCTCAAGAAATATTTGGTTCGTAACGCCGCCCACAAGGTTTCACCCTTGATATGATCTTGTTTATTATTTTCTTTTTCTGATACGTCAGGACTGTGAAGCTCTTCACCTGTATATATATAAGCATCGAAATAATTTAAGTCGTCTTTTTTGTTTTTCTCTGTTAAGGGTAAGCCGCCAGACCATGAAAGTTCATAAATACCCTGCGATATATATGGAAGATGGCTGGATAAATCTATTTGGACATTTATAATATAATTATCTGGTATAAATGTCAATGTTTTATAAACATATCCGCGCGAAGAAGCTTGACGAAAAGAAAGTATATACTCTGTGTTAATTTGTCCAGGAGAATAATTGTTTACCGGTTCCCACTGACCGGACAGAACAACGTTTTCACCGTCGACACTTCGATAAGAAACCAGTAGGTTTTCTTTATTGTAATGATCAATAAGCTGAACATACTCGCTATGGCTTCCCGGGTATTTCTTAAGTAAAAATGAAGTTAATGAGCCGCCGTTGCGAGAACTTATTTCAGCAATATATAAATTGGTTTCAACGATATATTTTTCTTCTGCAAACTCAGCGTCTTTTGTGGCAGTGGGTACTATTACCGGTGTTTTAACAATAGGTGTGTCGTATATAAATGGAACAGGTTCGGGCGTTATAAGGCTGTCGGGTGCAACGTCTTCGACCGGAGGGTATATTAGTTTATAATATGCCGGTGTTAGCAAAATTATAATTGCTATGACAAGAAATGCTAATAGTGTTTTTTGGTTCACGTTTTACTATTTTATTTAACGGGATCATATCCACCGCTATGCAGAGGGTGGCATTTTGAAATACGTTTTACAATTAGATAAAGAGCGCTAATAATATTTTTTGTTTTAAGCGCTTCGACAGCATAGACAGAACATGTGGGGTGAAAACGGCACTGGTTTCCAAATATGGGTGACAATGTTAGTCTATATAAATAAACAGCCAACAACAAAATCCAGGCTACTGTCCGGTCTAAAAAATTAAGAATTGTTTTTAAAAGTTGCATATTTATGCAGAAAGAACCTTACGCCCCTTTTTTCTGCGATTTTTCAAAACTCGTTTTCCACCCGGGCTTTTCATCCTTGCCCTAAAGCCGTGTTTATTTTTTCTTTTTCTGCGACTGGGTTGATATGTTCGTTTCATTGATTATATCCTCAAAATTAGCCGGGGAAAATACAAAAGCGGCAAGAGGAATTGCAAAAGAAATAGTCCTTTACAATAATTTTTTATCTTTATGTGGAAATATCAATTGATATGAGAAATTATTAGTCCATAAATTTAGCATTGAATCAATTGTGGAAAACTTGTGGAAAACACCTGGAAGAGTATAAAAAACCAACTAAAAGAAAATCTGCCTAGCCACGCATTTAATACATGGTTAGAGCCGATAGGACTAATTGGGTATACGAATGAGGAAATCGTGTTAGAGGTTCCAAATCAGTTTTTTTATGAATGGATCGACAGCCATTATAAAAAACAGATTATAAACACAGCAAGTTCAATTGCGGGAAAAGATATTTCTATAAAATATACAATTGCACCAGATAAGGAAATAAAACTCGAAAAAGCTGATCTTAAAACAAACATATTAATAGAGGAAAGAAATAATAATAAACCAAATCTTAACAGAAGATATACGTTTGCAAGTTTTATTGAAGGAACAAATAATCAATTTGCTAGAGCGGCGGCATCTTCCGTGGCCGGGTCTCCGGGAAAACAATCATTTAATCCTCTTTTGATTTATGGAGGCGTTGGTCTTGGAAAAACCCACTTACTGAACGCAATTGGCAACCTTATTATGGATGAAAACATGACTGCGCGAGTTATTGTTGCTTCCAGTGAAAAATTTACACTTGATTTTATTTCTTCGATACAGAAAAACAATACGGCAGATTTTTCAAAAAAATATCGAAAAGCGGATGTATTATTAATAGATGATATTCAATTTTTTCAGAATAAAGAACAAACACAGGAACAATTTTTTCATACATTTAACGATTTATATCAGCGAGGCAAACAAATCGTTATGACAGCAGATAGATTGCCCAGCGAAATGAAGGGACTTACAGATAGGCTCGTCTCACGTTTTGAATCCGGATTGGTTGTGGATATTCAACCGCCCGACTTTGAAACGCGCGTAGCAATTTTATTGGAAAAAGCAGAACAAAACGGATTAGACATGCCATACGATATTGTTGAGTTTATGGCTACACATATAAAAAACAATGTACGGGAGTTGGAAGGTACAATTATTAGGTTGCTTGCCTATTCGTCGTTGGCAAATTGCGAGATAGATTTTGATCTGGTAAAAAAAGTGGTTCGTGAAAGAGTAAAAAACGGACTTACATCTGATGTATCGGCTGGAGATATTATCAGACGCGTTTCTGAAGCGACAAAAATATCAGAGAAAGATATTGTCGGCAGCAGCCGAAGAATGCAAATTGTAGAAGCAAGGCAGGTCGCGATTTACTTATGCCGGGAAATTATGGGCTCATCTCTTATGGCTACGGGAATGCAATTTGGAGGTAGAGATCATACAACGGTGCTTCACGCATGTCGTAATATAGAAAAGAAAATTAAAACCGATAAACGAGTGAGTCACTTAGTTCGATCTTTGCAGCAAGACTTGACCTTTTCCTTGATTTAAACGCCTTGTACTGTGTACAATGTTTGTACGCCATGGCCATCACACCAAAGCAAAAAGCTGTTTTTCACTATATTAAATCCTATTTAGGCGAAAAAGGCTTTTCTCCCACATTCAATGAAATTGCCCAACACTTCGGATATAGATCAAAAGGCACTGTTTATAAACACATTAAAGCCTTAAAGCAGAAAGGGCTTATACGACAGGACTGGAATCGCGTGCGGTCAATTAGGCTCTCGGGAAAGAAAAAAGAGACCATCGATATGCTTCCGGTTAAAGGGGAATGGCAAATGAGTCAAATTAAATGGCAATCACAACCCTATAGATATATTGGCGTCCCACCGGACATTGTTCACAATAACCTCTCCTATATTATAATAGTGCGAACGGATGATTTAATCAAAGAAAACATTATTAATAAAGACATTCTTGTTATACAACCAATAGTTAGTGAAAAAGTGTCTGGTAAAATAATAGTAGAGGATAAACGCGGAAGCGCGAAATTGAGAGAGAAATCTTGGATAATACGCCAGAAAAAATACACGGGTCAAATTGCAGGCGTATTTAGGATTTTATAATCATGAAGCAATTGAAGTTTACAGCCAAACAGATATCGCTATAACTTTAGAAAATTATATTATCTATATAAATTGCAATGGAAAACCGTTGAAAAATATTTATACCGTTCCAAACCGCACGGCATTGTCGTCCGGCGGTAATATGAGTGATTCAGCGAAAATCAAAGGGCCTTATCGATGTGAAAAAACTGGTGTTGATGAAGTAAAAAATAACAAAAAATAACAAAAAAGATAGGGGCCCTATGGGCCCCTATTTTGTTTATTGAAAGTATCATTACAAAAAAACCTTGACATATATTTGAATCCTGCTGTACAATATAATACGCGAGACAAAAATCGCGGAGTTAAGAGTATCGCTTTGAAGTATAATACAAAATGAAAGGAGAGTGATTATGCAAAAAGGAAGCGTAAATAAAGCAATATTAGTTGGTCATCTTGGGGCAGACCCAGAAAGCCGATTTACTCCCTCAGGAGTGGCGGTGTCCACCTTCAACATGGCAACGAACGAATCCTGGAAAAACAGCGACGGAGACTATGAAGATCGCACAGAATGGCATCGCATTGTTCTGTATGGCAAGGCAGCAGAAACGGCTAACCAGTACATGAAAAAAGGCCAAATGGCATACATCGAAGGCCGTATTCGTACACGCTCATGGGAAGATAAAGACGGTGTGACGCGCTATACTACAGAAGTGTTGGCAGATAGGTTCACTATGCTGGGACGCAAAAGTGACAATAGCGGAACGCCACCTGCAAAAGACGGAGACGACGACTTGCCGTTTTAACGGACAATCTGAATACGAATATTGATTGAAATAAAAGGGGGTTTTTTTGATCCCCTTTTATTTTATTTTTAGGCCCGCATCTATAGGGAAAATGCACGATGAACACACGTACCATACTAGACAGTTATTCCCCAAGCCCGAAATGGCTTCGTTATGTGCTAATCTATTTATCTCTGTTTTTAGGATCAATCCTTACAAAAATACACATAAAAGGACGCCACCATATTCCCGAAAATGGACCCTACATTGTTGCAATTAATCATTTTAGTATGGTTGATCCGGCTTTTGTCATTTATGCCTTACAACGACCCGTCTCATTTCTGGCCGCCAGCGACCAACCGATTCCTTGGTTTTATAAATGGGCGACGTGGTTTTACGGTTTCATTCCCACCAACAGAATTAAACTGGCTCCGTCTACAATCAAGCAGGCAAAAAAAGTATTAAAGGAAAACGAAATTTTAGGCATTTTCCCGGAAGGTACAACAACCGATAAAGTATTAAGGAACGCTAAGCGCGGGGTTGTTTATTTGTCAACTCTTGATAACACGCCTATTCTTCCTGTTGGAATTTCCGGGTTAGAACATGAATGGAATAACTGGCTACGAGGCGTTAAGCCAAGGGTAAGGATTGAAATCGGCAAACCTTTTTACACGTTTGACAATGCAAAAAATCTTATATCAAAAAGCCAGCGCATGGAAATAATTGGAAAAATAATTATGTGCCGAATTGCAGCCCTACTTCCGGAAAAAACACACGGTATTTTTAAAAACGATAAAAAAATATTACAGTTTAGAAAAGAAAATCAATAAAATATGTACCCGAACATATTCATATTATTAACAGCTTTATTTATTACTGATTCTTATGCATTAGAAAAAGACCACGTTTATCAAGTAATAAAAGAGGGGGTAATAAAAAGGGGTGTTTCGGATGAATATCTTAAAAAAGTGTTTGAAAATGAAAATATCCGGACACATAAAGAAATTCTCGAACAATTTGCAAAACCATACGAAAATAAATCATGGGAAGAATACAGAAAATTATTTGTAAAACCATCACGAATAAACAAAGGACGTGAATTTTATAAAGAGCGACAAGAAACATTGGTGAAAACATCTGAAAGTTACGGTGTCGACACCTTTTTAATTTTAAGCATTGTTGGGATCGAAAGTAATTACGGTAGTCACCACAAACAGTTTACCGTTTTCAATTCATTATATACACAAATATCAGACATGCCCAAGAGAGCAAATTGGGCAACAAGAGAATTAATAGAATTTTTGTACTATTGTTATCAAGACTCAATTCCTCCCCACAGCATCTATGGTTCATATGCAGGTGCGTTCGGTTTCGGACAATTTATTCCATCTAGTTTTAATCGATTTGCGGTGGATTTTGACGGAGACGGCGTACGCCAGGCGTATGAGTGGCCCGATGTTATGGCAAGTATCGCCAACTATTTAGTTAAAAACGGCTATCCGTCAAATAATTATTCAGACCAAGATAAAGTTTACAAGGCAGTTTATTCATATAACCATTCTGATAATTATGTGAAGGCCGTATTAGAGCTTCGCGATGAATTACAGAAAATTATTGAATCAGAGGACGACAGAGAAAACTAACGTTTCGTCTCCTCGCCTTATTTTAACTTCAACCGTTTGACCTTTTTTGAGTTCACCCAAGCGGTACATGTAATCGTAAATATCCTGTACCGCCTTTCCGTCAATTTCAATGATAGCATCTCCACCTGTTATGCCGACTTTATCCGCAGGCCCATCTGTGCGGACGCCATCTATAACGAAGCCGGGTCCCTTTCCAGTATAAGAAGGTATTACACCAAAGGAAACCTTAAAACTTCTTTTACCGGACGTAGGCGCTTTTGAACCGGCAGTGGTAAACTGAGGTTTTTCTTCTCTAGTTGAAAGAACAAGCACAACATCATAAACAAGATCCAAAACTTGTTTTTCTCCTTCGGCGTTAATTTTTTCCCAATCATCGCTTGGTTTGTGGTAGTCTTCATGGGCGCCTGTGAAAATAAATAGTACAGGAGAATCTTTTGTATAGAAACTGCTATGATCGCTAGGTCCGTATCCACCTTGATTATAGGAAAGATTTAAACTATGTTTTTTTTGTAAAGAGTCGAGGAGGGGTTCAAAAATTGGCGATGTACCCGTGCCCCCCACAAATAACGAGGAATCTTTCATCCTACCGATCATATCGAGATTGATCATTGTTACAACATTCTCCATATTAATAGTTGGATTATCTACAAAATACTTTGATCCAATAAGCCCCTTTTCTTCGCCGTCAAAAGCGATAAAAATAAGCCCTCTTTTCAGAATGCTCGGATTACTGGAAAATTTTTCGGCTAACTCTAAAAGGCCTGTAGTTCCAGATGCATTGTCATCGGCGCCATTGTGGATAGCGTGCTCATTTGGGCTCATTGAAGCAGTGTTTTTTCCACCGTAGCCAAGGTGATCCATATGCGCTCCAATAATGACGACATCCTCTGTAGTTCCGTCCCCAGGAAGGAAGCCTACAACGTTTGTTCCTTTAACCATTTTTTCTTTTAACCCGATATTTGCTGATAGAGAAAACGGCGTTGTAAATGATATACTTGCTTTATTTTTATCGAGATTGTTTTGCAATTCTTTCAAGGAAAATTCTTCAGAAAGAAGCTGTTCAGCAGCTTTTTGAGAAATATGCAGAGCTACAATTTTATCGCCTCCTGACGAACGGGAAAATGTTAGTGGTATTAAATCCTCCTGGCCTTCGTCATTATAGCGATTGACAAACAAAATACCCACAGCGCCATTATCCCTTGCTGCCATATATTTTTTACGCAAGGGCATATAATCAGAGTATGGGGAATGAGAATTTCCACCGTCACCATCCGGGCCCCCTCTAAAAACTATGACCCATTTTCCATCGGCGTTAATGTTTTCATAATCATTCCATGATAGACTGTCATCTACGCTGAAGCCATATCCGGCAAAGATAACAGGGGCTTCAACCTTACCTGATCCTGAAAAACCAAGGGGAATAAAATCCCTATTTACACGAAATGTTTGTTTTGTTTCGATTATTTTAATGCGATTGTATCCAAACAAGGAAATATCGTCAGCAAAATTAAATGTCTGTTTAAATTTTCTGTCCCCCGCAGGTAAAAGACCAGATTTTTTCCAATCTTTTTCAATATAGCGAACGGCTGTTTTGTAGCCAGCCGTACCCGGAGAGCGCCCTTCTAATTTATCAGAGGCTAAAAAGCGTATATGTTCACGTATCTCAGATGCCGTAATTTCAATGCTGTCAGTGGATAATTTGTTTTGTCCAAAAACACAAACGACCCATAAAAGTTGAAACAAAAGAAGTTTAATCATATTTTTTCCCAATGTTTTGTTTTGGGAAAGTTATAATAAAAAATAATTCATCATTAGGTTTTTTAATGTCAAATGCTGTTACAAACGGAATTCGAATAATCGTTACACCGGAATATGTTCCGAGGCGATCCGACCCAACCAAGTCAGTTTACTTATTTGCATATCATATAAAAATAACAAACGAGTCAAAAAAAAGTGTTCAGCTCTTGAGCAGATATTGGAACATTACAGATTCCAAGGGAAATGTTGAGGAAATACGCGGGCCAGGTGTCATTGGTAAAAAACCACAATTAAAATCAGGAGAGTCGTTTGAATATACGAGCTATTGCCCCCTTTCCTCCGAATTTGGCATGATGCATGGATTCTTTAAAATGGTTCGAGATGATGGATTCGTCTTTGATGCGAATATAAACCCCTTTAAGCTGGCGATTCCTTTTTCCGTTAACTAATGGCGATATATATCTATACGAGAGCATCACTAAAACCAGCAATATGATATTTAATAAAACAAAAATAATTGCAACAATAGGGCCATCCTGTTCAAGTATTCCACAATTAAATAAAATGGTTTCCGCAGGAGTAAATGCATTTAGGGTGAACATGTCTCACGGAAGCCAAGCAGATAAAGAAAAGCTCATTAAGCTTGTAAAGCAATTAAAAATGAAAAATGGAGAACGGCCTTGCGTTATTGTTGACTTAGCAGGACCAAAAATTCGAGTAAAAGGTATTGATCCAAATTTTATATTAAAAAGTGGACAAAAAGTCAACATTTGCAGCAGCGGAAAATCAGATACCAATACCATCCTTATTACTCAAGGGATAACGTTTTCAAAAATTGAAAAAGGCGCAGGTATCAAAATCAATGATGGGCGCATACAACTAAAAGTAGAAAAAAAGATTTCTCCAACCCAATTGCAATGTAAGACCATAATTGGCGGCTCAATCCAGAAAGGAAAGGGGGTAAACTTCCCCGGCGTGATGCTCAAACTTCCGGCGTTAACGGATCAGGATATAGAAGATTTAAAACTGGCCATCCGCGAGGGCGTGGACTGGATAGCCCTTTCATTCGTTCGATCAGCTAATGATAAGGCCAAAATTGACAAAATCTTGAAAAAAGCCAAGGTCAATATTCCCGTTATTGCAAAAATAGAAAAATGGGAAGCCCTTCAGGATTTAGAAGCAATCATCAACAAGTTTGATGCAGTGATGGTTGCCCGTGGAGATCTCGGAGTAGAAACGCCACCGGAACAAGTTCCACTCGTTCAAAAGAAAATTATTAAACAAGCAAATCAAAAAGGCAAACCGGTTATTATCGCCACCCAGATGCTGGAATCAATGATATCAGAACCAGTACCAACAAGAGCAGAGGTAAGTGATATCGCAAATGCTATTTTCGATGGCGCAGATGCGTTGATGGTGACGGGAGAAACGGCAATGGGCGAATACCCAGTTGATGTAATAAAGGTCCTTAATAAAGTTGTGCATGAAACGGAGCAAACGATTGATTTTGATACAGTTCATCAATCCATTGGAAGAAATCATACAGCCGATGCAATTAGCCACGCCACATGCCAAGTAGCGCAAGACCTATCGGCAAGCTGCATTGTGACTATGACACATTCCGGTAGCACCGCTCTCATGATTTCACGATATAGACCCAATGTACCCGTTGTGGCACTAACTCCAATTGCTTCTACGTGTAGAAAATTATCTATCGTTTGGGGAATAGCGCCCCTGACGATTGAAGAATATCAAAATGCAGATGATATTCCCAGGATAGCAGAAAAAACGCTTAAAAATAATAAACTCATAAAAACCGGAAAGAGATATGTAATAACAGGAGGTATTCCTGTGGGTATTCCGGGAACCACTAATTATTTAACAATTCTAAAGGTGTAAAAAAATGAAATACGTATACTCATTCTTATCAGGACAAGCAGAAGGATCCGCAAAAATGAAAGAGACTCTTGGTGGTAAAGGTGCAAATCTGGCAGAAATGGCGAACCTAAGCCTTCCTGTACCGCCAGGATTTACAATCAGCACAGATGTGTGTACACATTATTATGACAACGACCAGATGCTACCGGACGTTTTGGAAGCACAAGTTTTATCGGGTATTAAGACAATTGAAAAGGAAATGGGTAAAACGTTTGGTTCCGAAGAAGATTCTCTGCTTTTCTCCGTTCGTTCCGGAGCCAGAGTGTCCATGCCGGGCATGATGGAAACCGTTTTAAATATCGGCCTGACCTCTAAAACTATTCCGGGCATGATAAAACAAACAAACAATCCCAGGTTTGTTTATGATGCTTATCGCCGGCTTATTATGATGTATGCAGATGTGGTCATGGAAAAATCTGCCGGGATTGAACCGGAAGAAGGAGAAGGCATTCGTAAGAAACTGGAAAATTTATTAGATCAACTCAAGGACACAAAGGGCTATGCTGCAGATACCGATTTGACCGGAGACGATTGGAAACAATTATCTGAATTATTCAAGGAAGAAATAAAAAATACTCTTGGAAAGGAATTCCCGGATGATCCTATGGAACAACTTTGGGGCGGTATAAAAGCAGTCTTTCAAAGTTGGAATGGAGCGCGGGCAATCAGTTATCGACGGATTGAAAAACTCCCGGATGAATGGGGAACAGCTGTCAATGTGCAGGTTATGGTTTTTGGCAATACCGGAGAAGAAAGCGCTACAGGGGTAGCATTTACTAGAAACCCGGCAACAGGCGAAAATAAATTTTATGGTGAATGGCTCACCAACGCACAAGGCGAAGATGTGGTTGCCGGCACTCGAACACCAAATCCGCTGAATGAAGAAATAAAAACCCCTGAGACAAAAAACTTGCCATCGTTGGAAGTATCCATGCCGGAATCATACCGACAGTTGGTAGAGATCAGAAACACACTGGAAAACCACTATACCGATATGCAGGATATTGAATTTACAATCCAGGAAGGTT
>CAZIFK010000009.1:0-51444 GCA_964538995.1 uncultured bacterium
TAAAACATTACCAATGTTTTGCCTTCCGGCAAAGAGGAACATAGATATCGTTAGCATGCATAAGGCAATGTAGTACAATATGAGTAAACAAGCGAAACTTACACTTGATATAAATAGTGATGATAAACCGATAAATATTGTTGGTGAATTTTCAGATGCAGAAGTTGATTTATTACTACGGTATGAGCAATTTGTTTGTGAACTAGCTAAAGTGGATTTACTAAAGGATGGTGGACCTGGAGGACTTACAATTAACTATAATAAAGACTTAGGTTTTAATTTTTCTACAAATTTACCTTCTGATGATAAAATATCTGCTCTATTGCATAGACTCAGACCGTTTTTTCTTAAGAAAGAGGGGACGAATTTCTATAGGATATTGAATATCCTTAGTAAAAATTTCGACAATAATCACTTTAGACATTTTTTAAAATCCGTTCGCAGTTATTATAAAGGTGAAAAAATCAGCGGAATGATTCAGATTACAGCGAATAATACATCACTTAATTCAGATGAATTTCTAAATGACTGGTTAAATGCTTACGAATATCATCGAGATGAAGATAAACGTGAAAAGATCTCAAAAGTAAATAAGGTTTTTCCATTCGAGGCCACACGTGCACTTTTAATTATGATGGTTTACGATAAAGTTGGGGCAATAAATATTATTGCTCATATTATTCGGGTAATCAGTGGGAAACAGAAATCGTTTCGAATGAAGCTTCAATAATTATGCATGCTAACCCTCACTCCACTGGACGGGAAATATCTGTAGCGTGAATTCACAAGTTTGTAGCACGATTAGGTATTAAATTCAGAAAAATGGTAATGTGGAGTGTGCCACGGAGCTTTTCCGCTAGGCTACTTCCTCAAGTTTACTTTTCTACAAGCCATAGAGGAGAAAGGAGACACCATGAAGATTACTTTTTACGGAGTACGAGGATCAATACCCGCCCCAGGTGTTGATACAGTAAAATTTGGTGGAAATACTTCTTGTGTTCATGTCATATTGAATAATGGGAAAAATATTATTTTTGACGCGGGTACCGGTATGCGCCCACTTGGTCAAATACTAATCCAAACCAACGATCCAATTTTTATATTACTAACCCATAGTCACTGGGATCATATACAGGGTTATCCGTTTTTTATTCCGATTTACCAAAAAGAGCGTCAAATCTATATATTTTCCGGTGAAGCAGGAATCAAGGATCAATTATGTTCCTTACTGGATCAGATGGATGGAGCACATTTCCCTGTAGATGCGAAACAATTACCTTCCAAAGCAAAGTGTATCCTGGAAAATATTGAACCAGAATTGCATAGCCACGGAATAAATATCAAAAGGAAACCATTAAATCACCCTGGTGGAGGGTATGCTTACCGACTAGAAGAAGATGGCTTATCCTGCGCCTATATTACCGATAACGAATTAGAACCACCTGGTAAAGTCCAAACGAGTTACGACGAATGGGTACAGTTCTGCCAAGGAGTAGATGTATTGATTCATGATGCTCAGTATTCGGAACCGGATATGCCCCATAAACACGGTTGGGGACACTCGCTCATATCCCAAGTAGAACAACTCGCCTTGGACGCTGAAATAGGCACTTTGGTCCTATTCCATCATGATCCTGACCGTAGTGACTCCCAGTTGGAACAAATTCAACAGGAAGCTCAAACATTTTTTAAAAATAAAGGTGTTGAGACAAAGGTACTATGTGCTTGGGAAGGTTTAATCATAGACGTCTAGCTATGATTGGATGGTTATCCTGATCAATGACTTCGTTCCAATTTGCCGAGAAGGTTACTGAGAAGCTCTCACCATATAAAGATCGGAAACGTATCACTGTATAATCCTGATTTTAAACTTCAGTAAGATGAAGAATATTGAAAATAAACTATCGGGTTTGACCTTCATAGTGACTGGTGCGAACCGTGGTATCGGTTTGGAATTGGCTAGTCAGCTTAAGAAACAAAAAGTAAACATTATTGCAACAGCCCGGAATCCCGAAAAAGCTGTTGAACTACAGAAGCTTAATATTCGTATTGAAGCATTGGATATCACGAAACCTGCTAGTCTTGATCAGTTTACCAACCGATTGAAAGAAATTCCTGTAGATATATTAATAAATAATGCAGGTGTCGGTGTTAGTGACAACAAATTTCATTCATTGAAAATGAGCGAGGTGAACTGGCACTTTCAGGTTAACTGTATTGGAACCCTCCTCGTAATTAAATCCCTATTGCCTAACTTGCAGAAAGGAAATCGGAAGTTAGTCATCAATATCAGCAGCAAATTAGGAAGTATATCTCATAATGTGAAGGGTACTGGCTATGGATACCGGGCAAGTAAAGCGGCCTTAAATATGCTCACAAAGAATTTATCCATTGAGTTTGTTTCGCAGGGTTTCACTTTTGTTTTAATGCATCCTGGTTCTGTCAGGACTGACATGACTGGGCACAAAGCACCGTTGAGTCCGAAAGAAAGCGTGGAAGGAATGATAAAGGTCATAAATGGATTAGGATCTCAACATAACGGTAAATTCATAGACTATAAAGGTGAAATAGTTCCTTGGTAGTAATTAGAATAGTGCTAACATTCTGCTGCACCGGACGAGAATCCGCTTTCGGCGGCGTGTTAAAGTGTTAATGTGTAAAAGTGTTAAAGAGAAATGAATTCCGCCGGATAGCTTTGCGTTATGTGTCAAACAAAAAAACTAAAATCATTCCGAATTAAGGAGTAAACTATGATAATATTGATTTTCTACATTTTAGCATTTATTGCATTATCAATTGGAACAGCTGCAATTTATATGGCATTGATTGAAACTTTCCCAACAAAATGGCTGTATTATCATTATTTCATTCGCAAGCCTATTAACTGGTCTATTTTATTCATTCTTGTTGTATGGATAATAATATATACTAATCAGTCAAACCATTTCCCGCTATGGGCAATCGCTCCATTACTGATAACAGGATTGGCGATAGTATTAACCTATAAAATGCATCAAGAAAAAGCATTTCAAGCAGTTGACTTCCCTGCTATGGCTGATGACACAGCAAAATTTCCTATTGAGAACGATATGGAATTGGCTGTTATAGAATACGAAGGTGTTACAAAATGTTATCCTTTAGATTATGTTATACACCATCATATCATCAATGATAAATTTAATACGAAAATGGTTGCATTAACTTATTGTGCTATGTGTCGTAGTATTATTCCATTTGATGTTACTAACATCGGCCCTTTATTTGTTGGTTCATTTAAAGATGCCAACATGATTGTAGCGGACAGAAAAACAAAAACATTCTTCCAACAAGCTACATTTCAATCTATCATTGGCAAATTGCATCCATATGAATTGACAATGATTCCATTTCAAATACTTTCATGGAAAGAAGTAAAGAAATTAAACCCCTTCCCCCAAGTGGCATTAGTTACTAAAAACGATTTCAAGGAATTTCAATTGCCCATTCCTGGAATTTGGAAAAAAATTATAGCCTCTGAATCAACACCTGGACTTTCGGCAAAAAACCGAGATAAAACTTTTCCATCACGAACACGTGTTATTGGAATTATTGACACCTCTATAAATGAACAAGTTGTCTATCTTAAAAAGGAAATTTTATCAAAGAAGATTATTGAAAATACCGAAAGTAAATTTGTACTAATTGCTATTGATCAAGCGGTCAATGGATTTAGAACTATTCTAAACAATTATGATTTGAACATTGATTTTCAAGACAACAAACTGATTGACAAAACCACTGGAACTGAATGGGACATCAGGGGAAAATATATAACAGGGGAAATTGGTGAAAATCTTGTCCCAATAGCCCTTTCAGATGAATATTGGTTCTCGTGGAAAAAATATCACCCAGACAGCAACCTCATAAAATTTAAGTGAAGACGAACGCATAACAACGTGTATAAATAATAGCGGAGTTAGTGCATAAACGAAAAATAAAACACAAAAATAAGGTTAGTGTTAAATTTATATATTTGCGACAAAGAACCCGCTACTACTCATACACAAACCGTTAAGATGTGAGATTGAAAAGAAAACACATAACAAATCACTGCACTGGATTTTTACTCCACTGCGCTTCGTAAAAACCAGTGAGTTCAAACGTTAGATACCCATTAAAGCGTCCTTGAAAAAGACCAATATACAGACTATATTATAGTCGTAATAAATAAGGTGAAAAATGAAATACAGTGAAGCAATAAAACCAATTAGCTATCTTAAAACACATGCCTCAGAAGTTATTCGTGAAGTATCAAAAAAACATAAAACGATGATCATTACTCATAATGGAGAAGCAAAGGTTATCGTTCAGGATATCCATGTTTATGAACAAACACAAGACAGTTTAGCATTGCTAAAAATTCTAGCTCAAAGTTCATCAAATATTAAAAAGGGTCATTATAGTCCTGCTCGTGAATCTTTTTCTAATCTGGGAAAAAGAATATCGGAGAGAAATGATATATGAGCTTTGAAGTATTTCTGACGCAAGATGCTGAAGATGATATTTTTGACATTTATATATATGTTTTAGAAAATGATTCCCAATTAAAGGCTGATAGATTATTCAAGAAACTAAAGGAAATTTGTCTGAATTTAGAAGGTTTGCCATCAAGAGGACATATTCCAGCAGAGTTGAAAAGAATCAATGTAATCGAGTATTTAGAAGTACATTTTAAACCATATAGAATTATTTATCGGATTGTAGGTAAACAGGTTTTTGTTCATTGTGTACTTGATGGTAGAAGAAATCTGCAGGATTTATTGCAGGAGAAATTAGTACGATAATTAATATAATATACAATGGGCATCCAACACGCGCTGCCAGCCTACGGCAGATAAACTATGGATGTGATAAGCGTGGTGGCGAGAGTATAGCTGATAAATGAAATCGTTGACCAAGACATTCACATTGGGTGGAACACGGTTCACCATTCGTACGGCAGGAGTTTTTTTCCTAGCATCAGCTATGGTTGAAGGACTCTCCATATTTTCCGCGATTCCATTGTTCGGAGATGTTCGCGGTGGAATTGTGGCGGTCGTTTATCATCTGCTGTTCGCCGGCCTGTTTCTTGGAATGGGGATTGGCCTGTGGGAAGCGAAGTCATGGGGTTTTCGGATCATGTTTATCGGAACCGTTTTCTATTCTATGGATAGGATTCTTTACCTGCTGGATAGCTCGGCAAGGGCGGCCGAAGCCACCGGTCCGCTGGACAAGTACGGAGCGCTGCTGGGCATGGAATCTGAGAGATTAGTTGGGCAGATAATGGATCTGGCCACCATAATGGCTCTCGTATGTTGGTGGGGATTCCTGCTATATCTCTATTTCAAACGGGACTACTTCGAATCTTCTGCGAAGTGATCCAATAATTTTTATAATGACTTTTTATCTAAATATGGAGATATAATGCCCCAAGCCGGATTCCATGCTCTGATAGGTTTAGGCTTAAAACGGTTTATACCTTCCAAAAAATGGTTACTCCCTGCTATCGTTTTTGGCGCAATACTGCCGGATATTGATTCAATTGCAGTCGCCATAGCCAAGTTCTTTTTACCCATAGAAAATCCGGTTTCAACATTCCACCGAACATTTTCCCACAGTATTTTCACTATTATTTTCGTCTATCTTTGTTTTTATCTAATCAGTAGATATAAACGATCTGATGTCATTAAAACCATTGGCAAAGGAATAGTGATCGGTATGTTCTCGCACGTTATTGCCGATATTTTTTTGTGGTTTCACAGTCTGTCTTTATTGTGGCCATTATCGGTACCACCCCTTGATCTTTGGAGAAATTTCCATATTCCGCAGTGGGTTCATGATATCATGCTGGCATTAGAATTTTTATTCTTTAGTCTATATGCATTCGTTTTAATTCGGTTCACTGTTAAATATCTTGGGCAACAGAATCGACTAGTGAGATGGTTAAGGATCTGGATGCAAACTGAATTATTACTTTTTATTATTTACACAGTATTAGTGATCATTAATATACCAGGATTTTTTACCATTTTTGGGACCGCCTATATTCCGTCTCTTTTGATCGCTTTGTTTTTTACAGTTAAGACCAGTCAATATTTTTAAAATATCCAGCTGCATATAACTTTACCTAGATTATACCTAGCAAATGATAGTTAGCATGACTTTAGCGTTTTGAGGAAATCAGTACTAATTTATACTACAGATGTTCAGAGAAAAAAACTACCACGTGCGATTAACTTGTAAATGAAAATGAGTTACAGAATAGAAATGGCCAGAATCAAATATGTTTCTGACTTACCAGAAATTTCACGGGCAGCAGCTGAAATATTTCCAATAGAAGATTTACCGCTCGCTCTTCGCTCTAAAACGAATCCAGTTGAGGTATTTGAAAAAGCCTTAAGTGCACAAAAACTCTGGATTACAATTGATGAAAATACTGATAGAGCAATTGGTTTCGCTTTCCTATCTGAGAAGTGTGGACAAATTCACCTTTGTGAAATTAGTGTTCATCCTGATCACGGTCGCCAGGGTTTAGGTACAAATCTTCTCAAGAATGTAATAATCTGGGCTAACAATGAAAAATATAGTCGTCTCACTTTAACAACATTTCGTCATTTACCATGGAATGCCCCATTTTATACGAAGCTTGGATTTAAAGTGATTGAGCAGCCTGAACTCAGTTTTTGCTTAAATCAACTTCTAGATGAAGAATCCAAAGGTCTTGATAAATCGAAACGAGTGTTGATGAGTCTTAACCTTGATTCTTAAAAATCATCATAGGAATTTGATAAGCAAAACGATTGTTTAATAAAATATTTGTTAAAAAAAACCGATGACAAAAATATCATTTCTAATGATTCGTTTGGTTTATCCTTGGCGGGATCAATACCAATGATTATTTTTCCTCTAACTATTTGACGCTTTTTAGATAATATCTGCACAATTGCACTTATATTTCTTCCTTGTTGTCGGTTTTGGATTTTCATTTAAAGACATGGCCTGTATTTCCCTTCCGGCAAAAATGAACATAGATATCGTTGAACGGCGTAACCAGAAGATAAAACAAAAAATTATGAGTTATGCCCAAACTATACGTTTGTGACATCAATCTTTATTATGAAGTCAATGGACAAGGTCATCCCATCCTGTTCATTCACGGTCTTGGTTCCAGCACCCGCGATTGGGAACAGCAAGTTCCTCTCTTCTCAAAGCATTATCAGGTGGTCACCTTTGACACCCGTGGCCATGGGAAATCAGATAAGCCCCCTGGTCCCTATAACATTTCACTTTTTGCCACTGATACTGCTGAGTTAATCAAGGGACTTGATCTTCCACCGCCACACATCGTAGGTATCTCGTTGGGAGGCATGATCGCCCTGCAATTGGCAGTGAGTGTCCCCGATTTGGTTAAGAGCTTGACCATTGTTAACGCTGGTCCTGAATTTATTGTTCGCACTATCAAAGAACACCTACTAGTCCTCCAGCGACAGTTCATTGTCCGTTTGCTGGGAATGCGAAAGATGGGAGAAGTTCTGAGTAAACGTCTATTTCCCAAGCCTGAGCAAGAAAAACTACGTCGGCTGTTTGTTGAGCGCTGGGCCGAGAATGATCCACGAGCCTACAGAGATGCAATGCGAGCCATCGTTGGCTGGAGTGTCACAGATCTCCTAAGTACTATTCAATGTCCAACGCTGGTTATCGCAGCCGATCAAGATTACACCACTGTCGCTCTTAAAGAAGCGTATGTTGCTCGTATGCCGCGCGCAGAACTGGAAGTAATAAGTGATTCGCGGCACGCTACGCCAGTGGAACAACCGGAGAAGTTCAACAAAGCACTGATGGCATTTTTATTGCGGCAGGCATGAACATGTGTTTATTCAAGAAAATAGAAGTAATTGGGTTTAATATGTGGACTGGCGAGACCGCATAACTCTACTTCGAACAAACTAAGCTCATTAATGATATGAAAATAAGTTTACAAATATTTGATTCACTATGGCAGCACAACTCCCACGCCATTAGACCCCATCCGGAGACTTCTTATGCTTCATAAGCTACATCGTATTTCTGCACTGATAATTGGCACCTACGCATTTTTTCATATCGCAAATCATTTAATGGCACTTTACAATGAATCTCTGCGTATCGAGTTTATGAAGGGATATCGAGAATTTTATCGATTTCTACCCCTGGAGGTTCTTTTATTAACTTGTATAGCCTATCAAGGTTCTTCGGGTATTTATTTCATCATATCGCGGTGGAAACAAAGATCTGGATTTTTTGTTAAGGCACAAGCTCTATCGGGTGGGTATCTCGAATTCTTCCTAATAGTTCACGTTGCAGCAAATTTGTTAGGACGTACAGGGATGAGTATGAACTTTAATTTTAATTACGCTGCCGCTGGTATGTACATTATGCAATATCACTTTTTCTTTTATCTATTTTTCTTCCTAGCCGTCGTTGCTATCTTTACTCATGTTGGTTGTGCTATTCACTGGCTAAGCAGTGAAAGGCTTTCAATCAAAACACGTGATACAATTGGCACTGTATTTATTTTTACTGGTATAATGCTCGGAGGGCTAATTATTTTGTCATTTTACTAATTGCAAATGGCCTTTTAGTAAGAGAACCCTTTGAAAAATCTATTGCACAAATTAAAAAAGTATAAAATTCGCTAGCTTTTCGTTGGCGCAAATACACGTTTAGTCGAGATTTAATAAAAATACTAGTTTTGTCTTCACGAGGAGCGAAGTAACGACGTGATCCCCTTGTTTCTGATAAAAGCCGGAGATTATTGATGTCTTTTTATATATCAACGATAGGCGATTACTTCGTCATCCCCCAAAACGGGATTCCAAAGACATTTATTGTTGGGTAGTTTAATTAATAGAGGGCTTTGAAGTTGCAAATTCCGACAATTGCCGTTTCAAGGTGTCTGGTGAGGATACCTGTCTAAGTTTCTTATTGGGGATTTCATATAAATCTGCTTTTGTCCTGAACCAAGTTTTATCTGATCGATAACGTTTTGTACCTTTTTTATAAAACGATGCCATTTTTTCTAATTCATTTTTCGGGAGCCACCCGCATATAGTCAGTTCTTTCTTTTCTTCAAAATAACTGCAGAAAATGTATGCGTCTGTGGGATAATCTTTTTGTAATGCTATAAAATTGTTTACATAATAATCCTTTACATCAGTGGTGCGTCCCATCGTTTTCACATCGATGGATAATCCAGCAAATTCAAGGTCTTTACCATGATCAAATCCTCCGGCCCCGGTTAATAGATTTACATGAAACATGGTCTGGACTGTACACTGACCGATCAATCCGGTAAGCTGTTCATGAACATTTCCATCAGCCACTCCCCTGTTACCAAAGTTGTGATTTTTGACCAATCCCTTGGCATAATCAATAATTTTGTTGGAAACATTTATAATAAACACAATTCAACCTTTCTAAAATTCTTTAAAACTTTGCGTCCCGATTTATCCGAAAAACATCCGCATAGATAAATTTTTAATGTATTTATGGATCATCTTAATACCCCGTACCCGGGTTTAATTCATACTTAGATTTTAAGTATAGAGTGTTCCATATATATAGTCATATGTCTTTCTTTTATACATCATTATTTTTTTACGACCAATGTGCCCTCTTACATTATGTTCCAATCAGTAAATGAAAAGGATTTGTATTTTATGGAATGAAAAACTGAATTGATAAAAATATGATAGCAATATATCAGTAATTCGCCTTTTTACTTTGTCAATATGATTGGTTTTTAGAATAAATACATTTCTTGACAACCCTTGAAGCCCGAAGGGATGACATGATTATAAAAACAATAGTTAAAACCAAGTAACCCTGGAAGGGTGACATAAAGTTACATTATCCATTCAAACAAATATTGTTTTTCATAAGATACTTCAAATTTCTTTAGTAACCCAAGATACTCGTCTTGAAATGTTTTTTTCCTATGATGTTTCTCCTGATTCATTACATAGCTGTAGACAGTTTCAATTTGGGAATGATCGTAAGAAAATGCACCGTAACCCTTTTGCCAGGCAAACTTTCCCCTTACCCAATTATGGTCATTAATAAAATTACTGCTGTTATTTTTCACATCCCTCATAAGGTCAGAAATTGACATAGCTGGTTTTAATCCAATGAAAAAATGAACATGATCGCCAACACCATTTACAATAATGGGTTTATGTCCCTTATTACTAATAATACCAGACATATATTTGAAAACTTCGTGTCTCCATTGTTTGTGTAATAAATTTTGTCTGCCTTTTACGGCAATAACACTTTGGATGTATATTTGAGAATAAGTTCCAGCCATCAGTTGTTCTCCTTGATTATATCACCCCTTCAGGGTTACGTTTTATTTTCACAGATATTAGTATCGTAACACTCCTTCGGAGTTTGGAAAAATAAAAGCAATATCCGTTTTTAGGTACACATTATGTTAATGAACCGTTTTTATTTATTCTAATCGTACCCTCGCCGTTTTACAATATTGTTTGGATGTATCAATACCGAGAAAACGTCTTCCTAATTTCGCAGCAACAGCCGTAGTTGTGCCAGCGCCATTGAAAGGGTCCAGTATAATATCATTTTTATAACTGAACAGTTTTAGAACCCTCTCTACCAAAACTTCCGGAAACATTGCCGGATGATCATATTTCTTCATTTTCTTTTCAGGCGCAATTGACCATTTTGCTACAACCCATTCTTTAAATTCATCTGCTGAAATATCAATATTATCCTTTTCTCCAGACTTTTTCAACTCTCCTTTGCAAAAGATTTCGATGAACTCCCACGTGTATTTTAGATAAGGACTGCTGGGACTTTTCCAACTGCCCCAAGCTGTATATTTGCAATTATAATTGTTCTTTTCCCAAAGGACTTCCCCTTTCCAGATCAATTTCCGTTTAATACAATGCTGGCTAATCAAATGATGACTGGGGATATAATCGGAAAAAAGGGGTTGTACATTGATAATCAACCGCCCACCATATTTCAATACTCGAATGCATTCATCCAAGATACGAAAAAGCTTTTTGAAATAGACATCCCAATTATGATCGTCATCGCCATCCTCATATTCCAGACCAAAATTGTACGGTGGAGATGTAAATACAAGATCAATACAATTATTGGGTAATTTTTGCAATTCAACAAGACTATCATTGCAGATGATTTGATTTTCAAACTGTTCAGGTAAGAGATTATTTTCCTGAATAAATTCATTGTTTAATGCATAAAAATATTTCCCACGACGTCCAACTTTTTCTATACGATTCTTGACTTTCCTTTCGCTGTTATAATCCACGTATAAACGTTTTCCGCTTTTAATTCCGTAACTACCGATTTTATCGATTTCAGAATAAATACTTTTTAATATATTATCATCTCCAAGACAAAAATCTGCTTCTACTGTATTGATAATTAAGCCGTACTTGTGAAAATCTATTTCTCGGACATTTATTGTAATATTTTTGTCCTCTGTTGTTACGTGAAAATCGATCGGATTAAAAAAATCATTGAGGTTCTGCAATGCAATGATTTCGTGATTTGATAATGGTGTATTTAATTTAATTTTAATTTTTTTAAATGTTTTCATAACTAATTATAATGAATTGTTTTCTTACCCTTTGTAATTCATGGCATACAATTTAAAAATGAAAAATAATAAAACCACTAAAGCGAATATATTAAAATCATTTCCATTTTTAAATAGGATGACTACATGGATAAATGTTCATTTTTTACAAAAGACTTCCATTCATTCCATGCAGAAAGATTCGATAATATACCATCTCTGAAACGGGGATCGAATGTTTCAAAATAACCATATTCTTTTTGAATTTTAAAATGAGGCTTATCATCAATTGTAGTTTTTGGTAATAGTGTTTCTCTACCCTTTGTCACTTTTGTAATACGGTATCCCCTACGGATACATAACCCTGAATCCAATGTGGCATCTTGTCTTATCCAAACACCATTTATAAAAATAACTGATAGTCCATGATATGACAATATTCCATCAGGAATCAATTTTTTATAACGAGTTTTCAACAATGGATAGTCAATCACATCCTGATACGTCAACGCCGAAGGAATACCTGCGGCTCGATATAATGACGTTTGCAATATCGACTTTTGATGACAGAATCCTCGCTTTTCTTTTAAAATAACTGATGATTTCCAATTTTCAGGACCGCTAATCGGCGGTGCAAAATCGTAGACAATATCATCCCGTACAAAACGAAAAATTGCCTTCGCTATATCCCAGGGATCGTCTAGTCCCTCTGATAACTTATGAATTTGCAATTGCACATCGGGGTGATTAAAATCCATGAATTCGTCGGACATAAGGCATCGTTGCCTATTCAGATTGTTTGGGTCTTTGAGACCAATGATATTCAAATCTTGAAAGGAAGCCATTCAATTATTCTCTAATTCTAATTTATTTATTCTTGACTGGTCAGCAATGTTACGATCACTCTACGCATGTGTTTAGGACCATCGAATTCACATAACATTACACTCTGCCAAGTACCTAACATGAGTCGTCCGTTTTCAAAAGGGATGGATTCGCTTGGACCCACGATAGTTGATTTAATATGTGCATCGCCGTTCCCATCGATTCGATCATGGAGAAATGTGCCTCTAGGAGCCAATTTTCGTAAAACACCCAAAACATCCTCAATAATATTCGGATCATCATTTTCATTCACTACTACTCCGGACGTGGCATGGGGTATATAAATATTGCATACTCCACACCCTATACCTGATTCAGAAATGACAGCATTTATTTCTCCGGTAATATCAACAAGGTCTTCCCGGCGATTAGTAGAAAATGTTAGTTCTTTTCTGAAATGCATTTCATTCTCCAATAATTTTTACCAATACCCGTTTGTCTCTTCTACCATCAAATTCACCATAAAAGATTTGTTCCCAGGTGCCGAAGTGTAAATGTCCATCCGTTATGGCCACGACCACTTCTCTTCCCATAACTTGCCGTTTATGATGGGCATCAGCGTTATCTTCCCCGGTTCTGTTATGGTGGTATCGATCAGGGCTGGAATCAAATGGTGCGAGCTCTTCCAACCAGCGTTTGTAATCTTCATGTAATCCCGGTTCATCATCATTAATAAATACGGATGCAGTAATATGCATTGCATTTACCAGGCATAACCCATTTTGGATCCCACTTTCATTAACAACAGCATCCACATCAGGAGTAATATTGACAAATCCCATCCGCTCGGGGATATGAAACCATAGCTCCTTATGAAATGTTTTCATTTCTTCTCCTTAAATTTTATTCAGATACTATGTAATTGTTATGGCCAATGATTGTAACCCGTCAATTTCAGCAAAAATTGTGTCGCCCCTTTCCAACTTCCCGACACCTTCGGGAGTGCCAGTAAAAATGATATCTCCGGGGAATAACGTATAGAATTGAGATAGATAAGAAATGATTTTCGGTACTGATCTGATCATGTGTTTTAAATTGCTGTTTTGACGGATTACCCCATTTACACTTAACCGAATATTACTATCTTTCGGGTATCCTGATACATTCGTTGGTGTAATATCCGATATAGGCGCTGAATCCGGTATGCTTTTGGCCAATGTCCAAGGGCGTCCTTTCTCCTTTGCTTCGTTTTGTATATCACGACATGTTAGATCAATACCTACTCCATAGCCAAAAACATGTTCTAACGCATTTTCTTCAGAAATTTTTTTACCTTCTTTTCCAATAGTAATAACCAGTTCCACCTCATGCTGAAAATTGATTGTAAAATCCGGAATTGAAATTTTTTGTCCATTTGTTACAACGGCTTCCGGTGGCTTCATAAAAAACAAAAATGGAATGTCACTTTCTTCATACCCCATCTCATCAATATGCTTTTTATAATTTCTGCCAATGCAAAAAATTCTATGGACAAGAAATAAATCATTTGATCCTGATATTGGGATTGAAGTTTCAGGTCGGGAATTAAAATAACTCATAAAAAATTTTAATCACCTTTTAGCTATTGTTGGACTGTATTTTTATGGAAATCATTATTTATTTTATTGCTTTGATGATTTGCTCAGCAGCATAGTTTATATCATCTTCTATTGTAAATCTTCCTAATCCTATTCGGATAGATGCTTTTGCTAACTCATTAGTATGGCCCAATGCTTGCAAAACATAACTTGATTCCAACTTTGCACTCGTGCATGCTGATCCTGAAGATACTGCAATATGTTCAAGTTTCATTAATAAACTATCCCCGTCAGTGGTTGGAAATGTAAAATTTATATTATTTGGCAATCGGTGAACCATACTTCCATTTATCAATGTATTCGGTAATGATCCGATAATTTTACTAATTAAATTATCACGAAGTCTTTCTTGTTCTCTATTTTCAGCATCACGATTTACAATACATAACTCAACCGCTTTGCCAAAACCAACTATTTGAGGCACCGGCAACGTCCCTGATCGCAGACCTCGTTCATGCCCACCACCATGGATTTGCGGATGTAAGTCAGAACCACCTTCAGAATTTATGTATAAAAAACCAATTCCTTTTGGACCATATATTTTATGAGCTGTTCCAGCTATAAAATCAATATTCATTTCTTTTACATTTATAGGAATTTTTGCAAACGTTTGAGCTCCGTCAACAAGAAATAAAATATTATTTTTCCTGCAGATTTCCCCAATTTCACCAATCGGATGGATAACACCAATCTCGTTATTGGCATGCATGATTGCTATCAGAATCGTATCATCACAAATTGCATTATACACTTTTTGCGGATCAACCCTGCCATCTTTTTCAACCTCAACATACGTGATGTTAAATCCATCCTTTTCCATTGCTGCGCATGTATCTAAAACAGCTCTATGCTCCGTAACTTGCGTTATGATATGCTTTCCCTGGTGTTTTTGAGAATGACATAATCCTTTAATCACTAAATTAATGGATTCTGTCGCTCCACTTGTAAAAAAAACCTCTCTGGATTTCGAATGAATTTCAGTGCTGATAATTTTTCTAGATCTTTCGACAGCATCCTTGGCCGACCATCCGTATGAATGTCTGCTGGCTGGATTACCATATTTTTCCATGAAATAAGGTTTCATAGCAAAGAAAACTTGAGGATCCAGTGGGGTCGTTGCGTTATTATCTAAATAAACGTGTCTAGCCAATTAATTTCGACCTTTCCTTGCCACCCGTTTTTCTTTCAGATGCTTTAACAAACTTTTTACCTCTTTGTCATCTTTATACCAAGAAGGTGGGTTATAATAATCCGGTATACCATCATCAATAAGCGTTTTTGATTCTGAATATTTTTGGTGGCCTTTTATGGGAATACCTCCAACACAAATAGCAATAAGATCGCTATTGCCAGATGCTTTTAATGCCCGTTTTCCTTCAGGATCAATTTTTATTATGTCACCTTTTTTTATTTCAATTTCTTCATCATCAATATAAATCACTCCTGCTCCATCCAAGATGAAATATATTTCTTCCTGCTCTTTATGTTGATGGAAAAATTTGTAACCTTTACCTGCTTTTAAATGGATCAATCCAACGCCAACAGCTTTCAAATCCAAATCATCTCTTAAAAATGTGATCCATTCCGGCAGATTTTCATAATCAATTGAAGTTTTAGAATAATTCATGATTATCCTTTCTAAAAAATAAATTTATCATCTATTTATGCTTTGAATTCCAGGTCTTGGACAAAAAAACTGCTATATGAAAGGGTTGTGGTTCAAGCATTTTAAAAGTTTCTAGTCTTAAAAGCCTCCATGATCACACCAATGCAAGCAGTAAGTTTTTTGGTGTATGGTATGTGAAGAAATTCGTTGGGTCCATGCGCATTTGATTGTGGCCCAAGCACACCGGTGATCACAAACTGGGCGTTGGGGAATTTTTCTCCCAACATGGACATAAATGGAATGGTTCCTCCTTCGCCCATGGACAAAGCCGGTTTTCCAAATACTGTTTCAGATGCTGTTTGAATTGCTTTTTCCAACCACTCATCCAGAGGTGGAGCATTCCAACCGGTCGCCGGTTTTTCAAATTCTAAAGATACTTTAGCGCCATAAGGCGGTTCTTTCAGTAACACATCTTTTATAATTTGTTGAGCAAAATCCGCATCAAGAGTTGGTGGAATTCGCAGCGAAAGTTTTACAGCAGTATAAGGTCTTAATACATTACCCCCGTCTTTCACGGCTGGGAGTCCATCCGCGCCAACCACAGACAGCATTGGCCGCCAAGTATTGTTCAAAACCATTTCCACCTTATCATCCGTAATTGGACCTGCGCCATCAACCCAAGGTAACGTATTAAATATCTCATCATCTAGAACGTTTACCATGGTTTCTACTTCTTTAATTCTGTAATTAGGTATATCCACATGAAGATCTTCAATAACAATTTGTCCCATTTTTTCATCTTCAAGCCTGGATAACAGTTGTCTGATAATTCTAAAAGATGAAGGGACTATTCCGCTTCCACCACCAGAGTGAATTCCTTCATAAAGAACGTCAACTTTTAACGTGCAACCTATGAGGCCACGCAAAGATGTTGTAGTCCAGAATTGCTCATAATTCCCTGCACCGGAATCCAGGCAGATTACAAGGTCTGGTGATCCGATGATATCAGCACAATGATCCATATAAAAAGGTAGATCTGGCGAACCACTTTCTTCAGAACATTCGATTAAAATTACGATTCGGGGAATATCGATTCCCTGCTCTAATAATGATTTTGCAGCGCAAACAGAAGCAAACACAGCATAACCGTCGTCAGCCCCACCACGACCGTACAATTTATCATCCTTCAAAACGGGAAACCAGGGATCCATCCCATCAGCCCAGCCTTCCATTTCCGGTTGCTTGTCCAGATGCCCGTACATTAAAATTGTTCCATCTACTTTACCAGGGATATCCAAGATCATAAGGGGTGTCTTGCCATTTTCTTTGAATGTATGAAGTGTGCTATTTTCAGGTTTATATCTATTGGTCCAATCTTTGACTAATTTAACCACTTTGTCCATATGTCCATTGGTTTCCCATTCCGGATCAAAAGCAGGAGATTTATTTGGAATTTTTATATATTCAAATAATGTTTGTAAAATTTTATCATCCCAAAATGAATTAATAAATTTTTGCAGTTTTTTAGATTTCATATTTTGTTTAGTCCAATGTTGTGTTATTAATTAGAAAGAAAATTTACGGATGAACAATGCAACATTGCGCAAACTCAATGTAATTTTTAGTATAACGGAATAATAAATTACGCTCATTAAAAAACTAAAAAATCAAATGAAAAATTCACATCCACTAATAAACTTTTTACGGAATGACACATTACTGAACGCAATAATAGAACAATATGGCAGTCCTCTGTATTTGTATTCTGGCGAGCGAATTAGAAAAAACCTGGATAGGTTGGAATCTGCCTTAAGTCAACATTTCCAACATTACCATATTTGCTACGCCGTAAAAGCAAACAGCAATCCACATCTTTTACATTTAATGAAATCACATTTACCCGGATTAGGAGCAGATTGTTCCAGTCCTGGTGAAATCCATGCTGCAAAGCTGGCTGGTATTCAGCCTGATGAATGTATTTACACCGGGAATTATGAATCTCATGACGATTTAAATGCGGCAGTAAAGGCAGGCGCACACATCAACCTCGATGACATCAATTCATTTTATAGATTAATAAAAATCACCACCCCGAAAGTGGTCTCTTTTAGACTAAACCCCGGATTTGGTAAAGGGTCTTTTTCTCAAATTATCACCGGTGGCGAGAATGCAAAATTTGGCGTACCCCATTTTGATATTGTGAAGGCCTACAGAATTGCAAAAGAAAACGGTGTTTCAAAATTCGGAATCCAATGCATGACCGGCTCGGGTGTATTAGACCCGTCTTATTTTTCCGAACTAATAACAGCAATCCTTAAAACAGTCCAATTACTCCAAGAGGAATTGGATATACAAATGAGCTATATCAGCATTGGAGGTGGTTTTGGTATTCCCTATAAAGAAGATGAATTACCACTGGATTTCAACCAGGTTTTTGGAAATATCGCTAATATTTATAATCGTTTTTTTGAAAAGACACATATGGATAAACCGGAACTTTGGATTGAGCCGGGAAAATCCATTATCGGCGATACATGCATTTTATTAACAAAAGTAACTGGTATTAAGAATAGTTATAAAACATTTATCGGATTGGATGCCGGCATGGAAACATTAATGCGTCCGGCATTATACGGAGCATATCATCGCATTTACAAAGTAGGTGAACCGGATGCACCCATCAAACTAACGGCTGATTTCACAGGTCCTATTTGTGAAAATACAGATCGATTGGCTATCGATCGAAAATTTCCATCAGTTCAGGAAGGTAATTTAATTGCGATAATGGATACTGGAGCTTATGGATATTCCATGTCTCATAATTTTAATACGAGACCCCGAGCAGCAGAAGTTTTATTGGATGGAGATAAAACTCAATTAATCAGAAGACGAGAAACAATAGAAGATATTTTCAGAAATTGTGATTTATAACCGAAGACCGATTGTCAGTCTTTGGATATAATCAAAGCGTCCATAATCGGCGTAAGAGTAATCAATCTTGATTTTCGTATTGCTGCTTCCGAGACGATAGTATATCCCGGCGCCCAGGGTCAAACCCTGTTCAGTGGCATCCCTGAAAAGGGTTGCATAACCGGTACGTAAAAAGAATGTTTCCGAATAAGCAAATTCCAGCCCCGCATTCATACTTTCACTATTATCATTGGGATGCAGTGCATCCAACCCAAAGGATAATCTAAGTTTATCCCGCTGAATCAGTTCACCGGCAATTCCCACCCGGAATAAGAGCGGCAGTGGAAAATAATTCGTTTCGTATAAGGCATTGACAAATTCTACATTTCCTTCATTCTGCTGATCGGGATCAACACTAATGATTATGTCCCGGCCATCCATTTTTAAGTTGTTTCCAAAATTGGAGAGACTGGCACCGATTCGAATATTATTGAATGGAGTAACAAAAAGGGCTCCCAAATCACCTGCCATGGCTTGGGCACTGGAATGCCAAATTTTTTGCTGAATAAACTTAAGGTTTCCCCCCATTGAGAATTTATCTGTTAATCGTTTTGAAAAGGATAAAGTTACTGCCAAATCACTGGCATCAAACCGCTCACCTGTACCTTCCGGATCTTGAACAGTACGTACAATATCTTCGGGGATTGTCAAACTAGTTAAACTGAAACCAAATACTCCAATACCTCGTGCATTAAATGCAAACGCCAGATAATTAAAATCAGTTCCAGCCAGCCAAGGGCTATTCACTACCATAATCTGCATACCATCTACATATGCCAAACCAGCCGGATTCCAAAATATATTACTCAGGTCCCCACGCATGGCTGTGAATGCATTCCCCATAGCAGTTCCACGAGCATCAACACCAATTTTTAGAAATTGTGCTGCGGTGGTACCTCGCTTGGTAATCGTACTTGTATTTGTACTTTGTGGAAAAACAAGCGTCAAGCTTAATACAAGTAAGAATAAAAGTCGGATAGGATTCAATTGTATAATATAAGGTTTCATTTTATTACCGCCAATCGTCCGATTTTCTCACCTAAATCACCTGCATCCACATGAAAAACGTAAATACCAAAAGCTATTGGGAAATTATCTTCTGTAGTAAGATTCCAAAATTCTTTTCCATCATCCATCCCAGAATGGTGTTCAAGTGTTCGAACAAGTTCCCCCGTTATTGTATAGATTCTTATAGTACAATCTTTCGGAAGATGGTTAAAGTAAACCTTTCTTGGTCCACGGTCTCTAGGATTCTGCAAATCCAGTGGTTCTAATACATTGGTAACGACATACGGATTCGGTACAACACTTATATTATTAAGATCATTGATTGCCTGATCCCTGTTTATTGAAGATGCATTCGTTGTGAACTGATAAACATCCTCACCGGTAAAGGATCTGGTTGTGGCAATGTAGTAAATATCGCCTTCATTAGGTGCAATGCTACCTTCATCCGGTTCCAGAAATGTAAATTCCCAGGAAGATGTAAATGTTGAATCTCCCTGCAGTATTATTGCACGGTCTCCTGGTGTCCATAAACTATCTGCAGGCAGCAACTCAATAATGACCATTTTTCTTTGCTCTGGCACAAGGCCTGCTGTAGTTTGCCAAACTTGAAATTTTGTTTTTATATACCCAAATCCTAGGCGAGCACTCGAATCTGCTATATTATCAAAAAACCGAATCTCATAATCAGCCGGATACATTTTTGCATCCAATTTATTGAAGGGTCTCACTTGCGGAATCCAAGTCGTTCCTGATCCTGTACTCCAGTCCATAAGGGACTCATCAAGAGCTAATATTTCATCTTGAGCATAAATTTTCAAACCATCAAATACGGGATTACTTTCTTCCATGTTCAATAATTTACTTCCTGTAACTCCATAGTAAAGATATGAAGCCAAGTAAGTAGTTTCATCCACAAGCGATCCACCAGGTATTGCCCGTATTTGACCTGTTTCAGGTATCCACTCATAATCTGTACCAACAACATATGATGTATTTCCATTCAAGTCTGTTAAAATAAATGAACTACTATCTATATTCGTATAATCCAATCGAACAAACTGGTCCAGCTTAATAAAAAGTTCATCCCGTACTGTTTTTAAATCCTTTACTGAATATGCTGTTGGATTGCTTGTAAAAGATACTTCGAATAAATTTTCATCTTCTATTGCCCTAGGATCAACAACTTCAATTTCAATATCGCCTGTACCCACGCCTCCTACATGCTCGATCCAATCATTATAAAGATGGCCTGGAATATATCCAGCTGTGGGTGATCTTGGAACAACCTGAGCAGTATTTATGTTAAGTATTACTTCATTCGTTTCAGGATTTAGTGTTATTGTCTTAGAACATTCAGAAGGTGCAATTCCCAGACTATCGTCACCATGGTCATAAGACACCACCGCATAGTAATACGTTTGGCCATTGATTACATTATTGGAATCGATAAATGAATGCTGTAGACCTGTATTACTGCCAAGATTATAAAAAACACCTCTTCCAGGGAATGGAACACTGCTTAATCCACTATATTCATTATCAATATCAAAACGGGCGGGCGCTCCGGTAACCATTTTTAACGGTTCAAATAGGAATTTAGATCCATTGGCATCGGTGATAGTTTGCTGATCTAAAAATGAAGGATCAATACTTCGGTAGATTACATAACCTTCAAAATCGAAGGTTTCACTGATCGGATCGAACGATGTTTCCGCTTTTGCATCCCAATACAGAGTCACCCTTTCATCACCGGGGACTGCGACAACAGATGGTTTATCCGGTGGTTTAGCAAACTGGTAATTTTTTTCGTAAATATCCTGTGCTGTAAGAGCATTCAGTGTCAGATCTTCAAAATCCTGTCCCAGTACCAGTGCAATCGAAAAACGCCGAGCTTCACCTGCAGGTAATGTCATCGGACCCGAACTATAAATAAAAATATAATCACCGGCCTGGCTTACATTAGCTGAGTCAAATTGACCGGGCTGTAAATGGTTTTCCCACACAAAATGATCATTCGATATCCTGTTTTGACTAGTAAATGGCGGTGAAGCAAATCCTGTAAGACCAATCATATCTGCCTCATCAAGGTCAGTCCATTCGAAGTTGGGTTCTCCCGGCTGCCTGGGGTCAAAAGGATCACCGGCAGTAGGCTCACCATCGTCTTCTCCGGTATCACCGGTATTCGGGATTCCATCAATACCAACATCATCTTTTTCAGGATCCCAGTCACCATCGTCATCAATGCCATTACTGCGGCTTTCATCCTCCATACCGTCGTTATCGTTATCGATACCATCAAAAGGATTGCCAGGACTTTCCAAAAACTTGTAACCAAAATACCCCGGAGGTCTACCAGTTATATCACTATAGCCATCTTCATCCCAGGCATAAACCATGTTAATATCTCTGTCAAAATAGGATAGATCATCCTGCCAGTTACCTGGTCCACCAATGTGGGGGTCACCCCACATGCCAAATGTAACTTCATGCAGATCTTTTTCACTCTTATTGGTAACCTTGAAAATTAAAAATATAATGTCTTCTGCCAAAGGGTTGGCCCATTGGTAATATCTTGATTCAATTTCCAAACCCAATCCTTTGCGCAATGAGTCATCCGGGAATGGGTAATATCCAAATTCTCTATTCGTCCGGTCATCCGTAACAAAAAATATTTCCAGGTCTGAATTAGAAGAACCTTGGCGCAATGCCCCTGGCCAGACATATTCTTTCAAATCACTGTTATACCAGCCAGCAGGCCAGCTATCCGGCTTGCCATCACCATCGCGATCTAAATCATTTGAAGTAGGAAGTTTATCACTATCGGGATCGGCGTAGGGTATTGTGAAATCATCATTCCAAGCCAGTGGCTCCCAACCCCAAAATTCTAATCCATCGGGAGAGGTTTCACCTCCAAGTGACGTAAGCCCGTCACTGATAACACGAGCATACCAGGTCGTATCACCATCATCACTTACTCTCCAGTAAGCATCCTGATGACTGTTCGGAGTTACCTCTACCTCAGCACAGATAAAAGGCCCAAACTCATAACCATAACCCAATCCTTCCCAGACAATATCTGTCACCTTGTTACCGGGACTGGATATTGACCCATAGTTCCAAATTTCTGCTGTGATTTTATTTCCATTCATGATCGTTTTTTGACGTCTTAGAATCTGAGGGTCATCATCCTGGGACTCCATGGAACGGTATACCTTTTCCCGCCAGCTATAATATTTTCTATATTCACTATCAGTCCAAGTTTTTTTGGGACCTTGTATATACCACTCTTTGGAACCTTTCTTTACCTTTTTATCTTTGGCAATTAATGGGTGTAAAGAGCTTATACCAAACAGAATGAATATATAAAAGAATAATATGTTGTTACGCTTCATCATAATCAAAAATCAACTGTAAATCCAAATGAAACAGAGCGCGGAGCTGAATAATATTGGGGTCGGGTCATATACTCTGCCCATGTATGAATGCCTGGTTCACCATAATGACGGATCAGTTCTTCAGATTCTTGGCTTGATTGATAACCATAGGTATATCCTGCCCTGCCGGTATCGTCAAATACTAACTGTTCATTACGGATATCAAACAGATTATATATCTTCGCAAAAGCAACCAAGCTGAATTTCCCAAGATTAAAAGTCTTCTGTAATCGCATATTTACATTACGCTGCCAAGGTTTAAAATCGCTATTAGACTCTGGTACATAGTTTGCGAGAGGGATATCCGGTGTATAAGGCCAACCACTGCTTAATTTCCCGATAAAGCTAATAGACCATTTTCTTGGATCTCCAATCATAATAGTGGTGCTCATTATATGCCTTTGGTCCCATTTTAAAGGTACAATGCGTTTTTCTTCCTCTTCACCGGTTAATGCATTATAGAAAAACGATCCTGATTTGACACTATTCCCCTCAGCAATCTGATAAGTATAGTCAGCCCAGGCTGACAGACGAGATACCGGATCATACCGCTTGGTCAAACTAAATGTAACGCCTTTTACCGAGCCATAATCATTATTAAGATAAATTGTATAGTCTGATGGGCCATATTTTGCCGATTCATAGTGTATGGACTGCAGTCCTAATAGATCCTGTATGTCCTTGTAGAACACGTTTATTTCTATAGCCAGGATTTTAGTGAATTGCTGTTGGAGCCCAAATTCATAACTCACGGTCTTCTCCGGTTTTAGATCCGCATAACCAACGCTTGGTACCAACCCAGCGCCGAAGATACTGGTCTTATACAGCCTGCGCAACGTGGGTATTTGGTAAAAATGCCCGTAGGAAAAATGCAGAATTCCTTCATCAGTAATTGGAAAAGAAATACCGAGGCGGGGTGATACCATTTCCTTTGGGTCAGCAGTTGTTGTGCCGCCCTCCGGATCTAATAGATCAGTAATATAATCTGATTTTGGATCAAAAAAATCATAACGAAGGCCCAAATTCATGATAAAATTGGAGTATTCTATTTTATCCTGTATATAGCCAGACAAGAACAAGGTTTGATTGTCATAGAGGTTATGATAGGGTGATTCATTCGCAGGTAGAACAGTTGGTGTACGGTATTGATCTTCATAAAGTACAGTAATATTTTCCTCATTAAGATTATCGATGCGTACACTGGTACCTATCTTTATTTCATGCTTGGATGTTATCTGGCTTGTAAAATCAAATTTTCCACCTATGGAATTTGACTTCCGATAATTGTGACCCATTTGTGTACCGCCAAAAACAAACGTGGCGGAACTGGGTTCAGTGAATATCCAGTCCGTACGTACGTAATTAGGATCCAGTGGATCTTTAAACAAAAATTTGCTGTAATCTGTCGTACTATAGAAAACATTAGCTTCATAATAACTTTTCATCCCAACAGCATGATTTAATTTCAGCGAATAACTTGTGTTTTGACTTGCTTTATTATATATCCCATCAGGATTGTATTTATAACGATGCACGTAGGATTTCCAGTTTCTGCTGGAATAAAGGATTTGACTAGAGAGTTTTAACCGAGGTGTTATACGAAATGTTAACTTACCTAGTCCATTAAACTTTTTATCTGGATTCATGGGAACGGATTTCCCGTCACCTCCCATTTGAACCCACCAATAAGCATTTGGCGGGAAATAGGCAAAATCATCAGGCTTATGTTCTCTAACGCCATAAAGATAACCCTCATCATCGCTAAAGCGACCACTGATATTGAAGGTAATCCGGTTACCTTTGCTGATGAATGGTACTGGACCGGAAAGTGACCCTTCTAATATGGTATTTGCCAGCGGATTTACATCATCAATATTTATGTATAGATCAGTATCGCTGGAGAAGTAATCACCGGAATATGCGGAAAAACTGCCTTCATAATTTTCGCTGCCTTCTTTGATCTGCAGGTTAACAATACCGCTCATAGCATTTCCATACTCAGCGTTAAATCCACCACTTACTACTTTCATCTCTTCCAGTGCTTTATTGGAAACATTAATAGCAAGTGAATTAGTAAAAAATGGATTACTTACAGCTACACCATCAATATAATAACCGATTTCGTTTGAACGACCGCCGCGAATATGAAGTGCCCCATCATGACCCACGTTTACACCAGCATGTGTTGTAAGTACACCGAGGAAAGTCTCCACAGGCATTTCTTTCATCTCAGTACCGGTCGTAATCTTCTGAGAAGATGTAAGGTCCTTCTGGATCATGGGCCTATCAGCAAGAACCACCACTTCCTGACCTTCCAAGACTTCTAGTGTCAAAGCAATATTCTGACGGGTAGTTTGATCAATATTTACCCGCAGTTCCATCACGCTTTGAGTTGCATAACCAATAAAAGAAATTTGTAACGTATAATTGCCGGGTGGAATATTTATAATTACATAGTCACCATTTATATCTGTTGCAGCACCGGAAGTGGTACCCACTACAAATACGTTTACACCCGGCAGCGGTTCACCACTATCTTTGTCGATTATGTGGCCGGCAATTTTACCATTAGCACTCCACAACAAAGTTGTTAATAATAAAATGAGTATCGGGATCTTAATGGCAAATTTATTTAACATGCTAGTATGCAACTTAAGGTTATTGGTTTGTGAGAATCTAAGGAAATACTTTCAGACAAATACGCCTTCAAATGGAAGCTTACCGGCCGCTCAAATGAACGGCCGGTAATATGATCGATCTTATTTCAAAAGCATCATTTTATTGGTTTTTCTGAAGTTACCCCATTCAAGAGAATAAATGTAGGCACCACTGGCAACTTTCATTCCCGTGTCATTCAAACCATTCCATTGCACGCTATGATGCCCAACAGGCTTCAGCTCGTTGTTTACCAATGTCCGCACCACCTGTCCAAGCATATTGTATATACGTACTGTTACTTTCTTTTGTAATGGCAATATATACTCAATATTGGTTGTTGGGTTAAACGGATTTGGGAAATTTGGCAGCAATTTATAGTCATCAGGTGTAATGAAGGATACTTCTGTACCAACAATACCACCTGCTGTGCTTTCAAGATGCATGATAATCCAGTTTTTCGTGTTAAGCGACTTGGTAACTGTAGTATCCCACGCTGTCCCACTATAAGTATAGGTAGTCGTTGTTGTACTATCAACATTGCCTTGGAAACTGGCAATCAGTTCATAATGTTCATCGCCATCAAAATCAAGGGCTTCACCATTCCACTCTGATAGCACTTTAGAAGCGAATGTACTTGGCCGTGACAATGATGTTGTGACAATACCACCAGAGTCTACGACGGTGATATTAGAGTAAACATCATTTTCACCTGTGTAAACTACTTCTGTCTGGTAATGAGATGGATTCCGTGGATCTGTGCCAACGAGCTCAGTGCTTGTGATTACTTGACCTCGGCCTGACCCAACAAAGATATTGGGAAGGTCGTTCTGGTCAACATCAAAAATGCTGGCATAAAAAGAACCAACACCATCGACAACTTTTACTACATGGTCACCATTAATTGCCAATACATCATCCCCTGAGGTGTAATCAACCACCCAAAGGTCTCCTGTATAGTAATTCGGGAAATATGCTTCGTCATCACCGTCACCATCTACGTCAGCTGCGGCTCCGCCAAATAGCGAAACATGATCGCTGGGATACGTTGCCTGGAAATAGCTATCTGTTGCGCCAACATCTGCTATAGCGTAAGTATCTGTACCCGTTGCATCAATATTGTAGAAGTTGAAGTAATTCCAAGTGTGGTTTACCAACTCATAAGATCCATCGCCATCCAAGTCAGCCGGCAAAGAATGATAGGGTGAGCCGCCGCCATAATCGCCTTTGTTAAAAAACGCTTCAGAAATCCACGTTTCAAATCCAGCGCCGCCGGCATTATGTTCAATATCGCCACTAACAGATGTAATGAGTGTACCTCGTGTACCTCCTCTTCGGATCATAATGACCAGTTCCTGTTGTCCATCTCCGTCTATATCAGCAATGGTGGTACGTTCATGATCACCTCGGAAGGCAGAGCCATCACCAGCGCAACATGTGTCAATTTCCACCGTGTTGATGGATGAATAGGTGGTTCCATAATTGTCGCTACCGACAACGCCATCCCATTCAAATACCCACCAGCCTTCTTTACCGGTAGATGCCACAGGATACACAATCTCTTCTTTACCATCATTATCAAGGTCACCTACACCTACAGTGCGAGGGTTACTCCAATAATGACTGGCTGTATCTTCAGGGGCCGTCCAAACTGCTTCAAAGGCACCGCTTGCAGTGTATTCAAACACAATAACACGATGACCTGCATAGTCCGTTAAGATTACTTCATCAAAACCATCCTGATCCATATCCATACCTGCTATAGCAGATCGACTGCTTCCACCATAAAGATCATCGGCATCTGCAGGAGTTGCGCTGCCAACCATTTCCCAGCCATCGGCTAAGGTAGGCGCTGTTGCCGGAGTGTATTCCAGCACAATAATCGCTGCCTGACCTGCGTCACTCGCCTTGATATTTGCCAAGACAACTTCACGCAATCCATCGCCATCCAGATCTACAGGGGCAATATCTACTGAATAATAACGTTCCAGTGGTTCGCCTGCACTTTCTAAAATCGTGGTCCATTCATAACTGGCTGAATCAGCAGGATCACCTGCAATGTATTCCATACGAGCTATCATTTCTTCAGTACCGCGGGATGCAAGTATGTCTAAATTACCATCTCCATCAATATCACCCATATCTGATCCTCTGTTCCTGCCGCCAAATGTGCCAACCTCAACAAAATCAGCTCCGGTGAGGTCAACGACACTGCTGTCAACATTATCCAGATAATAGAGTTTACCATTTGTCATAGGGAACCAGCATTCCTGTGCACCATCGCCATCGATATCTGCAAAGGCAAATCCACTTCGACGAAAAGATCCCGGATCGTTATCAGGAAATAGTCCGTTCAGATCAACATGCAAACTATAGGAGTTTGCACTATCAGCTTCAAAGATCGCCAAACTGAAATTATCCCAGGTATTCACCCAGATTTCATTCAGGCCATCGCCGTCAAAATCGACAACATCTAAATTATATACACCGCCGCCACCAAGATTATCAGTATCCAAGAATTCATTCGTAAAGGATGCAAATTCATCAAAACTCGTGGTAGCTAATTGGTCAATTGAAAGTTTCCTTGTACCCCTATCAATTGTAATCAATTCCTTTACACCATCCTGGTCAACATCGGTAATCACAAAACCTGCTGGACGAAAATTATCTGAAAAAGTTAATCCATATTGGAAGAGCAATGTGGCAGTACTTGGGAAGATGCCATCAGAACCCTGTTCAAAAATATAGGTGCCCCAGGTATTATCATTGGAACCCGATGCGGGTGGTTGTCCAAAATATATTTCCCAGAGACCATCGTCGTCTATATCCCCATACGCCATCCCAGGCAAGGAATTCCCTGGTTCAGGTGTAATAAAATGCCATACATATGTGTATGAATCATTTCCATCACTTTCATAGAGATAAATACCCAGTTTTCCCGGGTCAGGTCCGCCTGGTGCCAGTGTCTCATCTGTGTTGAATAGGATTTCTCTACGTCCATCACCATCAAAATCCATCCCGGCTAGAACACTTTGTGCTCCAAAACCTGCGAATGGATAGAGAGTCGCGTCGTTCGTAATATCCAATGACCACGAAACACTAAATCCTTCAGAAGCATTATACTGCCCATGCAGGGGTAATGCAATCATACTGAAGAGCAATAACGCAGTGGTCAAATAACTATTAACTGTTTTTGACATAATTATACTCCTTTTGGTTATAATTTCTATTTGATATTACAATTAGAATCATCAAACAAAATTGATGGTTTTCTAATATTTTATCATATCCTTACAAGTGCAAATGTAATAGTAAATTAATCTAACAAACATAATAAAAATAAAAGTTGTGAAAATTTTCAAATCCCTTTTCATACTACCATTTATCATCATGCAAAGCATCTTCGCTCAAACAAATAATGTAGAATTTCGCGCTGTTTGGGTGATTACATGGGATCATATAAACCCTTATGATGATCCCGGGCGTAACATTGCTCGAATTATAAAGATAATGGATGACCATAAAGCAGCAAATATGAATGCTGTTATATTTCAAGTTCGACAAAGCGGAACAGCTTATTATGAATCATCCTACGAACCTTGGGGCTATTATTCCGGTTATCAGTATCCGGGATATGATCCTCTAGAAATTGCAATCATAGAAGCGCATAAGCGAGGTTTGGAGCTCCATGCATGGTTTAATGTTTTCCAAACGTCCAGTACCCATAGCGGAACACCAGCGGCCCAGAATCCGGAATGGATTTGTAGAGATCAAAATGGTATTCCAATGACGTCGTATCGATCTGTTTCGCCGGGGCTACAGGAGGTTAGGGATTACACAGTTAATGTTGCCATGGAAATTGTACGTAATTATGATATTGATGGGTTGCACTTGGATTATATACGCTGGAATGAGCATACAAATACCGGGCGACTTTCTGTAGACCAAGTGGTAGAGTTACAAAAAATGGATGGAATTATTACAGCGGAAGAACAAAACCACTTAAGGCTAAACCAATCAGGAAGATATCTGTATGATTATCTCCATCCTTATTCCGAAGGTATACCGGAGGGATATAATTCCTGGGAAGATTGGTGGCGCTGGAGTGTCACATCCTTTGTCGAGACACTTCATGATTCAATTCAGGCGGTTAAACCTCATGTGAGACTATCTGCAGCTGTGTTAGGAAAGTATAATTGGTCAGGATGGCAGGGATATGGAACAGTTTATCAGGATGGTGCCAAGTGGTATAATGAAGGTAATCTCGATCACCTTATGCCAATGAGTTATCATTGGACAACGGCATCAGGATTTACTGGAATGCTGGAAGATGATTGTCCTCAATGCTGGTGGCTTTTTGTCCAACCTGGAGTTGAATCAGGAAGACCATTTACTGTTGGGCCTGGTTCCTATATACTAGAGGAAAACAATGTCTGGTATAGACACTCAGATATTGTCAATGCAGTTCGAACCTTGGGCTGGGTTAGTGGTTTTCAATTTTTCAGTTATGGTACCTGGCGGGACAACGCCTACTTTGAAACTGCCGGTAATTCTTTTTTTAATCATAAAACAAAGTTGTCACCAATACCCAATCATTTCGGTGTGCCTGTTACTCCACCATCATTAACTATTAATCCTTTGGATTCTGTTACAATGGAATTGACAATGTATCCATCTTCAATCGAAAATCCTGGATGGTTAATTTTGTATCGATCGTTAAACCCAGCTTCAACAGCAGATAACAGTGAAATTATTTCAATACAATTCGGTTCAGAGCCTATGACCTACATCGACAACCTGGCAGATACGGGATCAGTCTATCAATATTTTGTAACCCAAACAGATAGATTCTGGCATGAATCAACCCCATCAAACAGGGTATATTCAACACTCTATCCTTTACCTGATAATTATATAATTGCTCGGAATTATCCTAATCCGTTTAATGGAAAAACTACTATTCCGTTTTCTATTCCATCATATGGCAGCGTTGAGTTATCAATTACGGATATTAACGGAAAGACCATTTCAACGCTTATCAATCAACTGATGATACCAGGGGATTATACAGTTGAATGGTTTGGAAAAAACAACAAGGGCTATCAACAAGCATCCGGAGTGTATCTGGTTTTTCTAAAAACAGATGGCATAATCAGAAAAGCCAGACGGTTGGTTTACCTAAAATAAACTGTTAATATTAATCAAAATTAGAATTATTTCTGTAGGTCCACTTTAATAATGATGTCCAACTTTGCCTCTTCTTATTTTAGAAATGGTTAATTAATTGTGAGTAATAATATTGAAAAAAAATAAACATCATTCGTGTATTTATTTCCCCATTATTTAGACTAAATTTTATATAACCGGTTAGAAAATATTCACACATTTTATCATCAATAATAAATATGGAAATACATTGTCTGTTCGAAATCAATCATTTCTAATCATAATTTATATTTTTCTATTCTCCAGTCCGATCAATGCTGAATCACGCGTTTCAGAATTGAACAGAATCCTATTACAAGATAGTGAAAATATTCTCCCATTGAATGAAAACCGATTTTTGACCTGGGATAAAAATAAAGTTAATTTAGACAATATAATAGTCTATAGAGAAACAGAAGGTCAAATAGTAAATGTTATTTCGAATTCAAACAATACGAGTCCCGCTGCAGCTTTAATTATAAACAATTTGGATCAAGAAGGTACTTTTTCAATTCGACTTCTCGGCAATGACGGAAGAATAAACACATTCGAACCAATGAATAAACCTGGCGATGTAGGTATTCCTAAAATCCTTTTTACTAATTCAGAATTGCTCTTGTTGAAACCGGAAGAACAGCTAATTCAAGCATACGACTTTAACGGATTAAAATCAGGCGAATTTTATCTTTATAATGAAATATCATGGGACCATGAAAAACAAATATTGCCAGCCAGAGATGTTCAAAACAATTTATACTTTTTGGGAATGAAATCAGCAGATCTGAAAAATAGTCAAAATATCTCTCTATTCAAAATAGAAGGAGAACCTATACTGCTTGCTGATTTACCACTCACAATTCCGTACTATTTCTCCATATCCGATGAAAACATCAGCGCAATCATTGGAACAAAAAGCATATCAGACAAATATCAACAAAAACCATTTCTTATATTTGTTGATAACAATCAAACAATAATTGATCATCCAATCGAACTAAAGACACTTCCCAGAAAAACTATCTGGTTTAAAGATAAACTTTTTCTGATTCATAGAGAATATTTATTGATATATGGTACCGATGTACAATCACCTCCACAAAAAATAAAATTAATCTCGAAAATATATCCTTTTGATGCTTTTACGAACGATGAGTCAATTTTCATTGTTTCGGGAAATGGAATTGGAGTAGGACAAAATGGGAATTATTATAATTCAATTGAATTGGTGGAATATGATAATACTACCCATTCTGTTGTTATCCATCCACTCCAGGATGGCCCTATTAGTAATGTTGAGTATTTCCCTACAGCTGATGCAGATTCATTTTATTTAAGGTTAGACAACCTGTTAATACAATTTTATATCACCAAGTAACAAGTGTCCAAAAAATTATCAATAGTTATTAGTCTCTATTTATACTGTATGGCTTTTCCCCAAACATATAATTGGCCATGTCAGCCGTTTGATCAGCAACACTGGATTAATGGTACATTTTGTGAATGCAGGTCTGGATCCTCAGGAGACATTGACCATTTCCATGATGGTGTTGACATTCATTTATCGGAAGGAGGTGCTGTTTACTCAGTTGTAGATGAAGTGATAACCAGTTTTGGTTCCCCCGGTCAATACGGAATAAATTCCTGGGTTAGAGCCGGCCGGTATGCATATGTACACGTAATTCCGAATACCGCTCTGAGTGTTGGTGACTCTGTTGAAGCATTTGTGACTGTATTGGGATGGACAAATTCATGGAATCATATTCACTTCAAGGATGGTTATCCGGGATCAGAAATAAATGCCATAAGGTCAACAGGCGGAATTTCTCCACTTGTAGATAATTATAATCCTCACGTTGATTGGGTTCGGTTTTATCAAAATAATTCTACGGTACAATTTTCTAATAACCGTGTATCAGGACAGGTAGATATCGTGTGTAAAGCGGCGGACCGGACCGATGACGGCCCGCTAGGTGATAATAATGGTATTTATAAAATCGGTTACGAAATTCTGAATCAATCCGGTGAAAACGTTTACGGTCCTCGTTTCCCTTTTGAATTTGATAATATTCCCGCCACAGATAACTATATTAATAATGTGTACTTTTTGGGATCCAACACCAGCACCTATCACTATATTATTACAAATAATATTCACAGTGATTTAACTCTGGATGTTTCTGATTGGGATACGGGTTATTACACAGCAAGAATCATCGTGTTTGATCATTATTTCAATGCCGATACAACAGATATTGAATTCGAAGTTGTTACTCCTGATACATTTCCTCCTGCTCCTCCCCAACTCATGTTTATACTCCCGGAAAATGATGGTTTCTTTCTAAAATGGAATGCAAATCAGGAAGAAGATTTAGCTGGATATAGATTGTATTTCAGTTACGATATGGAAAACTGGTTTAATAATCATAATGAAACGATATTGACTTCTGACGTAAACGAATACCATGCAGGTTCATTTTCTAATAGTACCGGTTTTTTCAAGATGACTGCTGTGGACAATGCTGCATTCCCTAATGAAAGTGCACCTTCAGATATCTATGTCTTTCGTAAAAATCAATTTAATCAAGGTCTGTTATTGATAGATGCATACAATACCGGCGCTTTACCCATCGAATCATTTGCTGGGAATGCTGGCATCATTGCAGCAAATTTTGATATTGGTATAAACACAATTCACCATTCAGCAATCGGTACTGATTCATCTTTGGAATTTCCAGATGGCTTATTTCCTGTTATTCTTTCAGGAAACAAGCAATTGGAATGGTCTGATGAATTCATTGATTTCTTTTTAGACACCAGTTTCTGTATAATTGGTTCTCAATCTCTAAAAGCTTTTTATTCCACGAACATAGGTTCTCACTTTCTTGATTCACTTGGGGTTTCCCTAGGCGGCAATATTCCACCGCCAAATCAAATCATAGGAATTCGCGAGCCCTTTATTAATTTCAATTCAAATGAAATAATTAACGAATCCATATTTGACAGCATCAATGTTTTTAACATTACACTCGGAAATAGTGACGTTTTTCCAGTCATTCAAGATTCCGTTGGAAATACTTTAGCTATCTCATCCGGAACGTCACCTTTTTTAATTTCTACAATCCCGTTAGAACTTTTGGATGATAATACAAGAAGTAATTATTTCTTTCGCATTGCAAGCTACCTCACCGGTATAACAGTAGGAATTATTGATGAAAATGGGACTATTTCTGATGAGTTATCCCTGAGCTTTTACCCTAATCCATTTAACAATTATGGGTATATAAATATAAATGGCCCTCAAGGAGAATATTCATTATATATTTATAATATCCTGGGCCAATTTATATGGCATGAAAATATGTTTTTTGAAAAGAATGTTAATAAACGCTATAAAATTCCTGCGAAAACCATCAACCGTATGTCTTCGGGAGTTTATTTTATCCAAGTTTCTTCTCCGCAAGGAAAAATGGCTACACGGAAAATCCTTTATTTAAAATGAAACGACACATAAAATTTTCATTTCATTTATTTCTTATTCTCATTTTTACAGCTTGTGTACGTACACCACAGTTGTATCGAGAATCAGGAAATTATCGTATTCGTTCAGCTATTCATCGAGTAATAGATAAATCAGGTTTGTCAACGAACTTGGGTATAAAAATAGTTTCCCTGAACACAAAAGAAATATTGTATGAATTAAATGCCCATTCTCTCTTTAATCCTGCCAGTAATAATAAATTATTTACCTGTATTTCTGCACTGGCGCTTTTAGATACCGGGTATACATTTACGACATCTGTTTATCGAGACAATAATAATATTTATCTCGTTGGGGGTGGCGACCCGGATTTAACCCTAAACAGCCTTGATTCTTTGGCAAGAATCACTTCGACACATTTGGATCATATTGATACACTATTTTTAGATGAATCAATGTTGGATACAATCCGGTTCGGAGAAGGATGGATGTGGGATGAAGGGCCCTGGAAATATGCAGCCCAAATCAGCGCGCTATCAGTCAATGACAATTGTATTGATTTTTTTGTCAGTCCCGGAAACATTAGTGAGCCCGTCCGTTATACACTAAATCCAAAAACAGATTATATAGAAATTACCAACCAATCGAAGACAGTAAACGATACTATTGACTATGTTGATTTTAAAATAGATCGTGACTGGGCAAACCGAATAAACCATTTCACAATAACTGGAATGGTTATGGACACTGCCGCTACTGACACATTTAGCAAAAATATTGAAGATCCTGCTTCATTCACAGGGAACGTTTTTAAAGAAATGTTAATAAATAATGGAGCCACTGTAAAAGCTGGAGCAAAAAAGAAATATCCCGGGGGAGGGAAAATACTCACTTATCATACATCAACATCTCTAATATATTCTCTCCAAAATCTGATGAAAGAAAGTGACAATTTAACTGCAGAATTACTTGTCAAAATAATTGGGCAGCAAACTTTAGACACTGTCGGTACTTGGCAGAATGGATTGGCTACAATAAAAACGTTTTTAAATGATGAAGTAGGGTTGGACACAACATCATTGAATCTGGTTGATGGTTCAGGTGTGTCCAGATATAATTATTCAAGTCCGGACCATTTTATTCAAATATTGAGCTGGGCGTACAGTAATGATCATATTCGAAATAATTTATTATCCACTTTACCTATTGGAGGGTGGGACGGCACATTAAAGGACAGAATGAATGGAAATATAGGCAATCGTATTTACGCCAAAACGGGTACTTTGTCAGGTGTCAGTTGTTTGTCCGGTTATGTATTTACAAAAACGGGTGAACCATTGGCTTTTTCCATAATGATGAATGGATATGTTCAGAAAGCAAAACCTTATAGAAATCTTCAAGATAAAATAACAGGAATATTAGCGGAATTATAATGATTAAACCTCATTCCTTAACTCCAAATAGTACCGTTGGTATTGTTAGCCCGTCTTATTGGATAGAACCTGACATTACTGATATGACAGTTTCAATTTTCAAAGAAAAGGGTTACAAAATAATTCAGGGAAAAAGTGTATCATTAAAAGACGGACCGTTTTCCGGCTCTCCCCAAGAACGTGCAGATGATATCAACAGCATGTTTGCTAATTCTGAAATTGATGCCATCATCTGTACACGGGGCGGATACGGTGCCAATCGTGTCTTATCCTTATTGGATTATCAATTAATTAAAGCTCACCCAAAAATTTTCATGGGTTATAGTGATATTACTGCATTTCTCACTTCAATTACTCAAAAAACAGGTCTTGTAACGTTTCATGGTCCCATGTTGACCTCTTTTAAAAATGGGATGGTATATTATAATTTTAAAGTCATGGAATCTGTTCTGTCGGGACAATCAAATATGACCATTATCCCCCCAAAATTTTTACCCACACATATCTTAAAACAAGGCACAGCTGAAGGACCCTTATGGGGTGGAAATATGACATTGTTAATAAATCGACTGGGGACTAAAGACAAATTAAACACCAATGGATGTATTTTGTTCATCGAAGACGTTGACGAATATCTTTATTCTTTTGACAGAATGCTAGTACATATGCGAACAGCCGGAATGTTTGATAAAATTCATGGTCTTATCGTCGGCGAATTGGTAGACATGAAGGATAAAAAGATACCATTTGGAAAAACAACGGACGAAATTATTATGGATGTATGTGGAGATTTGGATATTCCAATCGTAACAAACTTCCCCTGCGGACATGGAAAATATCAAGCTACTCTACCCATTTCACTTCCCGTTAGATTGGATGCAATTACATCTATACCCACATTAATTCTTTTAGAATCCCCAGTTAGAAAGGATGTTTAAATGCTGAATTATATTTGGTTTGGAATGATGCTCATCGCTGTTATTGTGGGCACATTCACCGGCAATATTGATGCTGTTACTGAAGCAGCAATTAATATGGCAAAAGTTGCTGTTGAGTTAGCAATTGGTTTAATCGGAATTATGGCACTGTGGCTTGGGATTATGAAAATAGCAGAAGAATCCGGCTTAATTCGGATCATTGCCCGCGGATTGCGACCCATTACAATCCGTTTGTTTCCCGATGTACCTGCCGATCATCCAGCCATTGGATCCATTGTATTAAACATGGCTGCCAATATTTTAGGATTAGGCAATGCCGCCACGCCGCTGGGGCTAAAAGCTATGGAAGAATTGCAGGAACTCAATCCCAACAAAGAAACAGCCACAAATGCCATGTGTACTTTTCTCGCGATCAACACATCCAGTGTTCAACTGATTCTTCCTGCAACGGTGGTCGCTCTAATGGGATCCATTTCCAGCCAAATATTCATCACTACCATCGTCGCTACGGTCATGTCCACCATCGCAGCGATCATTACCGTAAAATCCATGGAGAAAATGAAACGATTTTCATTGGAAACCGGAGGTGTGAAAAATGATTGATTCAATCGTGATCGGAATAAACGAGTTTTCAAAATATATCATTCCCTTTTTATTGGTTGGAATACCTTTCTATGGTCTGATTTTTAAAAAGATAAAGGTGTATGAATCATTTGTAGTAGGCGCCAAAGATGGGTTTACAATTGCTATTAGAATCATTCCCTATTTAGTAGCCATTTTGGTCGCAATTGGCATGTTCAGAGCCTCTGGTGCTCTGGATGTTCTGCTGAATTTCCTAACACCACTATTGACAGCAATAGGTTTCCCTCCGGAAAACTTTCCATTAGCCATCATGCGCCCTCTCTCCGGAAGCGGATCTCTGGGATTACTCACGGATTTAGTTAACCAATACGGCGCCGATTCAATTTATGCAAAAATCGGAGCAACAATGTTTGGTTCCACTGAAACAACGTTCTATGTACTTGCTGTTTATTTTGGTTCTGTGGGAATTCGAAAATCCAGACATGCTTTGGCTGCCGGGCTTATAGCCGATGCCGTAGGTGTATTGAGTGCTGTTTACATTTGCCAGTTTATATTTGCATAAAACTCAATGATCAAATCACGATTCAACTCCTTGATTATTTTGGCTGTATCATTTATGATAATCTGTGAATTCGCTTGTATAAACCCAAAAACCAATCCGCCTTTTTCGAAAGAGTCTATTGCCGAAAACAACTTGATCAATATCCAGGATATTGACCCAACTATTTTCGTTAAACTGAAGTATTCCACTACTGACAATTTTATGAATACCGATGTGTATGGTGACCTGGAGACCTGCTATTTACGTAAAATACCCGCTCAAATGCTGTTCGAGGCACATACATTCCTGAAGGAAAAACACCCTTACATGCGCTTTCTTGTTTACGATGGCCTTCGTCCCAGGAGCATTCAATGGAAACTGTGGAACCGGTTGGACAATGTCCCTGTTTCAAAGCGGACGCAATTCGTCGCGAACCCCGAAACCGGTTCGATTCACAATTTTGGGGCAGCGGTTGATCTCACACTTGCTGACACTCTTGGGAATCCGTTAGATATGGGAACCAAGTATGATTTTTTTGGTGATCTTGCTTTTCCCGTACTTGAAGATTCATTGTTCGCAGTAGGAAAATTGGCTAGTGAACAAGTTACCAATCGCCGGATATTGAGAGATGCCATGCAGGAAGCAGGATTCAGTCCTATCAACACTGAATGGTGGCATTTTAACGCATTTCCGTATAAAGTTATCAGAATAAAATATACCATTATTGAATAGTTGGATTTTCTGTGCCAATAATTCAGATCATGAAATCACTACCAACTATTGTTCTATTATCTTTAAACCTAATTTTTTCTGCTGAAAATTCCGAAACAGGAAAATCAATTTTTCCCTCTCATCTAACCCCCGGAGATACAATCATATTTGTAGCCCCTTCCGGATCTTTAGATAGTACACGTATGGAACTTGCCCGTAAACGGCTAGAGGATCGGGGATATATTACTATTCAATCTGCTGATTTATTTCGGTCTTGGGGGTATCTTGGTGGATCTGATGAAAGACGCGCTAAAGAGTTAATGGATGCTTTCAAAAATAAGTCAGTTAATGCAATTTTCCCCGGTACTGGAGGATACGGTACAACACGAATTCTTGATTTGCTTGATTATGAAATCATTAGGAAAAACCCAAAAATATTAATCGGCTTTAGTGACATCACAGGATTGCACCTCGCAATTAATAAAAAAACAGACTTGATTATGTTTCATACACCGAGTCCCATGTATGGACTGGGTAGTGAAAATAATTTATCTCCTATCTCTGATTACTATTTTTGGAAAGCTGTCGAACAAGATAATCCGAATGGATACACCATCGATCTTGAGCCATTCGGATTAAAAGATTCTGTCATAATCATTCATCCGGGAATAGGAACAGGTCAACTGATTGGTGGGAATTTATCATTGATAAACACATTAATGGGCACACCATATGAAATTGACACGGATGGAAAAATTCTCTTTATTGAAGATGTGGGTGAAGCTCCTTATAGAATCGATCGCTATCTATCCCAGCTAAAAATGGGGGGTAAATTAGATCACCTGCAAGGTGTTATTTTGGGTAAGTTTACACGCCGGTCCGATGAGATTCCGGATGATCCGAAAAGTTTTAAAATGATAGAAGTTCTAAAACAATATTTTTCAGATCTTGGTGTACCGGTATTGGCTAATTATCCGGTGGGACATTATAAGTATAATGTTACGCTCCCGATTGGCGCATTGGTACGAATTGATGCAGAAAAAAAATTGATTAATATTCTACAGTCACCAACTAAGAAATCGGAATGAAAAAAACTATTTCAATATTATTTTTTATTATATGTTATGCTTTGGGGGAACATGTCCCCAGCATCCATCAACTGCAGTTAGAATATTATAACACACACTATTCAGAAACAGATAATCAAGTCGAGGTTGATCCTTTACTCCGTTATTACCCCAATAATAGTAGGACACCTTCCTACGAAGTATTTGGTTATCATCCTTATTGGATGGGAACTTCGTGGGGCAATTACAATTTTAATCTTATTTCAACCATAGCATATTTTGGTGCAGAAGTGACCGCAACCGGTGGGATAAGCAACGATCATGGCTGGCCGCCAACCTCGCTCATTAATACAGCACATTCATTTGGAACAGACGTTGTCCTTACAGCAACATTATTTAACAGCAATAATTTAACAACACTATTAAGCAGTAGCAGCCATCGCCAGACACTCATCAATAATCTTGTAAATACAGTCTCGTCAGCCAATGCCGATGGAGTCAATATCGATTTTGAACTCATGCCTTCTTCCCAAAAAGATAATATGGTTCAATTTATTACCGATCTAAAAAATGCGTTCGAAAGTGCCATCCCCGGTTCCCAAGTTACCCTAGCCATGCCTGCAGTTGATTGGAGTGACGCTTGGGATTATGATGCGCTGGCTGAAATAAGTGATGGATTATTTATTATGGGCTATGATTATTATTACAGTGGCAGTTCAACTTCTGGTCCGAATGCTCCTCTGACCGGTTCGGGGTATACCGTTACCTGGACAGTGAATGATTATTTGAATAAAACCAATAACCAAGCAGATAAACTTATTTTAGGTTGTCCTTATTTCGGTTTTGAATGGCCGACTTCATCCGGTTCTGCTGGTGCTTCAACTACAGGTTCAGGTTCTGCGAAATTTTATTCGGAAATGGAAAGCAATGCTATTTCATTTGGGAAGTTATGGCATTCATCATCACAGACACCATGGTATAAATATCAGGATCCGGATTGGTTTCAGGGATGGTATGATGATAGTCTTTCTCTGTCGCTTAAATACGATTTTGCAATAAATCAAAATTTAAAAGGGATCGGAATGTGGGCGTTGGGATACGATGGATCAGATACGGAATTATGGGATCTTCTGGCAAATAAATTTGGCGCTACTGCTCCGCCAACTACTCCAAGCAGTTTATCCATAAGAAACATAGGCAACAGTGATATCATGATTGATTTCCAGGGAGCACAGACAGCGGATGAATTTGCCGTACTTCGAGCATACTTAAACTCCAATAATGTAGATACACTAGGTATTTATAATCAGCGGCCGGTTATCATAAATAATTTAGTTGAAGGTGAATCATATTATTTTTCTGTTACGGGGCTAAATGAATTTGGCGCCAGTCCACAAACTGAATTTTTAGGTATTGTTCCTACAAGTGGTTCTGTCCCCTGCCTTATCGTGAATGGCTTTGATCGAACTAGCGGAACTACCAATACGCATAATTTTATCCGCCAGCATGGTGAAGCACTTATTCATAATGGATTGGCGTTTGACTCCGCAACCAATGAAGCTGTGACTCAGAGTGAAATTGATTTGAATTATACCTTTGTTGATTGGATACTTGGCGAAGAGGGAACAGCCACCAGTACCTTCACATATGAGGAGCAGGATTTGGTAAAAGAATATCTTGAAAATGGCGGTTTCATGTTAATCTCAGGCTCTGAAATAGGATATGATCTCGTTGCCCAAGGTACCAGCATTGATAATGAATTTTATTCAAATTATTTAAAAGCAAATTACATTTCGGATGCAGCTGGTGGCCAACAGGGTACATACAGTGGATTTGGAGTAAACAATTCAATTTTCAGTGGTATTAATAATATCACATTTGATAATGGCAATCATGGTACTTATGATGTCGATTACCCCGATGGTATTAAACCCACCGGCGGAGCAGAAATTTCAGCTAAATACAATGGGGTTGATTATAATTCCCGTGGCGGTCTGGGGATTCAATATATTGGCTCATTTGGTACCGGTAATGATATGGGTGGCATTGTCCATCTTTCAGTGGGATTTGAAGCTATTTACCCTGAATCCAAACGAAATGAAATGATGGCAAGAATCGTTGATTTTTATGAAAATCAACTTACAATAAATGAATCCACGATGACAAATCTTCCCAAGGATATAACCATAAAATCTATTTTTCCAAATCCAACCAATTCATCTGTTACATTGTTATTTGAAAATCGCCATTCCAATAAACATACATACATACGTGTCACGGATATTTTGGGTCGGACAATTAGAAATGTTACTATAGCCCCTTCTGCTTTAAATACATATAACTGGACTTGGAATGGATTAAATGATAAAGGACAGCATGTTTCCTCGGGAGTGTATATCGTTTCTATTTCCTCCGGGACAAGCATAGACTTTCGAAAAATCAGTCTGATTAAATGAAAATGAGAAATTGTTTGTTCATTTTCTCACTACTTTTTTGCTCAAATCTTCTATCTCAAGAGGACCACCCTTCAATCCATCAGCAGCAATTAGAGTATTATAAAAATAAAGACGTACCACCTGTGGAAAAAATACATGTTTTAACAGGCCTTGACGTTCTGATGGAGGAAAAGACAGATTTAATTAAGGGAAAAAATATCGGACTGGTTACAAACCATACGGGTGTAGATCGAAATGGCATTCCGAACTATAAATTATTAATGAAATTAGATGACGTGCATTTAAAAGCCATTTTTGCTCCGGAACATGGCTTTTTCGGAAATGTTTCTGCGGGGCAAAAGGTAACTGATCAAAAACTGAATGATTTTCCGACTATATTTAGTCTCTATGGAAAAACCAGGAAACCAACACCGGAAATGCTGGAAGGGCTGGATTTGATTATTTATGACATGCAGGATGTGGGTGCCCGATTTTATACTTATATCTCAACTATGGGATTGGTTATGGAAGCAGCTGCAGAAGCAAATATCCCGGTGATGGTATTGGACAGACCTAATCCACTGGGCGGAGAAAATATTGAAGGTCCGATTTTAGATATGGATTTCAAATCTTTTGTAGGTATGTACCCGATTCCAATTCGCTATGGACATACAGCAGGTGAAATTGCAAAAATGATTGTAGGAGAAAAGTGGATATCTGCCATCCCAGAGTTGTCCGTTATAAAAATGAAAGGTTGGAAAAGAAATATTTATTATCATGAAACCGATTTATCCTGGATACTTCCTTCGCCCAATATTCCCGATGTAGAGACTGCCGTCATTTATTCCGGATTGTGCATCATTGAGGGCACCAATGTGAGTGAAGGTCGAGGCACTGATCATCCTTTCAAATGGATAGGCGCACCTTGGATCGATGGGAAAAAACTGTCACAAGCGATGAATAAAAAACATTTGCCCGGTGTCGTCTTTGAACCTGTTTCATTCACCCCTGTTTCCATTGCAGGCAAAGCATTAAACCCCAAATATGAAAATGAACAGTGCCACGGTGTTATCTGTAAAATTACAGATTACCATCAATTCAAACCTGTTTTAACTGCTATTCATTTGATAACAACAATTGATGAGTTATATCCGGATAATTTTGTAGTTAATTCCTCCCTGACTCGGCTTTGGGGAAATAGCGAATTGAGCAAAATCAAAACCAGGAACATTAACCCTGATAATTTAATGGAATCATATGAACGAAGTCTTCATGAATTCAAAGAGCTTTCATCTTTATATTATATTTATAAATAGACTTATTCATTCATCATGACTGAATACAAAAAAGACCTGGGGTTGAAAGAGTCTACTGCAATTGTTATCAGCCGGATTATTGGTTCGGGTATTTTTCGTACACCTGCTCCCATCATGGCATTGGTGGGCTGCACATCACTTTTTGGATTGGTCTGGGTCATTGGGGGAATCATTACCATTTTTGGTGCTGTAATCTATGCTGAACTCACGGCTATGCTTCCTAAGTCTGGCGGCCCCTATGTTTTTCTGAAAGAAGCATATGGCCCTTACATTGCTTTCATACGTGGCTGGGCAATGTTTTTTGTATCTGAGACAGCTTCAATCGTCGCAGTTTCATTGGTATTTACCGAATATTTGAATGCCATTTGGGTGATTCTGGCCGGCGCTCCCTTTAACCTGGAGATTACTTTTATCATTTCACTAATTACGATTTGGCTTCTGACCGGTATTAATCTTTTCGGTGTTAGTTTGAGTGGAAAATTCCAGGTCTTTTTCAGTTTAATAAAAATTGGCGCCTTGGGTGCAATTATCGGGATAACATTGACATCCTTTTCAACTGGAAACGCTCAAAATTTTACCAATCCATTGTGGCCCGAATCGTTTGGTTGGCATACCATACTTGCTGTGGGTGCCGCTTTGCGGTATTCATTTTTTGCCTTTAGCGGATGGGAGGGCGCTACCTACATGGCAGAGGAAGTGAAACATCCCCAAAAAACATTACCCCTGTCCCTATTTTTGGGAATCGGTGGTGTTATGCTACTGTACCTTGGCGCCAATATGGGTTATTTGTATCAGATGGATGTCAATGCCATCATAGAAAATAAATGGGTAGCAACTGCTGCCATGAAAGTCGTATTAGGCGCCACTGGCGGAGTGCTGATTTCTATTGCTGTAGCTGTTAATGCTTTTGGGAATATCAGTACACAGATTTTGTGTAAAAGCAGAACGTGGCATGCCATGGCGAGGGATGGATTATTTTTTGATAAATTTAAAGCATTACATCCCGTATTCAAGACCCCAAATAATGCAATGTTTGGTCAAGGAATATGGGCAACAGTCTTACTCATTTTCGCTGTTCTTTCAACTTATTTACAGTCAGGATTAAGCGGTACAAATGCTTACGAAACCATCATTGATTTTTTCTCGGCGACCAGTACTATATTTAATTTGCTGACTTTTGGCGCTATTTATGTTCTACGAAAAAAATGGCCTGAAAAGAATCGTCCCTATAAAGCTCTTTTCTATCCCTGGAGTATGATCATTGTACTGATTTTATATTCAGCATTTTTAATTATCACATTGATCACCGCTTTCGTTCCATCTATGGTTGGGATTGCCTTAACAGCAACCGGTACTTTTTATTATTTTTGGAAAGTGAAAAAATGAATAGACCTGAAATTCTACGCTTTTTTAGAGTATTTTGTTTTTTTACACATTGTATAGTTTCTAACCTATTTTTTTCCATTCTGTCAGGACAGGCACTATTCAACCCACAAACAATGGATAAATGTGGATATAATCAAAATCATGAAACTCAAATCACTCGGCAGAGTGGCCAAAACTGGGGATATGGTTACGATAGTTTACTCGTAGACTTGGGTCGTTGGGGAGAAAGTCCTTATGTGATCATAGATTCCCTGGGTGCTACTGTACAAAACAGAGCGATTTGGGAATTGACCATTTCGGAGAATCCTCAATCAGACTCATCTCTTAAACGAATATATATCCATGCCAGGACTCACCCGGGAGAGGTTGAAGCTTTCTGGGTTACGAATGAAGTAATCAATCTATTACTTTCCGATTCCCCCTTTGCTGAATTTGTACGGACTAATTGTGTTTTTCATATTATCCCGATGTTTAATCCCGATGGAGTTGAATTAGGATATTCCCGTGAAAATGCAAATGGAATAGATATCGAGAGCGGTTGGGATGATATGACTTTAGAACCGGAAGTTGCCGTGTTGAAAAACCGATTCATTGAACTTATGGCCCTGAACAATCCAGTAAAAGTGGCTCTAAATATGCATTCCGCTTATAATTGCACTCGCTATTTTGTTTACCATGCATCTGCGGGTACCTCATACGATTATAGTATCCTTGAGCAGCAATTCATTAACGGGATTCGATCCCATTTCCTCAACGGGATTGAACCCTGGAATTATTTTGTCAGTTGGACGTCAGGAACACCAGACCAATACCCGGAAAGCTGGTGGTGGATGACCCATGGCGAAAATGTTTTGGCACTAACTTACGAAGACATGAATTGTGCACAAGCTGGCTCATATGATTCGACTGCATATGCTTTGGTTCGTGGGGTTTGTGACTTTATAGGATTAGATTATGTTCAAATTGATCAGGGTGATACTAAACAATTTAGAGATTATTCTTTAAGTCAGAATTATCCGAATCCATTTAATCCTATAACAAATATTCGTTACAAATTGCCGAGAAATGAATATGTGACTATTTATATTTACAATTTGTTGGGTCAAAAAATCAAAACACTTAAAAACAATTATGAGGAAGCCGGTAATCAAGTCATTACGTGGAATGGCAAGAATGATAATGGAGAAAAAGTACCAGCCGGTGTCTATATATATTCCATTTATGCTAGTAACTACAATCAATCACATAAAATGATTTTATTAAAATAATCAATTAAATTCCCTTAACCAAAATGGATAGACTATGGACTATTTAAAATCCGGAAAATTAGTTATAAACAAAGAAATCCATGCCTTACAGCAATTAGAAAAATCATTAGGCGACAATTTTAACAATGCTGCAACAGTCATTGCAAATACAAATGGTAATATCATTTTTTTGGGACTTGGAAAATCAGGTCATGTAGCGAGAAAATGTGCTGCGACTTTCTCCAGTTTGGGGATTCCTGCATTCTTTATGCATGGGAGTGATGCCGCCCATGGGGATTTGGGCATGGTTGCTAAAGATGATGTATGTATTCTCATTTCATATAGTGGCAAAAGTAAAGAGTTATTAGATATTCTGAAACCATTGGAACAGATAGGTGCAGAGACGATTGCTATTACCGGCAATCCCGAATCATCCCTTGCAAAAATGTGTAAAATTCATTTAGACATTGGAGTGCGGACAGAGGCGGATCCCTTAGGATTAGCCCCAACGTCCAGTTCCACAGCAACGCTCGTATTGGGTGATGCACTTGCCATATCCCTTATGGAAAAAAGAGGATTTAAAGAAGAAGATTTTGCTTTACGCCACCCTGGAGGAAATTTGGGTAAAAAATTATTATTAACTGTAGATAAAATTGCTCATACGGATGATAAAATTCCACTGGTTCACTCGGATACAAAAATACATGAAGCGCTGTTAACCATGTCTGAGAAAGGTTTGGGGATGACAGGGGTTGTAAATGAAAATGATGATCTTATTGGTATTATCACTGACGGAGATATTCGTCGGGGTCTTGAAAATAGTGACCAGGAAATCTTTAGTAAAACAGCTACTTATCTTATGTCAAAATCTCCCCAAAAAATCCCGTCTGATACTTTAGCGATTAAGGCATTGGAAATTATGGAAGAATTTAATATCACATCCCTTTTTGTGACTGAAATAGAAAACCCAAATAAATTATTTGGAGTGGTTCATATTCATGACATTTTAAAAGCTGAGTTATAATCTTATAAATTTTCAATATAGAAAAGTAATTCTCGGAGGATTTTAAGTACACAGTCAGTCTTATTTAATTTCAATAATATCAGTATTTAGACAATTCCAAAAAAAAGATATTACACAGGTATTACAAAAGGTTTCTTATATTTCAGGAATCTATAATCTTAAATACTGGAATTCTCTAATGAAGGATAGTACATTCTTCTAATCTATAATAACAAGAATTAATAGATATGGAGAAAACGATGAATAATATAATATCTTTGTCGGTTATTAGTATTTTACTCTTGGCTACAAGTTGTGCACCTATGCCAGAAATCCAACCAAAACAAAAAAGCAATCTGACAGTTGGTATGGTGAAAACCAAAGTAATAAAAGGAGAAACAGACCAAGCGGAAATAATGGAATTGTTTGGAGCACCAAATCTTGTGACAAAAAATAAGAATGATGACGAAGTTTGGAACTACAATAAGATGTCTTTCGAATCAGGTTCAGGGGAGGCGGGTGATGTATGGTTTGGCAGTAGAGCACTTTCAACATCAACTACAAGTTCTTTTGATCTAATTATTATCTTTGATGATAATAGTGTTGTCAAAGACTACAGTATAATTTCAGCATCATACTAAATAATAATTGGAGAATGATCAAAATGAAGAGACACAAAGCAATAGCTTTAATATCAATACTGGCGATAATGTTTATTGTTGGTTGTACTACTCAGCCTCAATTATCACCATTACAAAAACGTCAAATCACAACAAGGTTGTATGACGCAGGATATGAAACCTCGTATCGATCAATCTTGACAATATTACAGGATCAGGGTTATATAATCAAGAATACCGATATGACCACTGGTCTTATAAATGCAACCATTGATCGGGAAGCGGGAACGGGATCACAGGCCGTTCAAGCAGTTTTTCTTGGATATGTTGCTGATAAAGGAAGTGCAATGGAGGCTTCATTTATGGTAAACAAGATAAACGATTCAAAAACTGAAGTGCGGTTAAATATGCAAGAATCAAAATATGGCCAATCTTCACAATGGAGTAGTTCCAGTCAACAAAGTGTAAAACAGATATTAGATCCTGAAATTTATAATCAAATTTTCAACGATATTCAGGTTGAAATTAAAAGACGTGAAGCAATGGATGGTTGAACATAGGAACTAACTTACCGGCAATAAACCTGATGGGCACGGAATTACTGCCAACGGATTTGTAGTACCCCTTGTCTGATATTTCGACAGTTATTTCATGTTTATTAATTTATCAATAATCTTTGACGAACTGTATCCAGTTCTAAACGGGATTACCTTCACTTCTCCCCCATTTGCGGTAACTATGTTAGCCCCAACAATATTTTCAAAAGTGTAATCGCCTCCTTTCGCTAAAACATCGGGCAATAGAATCTGAATAATTTCAGCGGGAGTTTCCTGATCAAAAACGACAACCATATCCACCGATTCCAAAGCATTCAGAATGATTGCTCGATCTTCCTGATTTTGAATAGGTCGTGGATCTCCTTTCAATTTTTGAACAGAACTGTCGCCATTAAGAGCTAATATAAGCTTGTCCCCACACGCTTTGGCGTCAGATAAGTATTCTACGTGACCCCGATGTAGAATATCAAAACATCCGTTTGTAAAAACAACAGTCAATCCGGATAATTTCCATTCATCGACTTGTTTTTTTGCTTTTTCCCAATTTTTAGCAATCATGGTATTATTAATTTACAATGGAATAGTGAATTTTAATTGCAATTGAGGGGTAATCCCTATATCATCATTACTGCTTACAAATTTACAGTAATTTAAAGCAAATTCTCGTCCTATGTCCGTTCCCAGCAACGGCTGTAAGTATAATGGTCTATAGATAAAAACGTGGTTTTGTTATCTGTTCTTTGATTTCTTGACATGAGAAATCAGCGGCTTGCGTCCTTTATTCTGGAAGCTGGCTATAATCTCTTCTGCTTTTTCAAACGGAACTGTGATAAAAGAAAATTTGTCCATAATCTGAACGTCACTGATTTGTTTAGACCTTATTGATACTCTGTTTGTCAATAGATCAACCAGTTTTCTTGGATTCATTCTATCTTTCTTACCGAGAGCTACAAATAGCCTGGTTTTGCCCTGAGGATCAAGCTTCTTACGCTTCCCACTGATCTCTGTCATTTCACCATATGCATCCGGATTAAGATCTTCTTCGAAACAATAGTTCAGCACAGCAGCCAATATTTCTGTTGGATTATGTTCCTCATGCAGCTTCTTCGCCCAATTATAGTATTTTGGATCAATTTTATTTTTCTGAATACCCTTCAGGTCATCGTTTATCTTTTTCTTTTTGGCATCGATGATATCTTTCACCTTTGGTACAGCAGACTTTTTGATATCCGTTTTGGCGAACCTTTGAATAAACATAAGTCGCTTATATTCACTTGGCGTAATAAATGTAATGGCAGTGCCTTCTTTACCGGCTCGGCCAGTCCTGCCGATACGATGGACATACGCTTCCGGATCCCCAGGGAGTGAATAATTTATAACATGGGTAAGGTTCATAACGTCGATTCCACGAGCTGCAACATCTGTTGCCACAAGCGTATTGATTCTTTGTTGCCTGAAATTGTTCAGAGTTCGTTCTCTCTGACTTTGAGTAATATCACCATGAATCGCTTCAGCACTGTATCCTCTATTCACCAGGTGGGACAAAACAGAATCAACATCCTTTTTAGTTCTGCAAAATATTAAACCATAAAAATTATCTTCAATATCAATAATTCTGCATAACGCTTCAAATTTATCCGATGCCTTTACTTCAAAGTAAATCTGTTCCGTCAGATTGGTGGTCAGTTGTTTTTTATGTTCTTTAATAAGCTCATAACCTTCCATATATCTGTGAGCAAGTTCCTTGATTTTTCCTGGCATTGTTGCAGAAAACAATAATGTTTTTTTATTAGGATTTGTGTACTTGAATATTTCTTCCATATCGTCAATAAAGCCCATATTCAACATTTCATCCGCCTCATCCAAAATCAAATGATTAATTTCCCCAAGTTTCAGCGTTTTTCTTTTAAGATGGTCTATTACTCGGCCAGGAGATCCCACTACGATATGCACACCTTTTTTCAATCTGCGTAACTGTTGATCGATGGATTGCCCTCCATAAATGGGAACGGTTTTAATGGCTTTTCTTCCCTTAAGTGAATTGATTTCTTCTGACACTTGAATAGCCAACTCACGGGTCGGAACCAGAATCAGTGCCTGAACGGTTTTGGAATCCGGATTGATCATATCTATGAGTGGAAGGCCAAAAGCAGCTGTTTTACCAGTTCCTGTTTGGGCTTGTGCAATGATATTCGTATCATCTCTTAACATAACAGGGATTGTTATGATCTGAATTTCGGTTGGCTCTTCAAATCCCTTATTGTTAATAGCCTCAAGTACTTCGTTTGAAAGCCCAAGGTCTTTAAAAGTTTTTTTTGTTTTGTTTGTCATTATATTTTCTTTTTCTAATTATGATCGCTCGGTGTCAAAATGAATGCAGCTATCAGTTACTAAATGAAGTTTATAACACATTATTATAAGCCAAATTTACACTATAAATACTAGATCTTATCAGAATGAACTATTTCTTGAATCTCATCAAATAGAACGGGATACTAGAAGCTGTATAAGGACTAAATATAATTCAATAAGAAAATTATTTATCAATTGATCTGTCCTTCCATTGATTTTTCCAGACGTCTTGCTTCATTTAAAAATTGTTTTACAGTTAATTCCTTCAGAAAAACCAGTCCATGGGTTGCTCTCAATCTTGGATGTTTATTTTGATACCAAAAATCTTTTCCAAGAACCAGCTCCATTTGTTTATGCTGTTCCACCCAGATCTTTTGCGTCAAATCACAAAAAGGACCGTCCAATTCATAACTGGGGAAAGAAGCATCTTTCTGGCTCAAATAACAATTCATAAACGTATCCCGAAGCATTGCCATTGAATTAAGGGAAACAGGGACTATGATATCTGCTTCTGCCGGATTAAACCGATACCACACGTTACGGTAACCCCAAATCTTCACGTCCGAAATATCGGTTTCTTCACCCCACCACCGCACTGCTTCGGCGATAGCTTGAAGCACTTTATAGTGTGTGTCCGGTCCGCTTCCTTCCGGATCCAATGCAAGAGTAATAACAGAGGGGTTTAATTCCTTTAGAAGAGCCAGGACGGGATCAACATCTCGTATCTTTTCCGGTGTTTCTGTGAAAATATCTCCCTTATAAAACCCCAAACGTAGATGATTCACATCCTTAACTTGGACACCATAGTGAGC
>CAZIFK010000010.1:0-51140 GCA_964538995.1 uncultured bacterium
CGGCTTTAATCACCACATCGGTGTACCAAGCGGCATAATTTTGACTTTGTGGGGTAACTCCTTTAGACATATTGATTGTTCTAGTTAAAATAGAAGTTGAAATTACCGGGGTTCATGGGGGCAATCAAACGGTTTGTTCGCAACAATTATGATAACGAAAGCTGAAAAAAAACATATCCAATCCCTTCATCATAGGAAAGGACGCCTTAAAAACGGCCAATTCATCCTTGAGGGAAAGCGGCTTGTTCAGGAAGCATTAAATGCTTCTGATCCGTTTCTATTTGTTTTTTATACTGACGAGTTTTCTCAGGCAAATAGAGAAATGGTTGAAATAATTTCTTCCCACTTACCCGCTTGCCAAAAGATTAGTCATAAAGAAATGGCTTATATTGCAACAACTGATACACCGTCGGGGATTCTTGCTGTGTGTTCTATTCCAGAGTACTCAAATGCCGACGTCAAGGGGAATTGGATCTATTTTGATTTTATTTCAGATCCGGGAAATATGGGCACATTACTTCGCACATCCATTTGGTTTGGGATCCGGAATATTGCTTTGTCCAAGAATTGTGTGGATATTTATAACCCAAAAGTTGTGCGTGGTGGAATGGGGGCACATTTTTATTTAAAGTCCATTTCAAATCAACCACTGAATTATTTTAAAGACACACACACAATCATTGGCGCCGACCAAAACGGAAACAATATTAACGATTTTGAAATAGAAGCACTATGGGTACTCGTATTAGGCAACGAAGCACATGGTCTTTCTAAAAACACCAAAGAGCTGCTTGATCATATTATTTCTATTCCAAAAGTTGGATATGGTGAATCGTTAAATGTTGCCGTAGCAGGTGGAATTATGATAGAACATTTAACGAAAAGGAAATAAAAAGCCCTTTTGATTTTTCAAGAGGGCTTTTCAGGTGCTGGTTTGAGATTTTATCTATATAAATTGGCTTATAACATATATACACCAGCTATCGATTACAATAAGAATTACAAGGTCTCTTTGCTTTTCCGTTGACCTTCTGTAATTTTTTGGTCTATAAGAGGGATTTGAAAAACCTATTGCACAAATTAAAAAGTCTAAAATTCGGCGGCTTTTCGTTCCTGCCCGCCCCTTTATTAGTATTTTTAAGGTGGCAGGCGGGGAAAAACTTGTCCATAGTACCACTATTGACTACATTTTTCGCCTTAAGCTAATAAATTTTACATCTTTTTTCTTCACACATAAGGTTTTACAAAACCCTCTATGAATCCAACAGAAACAAACCCTTTGTCGAAGGGATTAAGATATGAACAGCACATTAACGATAAAGAATGTTTTCGGAATAGTCCTTCTTTCTGTGCTATCCGCACTTACGGTGGGCACAATTATTGCGTCCGTTGGATTAGTATATCTTCCTGAAGAAAATACTCTGTTTGCAAATTATCTCGCGCTTTTTGTTGGACAGGGATTTATGATAATTCCCTTGCTTCTTTTTTTAGTGGCCCGGAAAGAACCGATACTAGAACGATTACGTATCCGTAAAATTTCATCCCCTGTTATTATTGCGTCTTCGGTATTATCTATTGGTTTAATCGTCATTGTAGATGAGTTTGATCGCCTATCCAGTCTTCTCTTTACGCCGCCAGAATTTCTTAACCAAATGTGTACCATGTTGCAATTTGATTCTTTCGGCATGGCTCTGTTTCTCATGTTTGGTATCGTTGTATTAGCGCCTCTGAGTGAAGAACTATTGTTCCGTGGCTTCCTACAAAAGTTTTTGGAGGAACATTGGCAAGATATTACTCGTGCAGTGTTAGTAACCAGCCTCTTTTTCGCAATAATTCATTTAAATCCATTTTGGTTAATTCAAATCTACGCATTAGGTGTTATGCTGGGTTATCTTGCCTGGAAAACCGGTTCCATCTGGGCTGGCTTTATTCTTCATGCTGCCAATAATTTTATTGCGTTGATGTTCACAAATTATGATGAATCTCTCGCGGGTATTTATACCTGGAACGGACATGTCGCGCCATGGATTTTATTGTTGGGTATTATATGTATTTATTATGGCTTTACTTGGTTAAATAAAACAGTTGAGGTGCAATAATGAAACAACAAATGTTTGAGCGGGAAATTCGTGTTCTTAGAGATACGTTTCGCAGATTAATGCGTCGACACGCCAATACGAATCTCATTAAACTGATTGATAAGACTCACCCGGCTGATCTCGCTGTGTTGTTTCGCTATTTTGATGAAAGTGAGCAATCGGCATTATTCACCCTTATGCGGCCAAATGAACAAACGGGTGAGTTTCTAACTGAGTTAGACGATTCAACGCTTCAAGGTCTTTTATCGGACTTGTCTGCTGAACACATAGCTGAATTAATTGAACCAATCAGTTCCAGCGACCAGGCAGAAATTTTAAACACCCTTTCTGAAGAACAAGCTAGTGATGTTATTGAATTATTAAAAAAAGAGGAAGTAGAAGAACTTGAAGAAATAATGGCGTACCCGGAAGATAGTGCCGGTTCGTTGATGTATACTGACGTATTTACTCTTCATGAAGAAACAACGGCAAAAAATGCTATAGCGACTTTACAGCATGAAGAAGAAGCAGAAATGGTATTTTATTTATACGTTACCAATGATGATAGTCAGTTAACGGGTATTATTTCATTACGTGATCTTGTGACCACTGCTCCGGATACATTACTTAAAAATATGATGATTCGAAAGGTCCATTCTGTCTTTCCCGATACAGACCAGGAAGAGGTGGCACAAATTGTTAGTCAATACAATTATCTCGCCGTGCCGGTGATTGATCAAGATTCTTATTTGCTTGGAATCGTTACAGTTGATGATGTAGTAGATGTTATTCGCGAAGAAGCAACCGAAGACTTTTTAAAAATGGCCGGTGTTGGAAAAGACAGGGAAATCTTGCTTAAATCCACATGGAATAATGCCAAAAGTCGATTCCCATGGTTGTTTGCCAGTTGGATTGGTGGAATCGCTGCCGCTACCATCATTGGGCTATATGAAAATCTTCTTCAAAACACGTTAGCTTTGGCCGCATTTATTCCGGTCATTATTGGTATGGGTGGGAACATCGGCACTCAAACATCTACCATTATTGTTCGAGGATTAGCGACGGGGCGAGTCAATCTCGGAAATAATTTTAAAATACTGTTTAAAGAAATTCGTGTCGGATTAATTCTCGGTGCCTTGTATGGAATTATGTTAGGATTATTTGCCCTTACACAATTTGTGGAACTCGCTCCTAACTTGGGAATTATTGTTGGGTTAAGTATTAGCACTTCAATGATAATTGCAACGACAATCGGCGCCTTTGTCCCTTTGTTTTTAAACAAACTTGATATTGATCCGGCTATTGCTACGGGCCCGTTTGTCACAACAAGTATAGATATTGTTGGTGTGACTCTATACTTTTTAATCGCATCTTTGTTTTTGCCATTGGCATGACATATTTCTACCCTGTCTTGCTGGCGAGTCTGGGCGTTTATATTTTATTTGTTCTGTTTTTTCTTACCGGTTTACGCAAACTCAAACCTGTAGCAAATCAAATAACAGATTGGCCACATGTGTCTGTGGTGGTTGCTGCTCGAAATGAAGAACAGAATTTGGCTAATCTATTGCAAGATTTTTCTCAATTGGATTATCCAACAGATAAATTGGATATCATCATAGTGGATGACCGTTCATCAGATAAAACATTGTCAATCATTGAACAATATTCAAAACAATACAATCATATCAGAGGTATTCAGATTCGGAAAAAGTCAACTGAAATGGCGCCGAAGAAATATGCCTTAACCCAAGCAATAAAACAGTCAAAAGGTGAGTATATTTTATCTACTGATGCTGATTGCCGCATTCCACAAGGCTGGGTCAAAAGTATGGTCAGCCATTTAGAAGCCGGAAGCGGGATTGTCGTTGGGGCGTCTTCAATCGACAGTTTAAACCAAACTTCTTTTACTCATTACCAGATGATTGATTTCCTAGCATTAATGACCGCCAATGCCGGTGCATCCGGATGGGGATTTAGCTGGACGGGGACAGGTCAAAATCTTGCATATAAACGTTCTGCTTTCGAAAAAATTAACGGATTTTACCCAGTTAAAGATCGCGTATCCGGAGACGATATGTATCTTGTGCAGGCTATTTCAAAAACCCATAAATGTACATTTAATTCTGATGCCGGCAGTTTTGTTAAAACTCAGCCTGTTCAATCAATCATTACATTTTTAAACCAACGCATTCGCTGGTCATCCAACTCGAGAATGGCTGTAAAAACTGATTGGTTTTTTATGCTGTTTTTATTCAATGCATTTTTATTGAACACTGCCATTTTATCCGGATCGTTTATCCCCGATATTCAGAGCCATATCCCTATGTTTTTTGGAATCAAGTTTGTTTGTGATGCTCTCGTCATTTTTTCCGGTGCGTCCATGCTTCACATGTTTGTACCGTCAATCATATTTATAGTATGGAGCGTATTGCAACCGATATATATTCCTTTCATTGGTATTTCAGGTCTTATTGGAAAGTTCACTTGGAAAACATGAGAATATATTTACTGATCTGTTTTACATTATTTTCCCAGCTTTATGGACAAAATTACACGATTACCATTTTTGGGTTTCCTTTTGTTTCAGTCACCATGGATAAAACTCCCGGAGAATTAACATTTCAAACACAGACAACCGGGCTATTAGATTACTTATGGCCAACAGATAATACTTATTTCATTTCTTATGATTCTTCGGATTATCATTTCAAACAATTTGAAAAAAAGATTCATCAAGGATCTGTAACGTATTCTATAAACGCTAAATATGATCATGAAAAAGAACATTTATTTTATGATGACATTGCATTAAACCGTCCGCCGGAGATACAGACGATATTTTCAATGTTAGTTCGAGTACAAGAACAACATAAAGAGGATTTGGATTCAAAATGGTTTCCAATGGAACATGATGGTCAGTTATTCGAAGCACGATATCTTTGGGCTGAAACAGACACTATTTTAATCAACAGAGATGAAAAAATCTGTGATCATTACCGACTGGACATCAAAGCAATAGAAGATGTAACATCTCTACCGGAGCAATCAGACTATTTTATGAATAACATTACAGCAAAAGAGGCGATCCGCCAGATTTGGGTGGAAAAATCCAGTCCCCGAAGAATTGTACAGGTATCTGTAACTATGTATGGTTTAAACATTATCGCGAAATTGACCCATGACTGAGCCGTCCTTTTTTCAAGTATATAAAAAGCATATCATTCTCTGGGCAATTATCGCCGTATTCGTTGTGATTGCTCTTAAACTGGGAATAGATCAGAAAATTATCGTTTTTATTACATTGGTTCTAGGGGTTTTCACACAGCTTTTCGCCGGTTTAGGAGCATTGCTTTCGATGATCCCATTTATAGGGCCCTTGATTGTTAAAGTATTTGCCATTCCATTCTTCTGGATTCTGAATGCATTGGGTTATTTTGTAGGCATCATAGCCATAAAGAGGGGATATTCCGGCGAATTCATGAAATCGAGAATTTTGACAATTGCTCTTCTGGTTGGTATTGTCGTCGGTTACATCATCGGGCATATTTTTCCATTAAGATAAGCAATGGATATTCTCGTATTACAAGGCCCAAATTTCAATTTAATTGGCGTTCAATCAGCAAACGCAGGTGAACAGGTTACGCTTGATAAAATGAATAAAGCGTTACATAAGCATGCTCATAGCACGAACTTGGATATTCAACTGCAATTTTTGCAAACACATAAAGCTGACAAAGCAATATCATTTATCCAGAGGAACCGAAACAAAGCAAGAGGTATTCTGATTGCACCTGCCTCCTGGGCTCGTTATGAATATTCCATATTGGATGCATTGCATTTATCTGGTTTACTGAGCGTGCAGGTTTTATTAGGCGATCAATATTCATCATTGAATGAAGCTGAGTCCATATTTACACCGGTCTGCAATGAAACTATCATTGGTCATCCATTATCCGTATTTAATTCTGCTCTGGACGCGCTCCTAAAGCATATTTCCTGATTATTAATTTTGTTTTACACTAAATCATTCATTATCCTTTTATTGATATGCTTCTGTGTCCTTATTCAAAGCTGTGCACCGACAGCGCCTATTCCGGAATTAGAAACAACGATACCGCTCCAAATAACCATTTCTGAAGATGAGTTGTATATGACTGTTTCATTTTCTGAAAGCTTGAACGCAGATCAAATAATTAATGTAAACGAAACGTTAAAAACTATACCATTTAAAATCATCAAGAAAAATATTAACAGTCGCGTCAACGATGATTCCCTTGCCGCTGGTATTCATGCCTTGGTGATAAAGAATATCCCCTCTGATATATCGCTTTATTTATTTGATACAACCATGTATGATCAAAAGATCATTTCTATGGTCTATACATTAAATGAAGAACTAATTGATCACATTATTGCACCATTCACACAAAAATATGGCCATACAGAAAACAAAATAATCTATCCTCTATTTAGTAAAAAATCTTCACCGCCAGATTTAGATGCTGTTTCCCGATTAAAACTTTTTTTACCTTGTGAAAATGTTCCAGTGCCTAAAGATGCTTTATTGCTTCCAAATGCTCCACGCTCATACCGTCATGGCACCCACCGCGGGATTGATTTTTATGTAAACTGGGGTACATCTGTTCGTGCGGTGGCCGGCGGAACGGTCATACGGGCAGATCATCATTTTGAAGAAATTTCTCCGGAATTCAGGTTGCAACTTTTGGAAGAAGCAAAACAGTTGGGACATACACCTTCCGATGTGTTTGAACACGTGCTGGTGGGACAGTCAGTGTATATTGATCATGGGTTTGATTTGGTTCCCGGTTACAGGGCTGTCTCAATTTATGCCCATTTATCCCACATCAATGGAGAAATTAAACCGGGATCCATTGTTTCTGCCGAACAAATGATCGGACAATCTGGAAACAGCGGTACTAAAGACAGTACCCTTGGGACGCGAAAGGGCGCTCATCTTCATTGGGAATTGATTTTGCAAGATGCAGGAGGAGAATATTATTTAGGGCAGGGATTAAAGGGTGATTTATTAGAAGAATATTTAAGTGGGGTCTTTGACAAAAATCAATAATTGATTTGAACATTATAATTTATTAAAAATCTATTTATTATAATTCTATCCGTAAGCTTGGAGTCTTTTTTCAATTCTTCTTCAATATGTTTTTTTAGCAAAAATGATTTTTGTTTATTCTCAATTATTACACTCGTTGCTTTATGATCAAAGACAGCTAAATTGTCAAACCATTTTGCAGCTATGTCTCTAATAATTAAATCTTTAATAAACCTAAATAGATAATATCCCTTTACGAAATAAGCATCTTGAAATTTACCATGTTGATATGCTTTTTCTAAAAACCAGTCAAATGCCAAATCTTTTTCTGATAACCTAGCCAAAGGTTTAATATAATTTAAAGTTGATATATCAAAAAGAGGTATACCATCCGGAATGATAAAGAGGTCCTCTGCTTTTGCCAGTTTCCATAATTCTCCAATATTGTCATAGTAAAATTCTACGTTATTATTTGTTAACCATTCCTCTGCATAGTTATTGGCATGGGCATCTCGCAATCCATACTTCCCGCGTTCAATATCCTGTTTGATTGTTTTCTTTTTCAGACGCGGATTAGTATTTGGATCATTGGTAGTAATACTTAACACTTTGATAATATGAAAACCAAATTTTGAATCAACAGGCCCAAGAATCTGTCCTTGTTTGGAATTCCATATAACACTATCCAGCGATAAGGGGAAAGTCCCAAACGAAATGGGTCCTATTTCTCCATTATTAATTTTCATCGATGGTTGTTCAGTATAAATTGACACTGCTTCATCAAACGTAATTTTATTTGAATTCAGCCTGCTCAAAATTGTTTCTGCTCTTATTTCTGCATCTGACCTAGTTCTAAGTTGATTTTGGGAATAAGAGAGGGTATGAGTAACGACAATATCTTGAATTGTATATTGTTTTTTCGCTGCTTCAATCGTGTTGTGCAGTAAGCTGTCATTGATAAAAAAATCTTCAGACAAAAAATTAAACACACGTGCAAGTTTTTCATCATTACGGATCTTTTCTAATTCATACCGAAGATTTGAATCCTGGAATATTAGGTAATCAGTGGCTTGTTTAAACAATATCGTTTTTATAATCCATTTTTGCATTTTTTCAATTTGATCAGTATAATCTAGTTTTGAAAATGCCTGTTGATCTGTTTCATCAAAAAATTCTGATTTTGTAATAGATCCACCTTTATAAATCACTAATACTTTATCAGAGTCAAAAAAGAATATGATGGTAACTATTGCTACCATAATCCCCACGATGATTCTTGTTTTTTTTATAATCATTTTGACAAAAAAAAGGACGGCTTCTTACGGGAAACCGCCCTTTTTATGTTTGAAACAGTGTTTCTATTTCAGAAGCATCATTTTACCGGTCTTAATCTGACCAGCAACGTTTACTTGATAGAAGTATACTCCTGATGCAACTTGCTTACCATGTATATCCAACCCATTCCATTTAATGGAATGAACACCTGACCTCATGTTTCCACTCTGTAATTTTGCGACTTCTTGTCCCAAAATTGAATAAACAGTCATAGTAACATCACTGGTTTTTGCCAGCGTAAATAAGATGTTTGTTGTTGGATTAAATGGGTTCGGGTAATTGCCTTTTAATGTAAAGCTTTCTGGTGTTTGAATTTCATCATTAATGCTTACATTATCAGCTGCCCAGTCCATAATGGCTTTTACAGGAGCACCGGGTGAATCAGCATAATAGTCTTCAGCGCCGATCCAATGTGAGTAAGAAACAGTACCATCTGTTTCATAAACACGTGCATACAGGCCCATCTGGTCAAAGGCAACCAATCCGCCTTTGCTGCCAAATCCTGAGTATGAATACACAGCAACAGCAAACGTTTCAGCGTCATCCGCCGCATTGCCCAATGAGTCTATTATTCCGGACTTCCCGTAATACATTACATTAGCACCTTCAGCTGGTGTAATTCCGTCTAACCAATTAGAATGTCCTGGATCATAAACGGGATCGTAATCCAGTATGGAACTGGCATATGTATATGTTGTATCCCAAGGTGTAACAGATGAATCAATAACCATCGTCACAACATTGGAATCAAGATAGTCCGTCATGATGGCACCAATTGGATCGTCAGGGTTCTCCATAAGACGAGAAATACCTAACTGATCACCTGATCCTCCGTAGTTGATATCTGGGTGGTATGTCCCTACGCCAAGATCAAAAGCAAAGTCTGCGCTTGTTAAAACAAGAGGCGCACTTGGCCAACCATAACGGTTCCCGAGCCATTCGTCTCCTTCAGCAACATATGTTTTGCCTCCGGAAAAATACCAACTATTCAAGGCATCATCGCTATCATAACCATATGTGTCAGCTCCGGCAGAGCGTTCAAAGATAACATCATAACTTGAAACGAGTTCTGTCGTGATGTTGCCATAATCCGCAGACCAGTAATCAAAGGGATTTAGACCCCATCCGTAATACAGGTATGGCGCATACAGTGGATTACCATATAAAGGCGTTGCATTGTCAAACAGTAATGGAGCTCCCGCTGTAGGTTCAAACACGAAGTAACTGGCTGTTGCCGTACTGGTGGCAAAGCCATTATTATCAGTCGCAGTCAAAGACCAGTATACAAATGTACCTGGGCTTTGTCCGGGAATTGTTCCTTCCCAAACGCCATCTTCTGCAGTACCAGACACCATTGATAAATCAACAGTATTGGGTGTTGCGTTTAATGAGTCTAACATGTAGGTTACAGTTGCCGTAGCAACACCTGCTGCTTCTCCGCTTGGATTGTCATCGGTAATATTTGCTGAAACAGTCCGAGATGCGGTCGATAATGTTGTTGGTAATGGATCAACACTGACAACAACTGGGCCGCGATCACCGGTTAATTCAACACCCAGTTGGAAGTTGAAAATCCAATTGCGAATGTGCCATCCACCGTTTCCTGAAGTACCGCCGCATCCGTTATAGAATTTCAGCGATACCCAAGGATCAACAATGCCGGCTCCACCTGCATAAAAGAAACCGGTGGGTTCATCAACACTACCTGCGTCTCCTGCTCCAGTATAAGCAACCATCACGCCAATCCAATCATCCTGAAGGACATCAATTTCTTCTCCAAAGTCCACCAGGTTCGTCCAGTTAGCGTCGTTTTCACCGACTGCATAGTCTGGATGGTTCGTTGGGTCCATGGTCGCTGCAGTAAAACCAACCGGCCAAAGAAGACCCATTGTGGGTGTTCCTGGAGGAGCTGCAGGAGCGTGTTCCGTACCTAACGGATCTTGCGCTCCGGCATTAACAGCGTCGCTAGTATCACAGACGCCCTGTGTTCCGCCGGGTGTATAGGTTGTTCCCATAATAGACATGTACCCTGTGGTAGCGTCCATATCATAACCGCCAACCCAGCCGGCACCATCCACAGCTGAAGATGGATACGCTGTCCCATCTGCCGTCAATGGATAAGACAGCTTGTGCAGGGAGATTGTCATTTGCTGGTCACCTGCTCCCCATTCATATATGGGAACATTTACAGCCTTAATTGTAGCATCGGCTGGCATTTTGAATGCAGTAATCATTGCATCGCCAGGGGATTGTATGAATTGCCCGCCCCACCCAGATGGAGGTAAATACTGAAGCGTATCTACTGTACCTCTGCTGTTATACTGGGTATAAGGTGAGACAATTAATAGGTTTTTGCCCCCTTTTTTTATTTCATAATTGCTGTTTCCACCATGTGTTTTAACAATTTTATTTGCCGACAACATGGTAACAGAAACTATAGAGATAAGAACTATTATCAAGTATCTCTTCATTGAGTTTCTCCTTATTTTTCTTTCTTGCAAGAAAGACGACAGCCGACAAAGAATGAATGTCTGCTGCATTTCGTCTTTATTTTTTTCGACCTGTTAAAACGCTGCCTTAATCGTTAGCCAGCTAACACCGTCGAAATATTCTGCTGTCCTGTAAGCATAATCAACAGACAGCCCTAAACCTGTTAGTTTAGATAAATTTATTCCAAAACCAAAAGAGGGGCCCCACATAAATTCTTCCGTACCCCATTCAAATTGTTCATCATCATCGTCATCATCCGTATCCTGCACGCCGTCTTTACCCCACGGTTCCGGATCATATCCAATAGCAAGGCCGCTACGCAAATATAATATATCCATCATATTAATCTGAACACCAAATCGATATTCATCAAAATAAAAATTGTTGTTTAAAAACGATCCTGATAAAAGAATATTTGCCGGTCCCATATTAATAGGACCATATGAAACTCCCAATTCCAAAGTGGTTGGCATTTCAAAATCCTGTAGTGTAATACGCCGGGGTTCAGTGGGTGTGCCGGGTTCCGTACCAAAAGGGTCAACAAATTCTTCTAAACTTGAGCCGGTAAAAATCATATTTAACCCAAGATTTTTCAAAGATGCACCCAGGCGGATACCGTTTTCACTTGCAGCATATTGAACACCGGCATCGATGACCGCACCTGTTGCGCTTACTCTCATAATTGTTTCAGAAACAATTTTGAAATCAAAGCCAAACGAAATGCGATCTGTCATACTGCGAGCATAAAGAAATGCAATATTAACAAAGCTCGGCGAATACATTTCTCCGGTACCGCTAGTGGCTTCCATTGTTGTGACCGGGATATCGCCAAAGTCCAATGATTTAAACGTGATTCCAAATACATTTTTACCACCAAAGGTCGATGCAACTCCAAAGTAAGAAACCCCGATACCATCCAGCCAAGTTGCATGAGAAAACATTGCTTCTCCCGTGCCATTGATTTTGGCAAGACCGGCAATATTCCATTCCACAGCTTCTATACCGAATATACCGGCAACATTTGCACCAGCCATGGCCGTACCGCTTGAACCAACAGGAATCAAGAGTTCTTGAGCGCCCGCTGTACCGCTTCTATTTTTACTTCCAGCGTCTATTTGCACGCTTAACATTATAAAAACTGTTAAGAATAATCCCAATCGAGTTTGATATTTTTTCATCATCAATTCTCCCAAATCATATTAATAAATGTCCAGGCGCTCTTCAGGTTGGAAGATTGCCAATTTTAATACTTTTTCACCGATAGATTTACCATTAGAATCTCTCAAATCCAAATGAGCCAAGTACATACCACTTGCTACAGGAACTCCGGCTCTATTTCGCAAATCCCAAACAGCTCTTCTGTCACTATCATTTTCAGAAATAATAGTATGTTCTATTTTTGAAACAAGAGCCCCGGAGAGAGTGAAAATTCTAATCGTGGTTGTTCCTACGCCAAGTTGTGTAAAATATACCTTGCGATCCAATGGATTATTTTCTTCCCAGTTAGATCCAAAGTAAGGATTCGGATAAACATTAATGGCATCCATTTGTGATGCTAAAAAATCGGTGTCTGAACTGTTCAATCCGGAGGCAACAAAACGATACACATCCGTACCGGGAATAACCGGGTTATTAAATTTTACCTGGAAAACATTTCCGCTTTCAAACAAGGTTAGGCCTTTATTGAATTGAAGCATCCAGCCAATTAAATCTGCGTCGGCATCAAATGCATACGCGTCGGTGGCGGTAGATGGGTTACTATATGGCTGATAAACGGGCATAATGAAAATGTTTTTAGTAAATTCATAACTTCCGGGGAAATCTTCGCTCTCTGCATAGAAAGGCACAGATCCGGCCACTTGATATATAGCCACATCAATACGAGTCTCGTCTTCCACTGTCCAAAGTTCAAACGGAATATCAACCACATCTGTTACGGTTAGAATTGAGTTGTAGTAAGTTGCCTTAGATCCACTATCTGTAAATCGAAACTCGATATCCAATTGTAATTTTGTTTTGTCCGGCCTTCCGGATGGCGGGGGTACGGGTAGCTTTTCTATATAGCCAGCCCATGTCCCATCGGAGGATCCGGGATTGATACCTGCAAATACAATTTCTGTAGAATCGAAATCATCCGTAATTGTTTCTGTAGCTGAAAAGGTTGTTGGAGCATCAAACGTTGCCTTCTCCGATGTTAAAATAAACCCATCTATGATTTCTAAAACCACTTCTTGTCCAGCAGTGGCTAACCCGAGTCCATCGTAATAATCTACAGACACAGGGAAGTTTTCTGCCGAAGCCAATGTGTCGCTTTCATCTTTGTCAATTAGATACCACATATTTGTCGAATCGTTCACGGCATCAAAATTAATTTCATACGTATGGTTCGTTAATAGATACGGGTCAACGACTGTAGGAATAAATATGGCGTCAGAAATACCTGATTCGTTTGCCGCTATCAAAACATCAGAAAATTCTGAATCTAAATCAGAGCCTAAACCGGATAATCCGGGTACAACTGTTAATGGTTTAAACGCACTTTCAATTGTAACCGGGGCCGTTGCCGGATCATACGCATATGTCGTCACCGAAAAATAATATTTCCGGTTATTAATTAATTTCGAATTGCGTACAGCATCATTGGTAATTTCTATAAAATGCTGCACACCGGAGTCCTCACCAAATTGCACCGGTTTTGCAAGCAGTAATCCTGTTTCCAAATCCAATGTTTCATCCGTGATGACTCTTACATCATCCACAATATCGTATGTTTTTAACAAAAGCCATGGGCCAACTGCCGATTCGCCCTGATACACATTGTACCCTTGAAATTCATACCCTAAGCATGTGTAATTAACTACATCTTCGACATTGTCTTCCCATGACAGAATGATTTTCTCATCCAATTGAGAAACCGTTACTTTTGGCGCTGGTGGACCACATAGATCAAAATTACTGTCAAAGGCATTTTGAGCAAATTTATCAAAGTACTTGAATACTCTAATTGAGGTTAAAGCGTCCGGGCCGCCGGCTACCATCAAACTACCGACTATTTCTTGTTGATCCCCGGGAGCCATGATAAATGGACCCGATGTCATTAAAAACCGACGGTCACCCGAAGGATGGCGATCACTGTCTAACCAACCTGTGCCGGTAACCGGATCACCGCTTGCAATAAATACACCGGGCTCTCCTGTTTGGGGATTTGTATATGGTTCTCCATTAATTCCTATTAATCCATTCATATAATTATAACATTCTTCTGCCGTTTCAGGATCTCCGTATAAATCGTCGCCGCGTATATATTTAACAAAACTGGTTAATGGGAGCATTCTTTTATCGTATACCCTCTTCTGAAAATATCCTGAAATAGGGTTGCCAAACTCGTCAGTCCCGGTTGAGTCTGCGTTCCAGGTTAACATTAGAGCTGAATCACCCGGGGCATCCACCAGGGGGCCTTGAAAAAAGTCTGACCCAGATACAGGAACCGCAACGCCGTAGACTGCGTCCCGGCCATCATTAAATGTGTACCCAATACTTAATGTTGTGTCACATGCAACAAAATCATCATTTGCATCACCCACATCATCATCATGCCAAATAGAAACAAACAATGAATCTATTGTATCCGTTCCCTTGTTTACAATCACCCAGCGGACAAACATCGTATTCCCCAAGGCATCATTTGGAGCACGGTCGAAACCAAAAAGGGACGTTTGTATTTCTACATGAAGAGGAAGCGTCGCCCACAGGGGAGCATGCGACCAATTATCATTCATTATAAACCAGTGAAATTGGTCTCCTAATATATCGGGGAAGTCAACAGTATAATCATAGACACCATCGCCGTCAACGTCAATAAACGGGGCGCCATCATCTGCCGGCCATTCCCGATAATCCCTTGTTGGTATTGTAATGGTTTCTGACGTTCCGTCATTGTTCAGATCGAATTCCGCCGTACTATTACCTGCCCTCATTCCATCCACTTCTGCTTTATACATCCTGTAAATACGATACTTAGAGTCGTTAGCGTTTTCTCCATAGGCTCCGGGTTGGAATTCTCTAGTATATTCTGCTGCGGCAGTACGAATACCGCCCTGCACCATTCCGGCCATCCAAATACCTGATGCGAAAATCGCTGTTTTACCACTGCCTTTTGGCCACTCCAATCCGGAATCTCCGGTGGCATTATGATCAACCACGGCGCCGTTATTACGGTGATAAGTGGAAATTTGATTTCCATCCCAGAGGTCAAATTCTAACACCGCTGTTTTAGCCATTCTTTCTTGCCAGTTTGCGTCACTTTCTGCTCGTTTTTCTGCATAAACCGGAAGAGTAGCATAAACAAGGAATGTTACCAGCAGCGCCAAATTTAGTTTTTTGTTTCCAAAATCCATGAATTTTTCTCCTTCAACCAAAGGTTGTCTCAATTTTAGTCCTATTACTTACAGATTTATTCTTAAACCAAAACGAACCTGTCTTGGTGCACCCCAATTATAAGGGTGAGAAATTTTTGCGTTATATAAGTCTTTGCCAAGAGTGTCTCCATACTTATCCAACCACACGGCCTGACCTTCATCTGTATTTAACCAATTATCGTTCCCGGGCTCACCCGTGGCCGCATAAACATCTCTGACGATCTGACTGTTAAGCGCATTTTCAATTTGCAGATACACACTTAATCTTGTACCCATCAAATTAAATCCTTTATCAATCTGCAAACTCACATTAAACGTGGCCGGCATTACGCCAGTGTTCAGACCGGCATTGGGCCTTGACGGATCGCTCGTTTGGAAAACCTCTGATCGGATATGCGACGGAGTATAACGTGTGCCTGACCCGAATTCTGCAAGGATATTAACCCCAAAATTTGACAAGACTCCCCGATTACCCGTGCGATAATCAAGTGTAATATTCCCGGTGTGGCGCTGATCAAATTCCAGGGGTGATACAAATGTCGGGGAGTTTCCACTTTGCCATGCAATGGTATACTGCCTGGTGGAGTTTGAACCCGTCCCGCCTGCGTAGGATAATGTATAATTTGCATTGACCTGTACGTTGTTGATTCGCCGCATACCAAAAGCCAACGACAGACCCTTAACGGTTCCGTAATCACCATTTACGTATACTGCATAATTTAACGGATAAGCCGCGCCTGTTACGTCGGTCACATTACGAATGGTTACATAGCCGGACATTTGCTTATAAAAAACCGTGGCGTCAATACTGATATCATTGGTAATTAACTGTTTAAAGCCAAGTTCATATTGCGTTGTAACAACGGGCTGCAGATCCGGATTTCCGCTTGTTGTGTAATTACCCTGCTGCATGTTTGCCAAAAACCTTGTATAGCTGATAAACATACGGTTTAACTCAGGCTGCTGAATGAATTTCCCGTACTGAGCATGAAAAACCGTCCTATCTGTTACAGGGAACGCCATCCCGATTCTCGGGCTCAACATTTCTCTGATTTTGGATTTAATTTGAAGCGGTTTACCCTCGAGGTCAAAAGGATGCCCTTCTCCGGGTTCATCAATATCTCCATCTCCATCATTGTCAAGGCCGTCTTGGCTTGCGAGCAATATATTATCGTTTTCATCAAAATAATATTGTGAATAAGTCGGTGTGAGAGAGCGATATTTATCTTCACCATCATAATCAGCTATACTGTTTTCATTTGTATCATCAAGGTAAACTGTTTTAGCCAATTGACCGGTTTTGCTATCAATAATTATATTCAGTGCACCGCCTGTTTCCGGATTGAACCGCATATTGTCAGGATCAATTCGATCATACCTTAACCCCAGGTTCAAAATTAAATCCTTCAATTCCAGTTTATCTTGTAGGTACACGGCGGAAATCAAAGGGTTTCTTGCTCCGTCTATTCCACTATCTACATTTTTCTGTCCCGTTAAATCATAACCGATATTATCTGCATAGGCATTCATATATGCATCAAAAATAGATTTATCATAATAGGTATCATATTCTTCACTGCTGATTGCGTCATTTTCATCCGTATCCCAAGAAGTGCCAATGAGAGAATCTTTTTGGGCAGATGAATAGGGCGCAGTCTGCTGCAGCGTTGAAGCCAGTCTCATGGGGGCAAGTATTCGATAATAACGAATTGTATAGTCCCGATGATCAAAGCCGGCTTTTATTTCATGATCCCCCACCTGTGTAGTAATAGATCCGGTAATGCTTAAATGGCTCATGTTTTGTTTTGTGTAGTCATCCCAAACACGGCCTGCAAAGGCAAACTGGGCTACCGAATCGGCCAAACCCGGTCTTGTCCCGGCTGTGGGGAGTAAAGGTGTTACCCAGGATTCAGCCGCAAAATCATACCGTTTCCCGTATTGCAGAAATGGGTATACATCGCTTTCTGAACCATCATCAAAAAGAAATTTTCCATTTCCTTCTTTAAATAACGGGTCGTATTCCTCATACTCATCATTAAAACTGCTAACCTGAAAAGAAAGATAGGTATTCTTTGCAATGGCTCCGGTCAATCTGGCATATTGCGTCAATGTAGATGATTCATTTTTTGGAAATCGAAGTTTCAATGACCCGTTGTCATTATAATAATTAAACAAACTGAAGCTATGAATATATGAAGAACGTTTTTCACTGAAAAAAGAGCCGCCTGTTTTCAATTTGAACGGGAGACCAATAATGTCCTTAAAATTCACAACAATATTCCCATTCATCATGGAACGCGTAGATCTGTTGTTAGGCAAGGGTCCGTTCCGATATTCAATATCATCGCCGGAAATAGAAAATGCATCATATTTACCATTTCCGTTTGCATCGACATATGTTTCTGCTTCCTCCTGTAATGGTCCTATTTTTGGATTTGAGTAAACAATTCCATTGTCCACCCAGTAATTTTTGTCATCCCAAACGCCATTGCCATTTACATCCGTAAACTCTTCACCGTTCGCTGGTAATCCTGTGGTTTGATCCAATTTGCCGGTATAGACTGGGTGAGATCCCCAAGAACTATTTGCATCATCCAAATTTTTGAATTCTCCCGCAAATGAATAACGTATTGCACCCATGCCCGGAATTGGTCCGGACACAGAGCCGGAAAGTAAATTATACCCATAGGAAAATGCTGATGGGTTTCCTGATGTGGGGAAAACTCCGTCTGTTAAACTTTCAAAGGAAGCCTGGAGTTTTTCACGCCCCTCCTTTGTCGTGGCGCTAATAATACCGGAATTTGCCGAACCATATTCAGCATTAAATCCGCCGGCCTGAAATGAAATTTCTTCCAATGATGTGTTAGGGACTTCCATTGTTCCCCTTGCAGGAGTTGCGGCTATCCCTCCGCCTGAAGTACCGGAGGCGCCGACACTTGAATATGGATTATTTACATAAACTCCATCAATATAATATCCAACTTCATCCGATCGTCCACCACGGACATGAAGATCGCCACCTGTGCTGACCACGCCCGTTTGCAAAGCGGCAATTGAGTTATATCCTCGTAAAGGCATATTTTGAATATCTTCAGCCCGGATGACACGCACCTCGTTTGTCGCATTTATTTCAATCAGAGGTTTTTCTGCTATCACGATAACTTCTTGGCCTTCAATCGCTTCCGTGGTTAATTCAATATTGTACATATTGGTTGTCAAATCCTTGGTCGCCCGAACCCCTTGTACGGTTACGCTGGCATATCCAATGTAAGTAAATTTAACATTGTACAAACCTGGGGTAACAAAAAGTATGAAAAATTCACCGTCTGTATTTGTCGCGGCACCCATAGACGTTCCTTCCAGTAATACATTTACTCCGGGAAGCACATTACCGTTTTCCTTATCTACAACGGTACCAGTAATTTTTCCTGTATCACCTGCAAACATTGCCAATGGTAGCGCAATGAAAAGAGCGATTGTTAAAAATTTGATAGAATGTTTCAACATAGCCATTCTCCGTTTATTTAATTAAATTTATTGTATTCATTGTCGAAAAAGAACTCCGCACATGTTCTGGATGAGCTGGATATTAAGCGATTGAAATACGACAGTCAATAAATAATTAATATAAACAAATTATTAAAAAATTGCGGCTTAATGACTATTTTACCAATCGTCTCCGTATGGGCCGCCGTAGATACCCATATCATTTCTTGACCCATCAACGTCTCCGAATGACTCACCCGGATGACCAGCGTTCACACATGGGGAGTCTACAGAAAGATGGTAATTTCCAGCATTACTATCAACAAAATTTGGATTTAAATCCAAATTTCCAACACCCACCAATATATTCCTAAATTCGTCAGATGTTGTATACTCAGCGTATCTTGAATACAATTTGTAATCCTTTTTACCGGAATTATTCCAAACAATCGTATTAATAATTTTAACTTCCCCCAAATTGACAATAGCGCCACTATAATTTCTGCTATATGTCCAGTTCTTATAAAAAACACAATTTACTATTTTCGCATTGCCGGTCTCGCCAATTATTAATCCGCCTCCCCGAGTGCTCTTGTTTTTCACAAACAAACAATTATAGATTTCCGCCACAGCGTTAATCATTATTGCTCCTCCTGTTCCATTTGTGTAGGATCGTATAAACTTGGTATTACGAATTATTAGCTGACCACCTTGTTGGTACAGGCCTGGGTCACTTTTCATTAGAAGTCTATTATTGTTATCAATTGTACAACCAACAATTACATTATTTCCTTCTGTCGCCACTCCGCCGCCGCCTTTACTTGAGCTATTATTAGCAATTTTACATCTCTCTAAAGAAGCTTCACCACTTAAAAATACACCACCGCCCACACCGTTGGGATAGTCTTGGCCCTTTCCACCAAGTACGGCTCTGTTATATCGAATAATACATTTTCTGATGATTGCTATACCGCTGGCATGCACCCCTCCACCAGTCAATGCTTTGCCTCCAATGATAGTAAAACCGTCTAGTTCTCCATTATTAATTGTCACCACAGAGCCTATCCCGGGAGTGGCGCCTAACAAGGTAATTTCCGGAATCATGATCGCTCGAATAACCACATCTTTGTCCAAAAACTCAAAATGATCTTGATAAAGTCCGGGAAAAACATTTATAGTATCTCCATCATCTATAAAGTAAGAATCAAAGGCTTTCTGCAGACTATCATATTGTTCCGGAACTTTCAAAGAAGACACATTTGGAACTTTTAGAGGAGAGGATAATGCATGAATATATTGATCGTCTTGATCCACCATACGAATTCGATATTGAAAGGTAATATCATCATCAATCGTATCAATATATTTAACCTGTAATGAGTCTAGAATATGAGCTCTCTCTTCCCACGCGATGCTATCGCCGTAAGCAGCGGAACGTTCAACCAGAAATTCCTTAAAGTTTTTAATCGTTATGTTTGACCACTCTATTGTCACAGGTGTCGGGATATATATTTTTTCTCCATTATAGTTATGAGTAACGGTAAAAATATCGTCATCTGTCGGCTGGGTGGAAAAAGGTGATTCACACGCAAGAAAAATCGTTAAGTATATCAGAATAAAACGCTTCATTATTATATGCTTATTTTGAAAGTGATAATTTCCCGGTATCGCTCAAAATAATTAAATCCTTGGCGAATGCTTTCTTCCAAAGTTAAATCCAATTCATCTTTGGACATAATATTTCTAACGGTATAAGATAAACTGTAATTCACTTTCCAGAATTTCTTTTGCAGTGTAATATTTATATTTGAGTTTTCCCTCGGCTTTCGGATTCCCTCCCCAAAACCAGCAATATAATAAAACTGTTCGCCTTCATTTATGTGATCATAGCTCATGGTTAGCCATCCAAGGTTTAACTCTGCAGTGGAAACAAAGCGATATTCGGGTTTATTTGGGAATACTCGTATATTACTGATTCCCAACCACGTTCCACTACTGCTGACAGAAAATTTACCATTGAACATTTGCATCTTAAATGCGGCTTCGAATCCGCGAATATCTGCGGTAAGATCATTAAACGGAACAGCAGGACCGACTTCAACCGGACGATAAGCAATTTTGTTTGTATAGTCATGTATAAAGACACCCAGAATAAGGTTTATTTCTGAAATAGGCAGATCTGTCTGAATATCCATAAATGTCATATCCATATTTATTTCAGTGGCCGATAAATGTTCTCGGGTTAACACTGTATCCATCGAACTGTCAAGTTGTGCATGTACAAACCGGAATTGGTCACTTAACGTCGGTAAACGAGAGTTATTCCCTGAGTTCACGAACAGTGAATAGCGTAGTTTTTTTGTTTGTCCGTCTACATGCACGCCCAATCTTTTACTTGTAACTAACTGTGAAGATTCTTTGTAAGCTAAATAATATTCATCGTTTGGAATTCCATTTGTATAAAAACGGGTTGACTCATCCCGGATTGTTTTTATACTGTTACGTCTAAAGCTAAACTCCCAGTTTATGTGATCAATTACGGGACTGTCGCTTGTAATAGCCCAACGAGAAACCCATGCCAGTGCGTTTGTGTTTCTTGACATTTCAGCAATTTTATCTTCCGTTGAAAACCCATCGACGTCATAATAAGAGCGATCACCGTTAAAATATTGTTTTTCAGATTCAACTTGGAGTGTATTATTAATATCTCGAATTGAAAATCCTTTTGACGCTTGAAATGTCAGAGACCCGTCTTCAAGCATTTCATTCACACTTGTAAAATAATCTTGATTCAGTTCCCAGGTTCTTCGTCCAGCCATAAATGTCCAATTTTTCGTGTTCAATATGGGTCCTGCATATTTACTACTTATCACCTCCAGTCCATCATCTGAAGTCACGCTTCCTGATTCGAATTCAAGTGTTTTATTCAACTTATACCAACTGACATCGAACCTACCGGAAAAAACATCTAAACCACCAAATGCATTGTTAAAAATAGACGTTGTAATGGTTCTTCCGCCATAAGCTCTCTTTTTTCCGGTAAATCGGCCGCCAATACCAGCCTGCCCATATACACCGGTTGCTCCATACGACAGGTCTAAATCATCGCCATAGGTTTGACCAAGGCCTTCAGTAATGTAACCAGAGTTATCTCTGGCCTTTTTGCTCTCAATATTCACAACGCCGCCAATGGCGTCGCTGCCGAATAATGCTGATCCACCCCCTTTAATAACTTGAATTTGATCTATCGAATTCAAATCAATAAAGGATAAATCGGCCACCCCTGTATTGGAATCGTTAATTCGCACTCCATCTAGAAATACAGCGACGTCTGTCGCATTGCTGCCACGGATACTCACTGTCTGCTTACCACTGTTAGCATAATTTAACTTCAGACTGGAAACCCTTCGCAATGCGCTGCCAATATCCCGGGCTCCTTGCAATTCGATCATGTCTATATCTATACGGTTTACAGCGGACGCAACATCAATTTCAACTTTTCTTCGTGCACCGATAACTTTAATTTCCTGACCAGCGATGACAGCAGCGGTTAGCTTAATTAGTAAAAAACTATCATTTTGTACAGTTATAATTAGAGGGTCATAACCAATATGGGATATGTTTAATGAAAAAGGGAAACTGTGTTTTGTTGAAAGGGTGAATTGACCTTTCACGTCCGAAGCTGTACCCTCATCAGCATCATCAATTATAATGTTAACACCGATGACGGGTGATCCGTCATTAGCGTCAACCGCTTTACCGGAAATTTCATGTGCCTGTGCAAATATCCAGGATAATGAAATAAGTGAAATGGATATAAATTTGAGCATTATAATATCATCAAACTAATAGAGTAGAAATTAATGTATTTTGAAAGAGAATCTATCTATTTTACTGTTTTCGCTGTTCTACCCAACCCATAATCGCGGGTATCACCAAAACCGTTGCCAGAAAACATGTACCCACACCAATGAATAACGCGATTCCCATGGACCCAAGTCCGCGATAAGTCGCGAAAGTAAGCGAACCAAAACCCAGCATCGTAGTCAGGGACGTCAATAAAACGGCACGCCCTGTTGAAGAAAAAACGGTCTTATGTTCTTTTCGACCTTCCAGTTGATAACGATGGATAATATGAATTCCATCATCCACGCCAATTCCAATAATCATAGGAACGGCCATGGCGTTCAACATCGTCAAATACAAACCTGACATTTCCATGATGCCTAACATCCATAAGGTCCCAATCGCTAAAGGCACGATGGCCAAAATAGCTTTTCTGGGATTGCGAAAATCCAATAAAAGAATTACAAATATTACAATCAAGGCCAAACCTGTAGCGAATTTTCCGTCTTCTGAAAACAGATCCATAAGCCTTCTATAAACGACCGGGAGACCGGTAGCTCGTTCACTCACGGCTTCTAATTCATTCGAAAAGCGCTCCAAAAATAATTGATCCCAAACATTTGATTTTGGAAAAACGGTTACAAGAAATAATTCCCCGGATTTGCCCACATACTGATTGCGGATATTGTAAGGAATTGTTTCCAACGTGATTACTTCAGGATTAGCCATTTTTACAGCCATGGTTTTAAATGTATGGGCAAAATCCAAGTGAAACTGATTCAATTCGGCCAGTTTGGATGAGCCAATAATTTCTATTCTTTGAATCAATTTTGACAAGATTCCAGTTGAGATATCAGAGCTGACTTTCGCTAGTTTAGTTTGCCATTCTTTTACTGTTTCATCCTCATCTTCAGGAACAATACCCACTAATAAACCTGTTTTTAAATATACCTTGTCCTGACCGTTAATATTGGCCATATCCTGAATTTCCATCACATTCGCTTCTAGACGTATCAGTTCCTCCTGTAATTGAATTAAATCCATATTTGTTAACGATTCATTGACTGCAGCAGATTCAATTGTTTTTCTAATGTCTTTAACAATTATTTGCCTGTTTTTCTGTTCGGATTCTGAGGGCAGAAAATCCACAATTGAGCGCACCATGCCAGCTGTTTTAATTTCTTTTGCCTTTTTGGTTAATTCGGAAGCTTCTTCAATTGTATTGGCGGTGAAATAAGCATAATCAGCGCTCATATCCATCTTTTCAATCATTTTGTCCTGGAGTATTATCGTCTCAAGTCCTTCCGGTTCCATATTCAGATAATTGTAATCCCATTCGATCTGGCTGCCGCGCCAGCCGATAAACACACTTATGATTGCAAGAGTAACAATAGTAACAAGGGGTTTGCCGGCTAATTGTTTTGCAAAACTACCTAGCCATTTATATGAGATATCTTTCGGGTTTTTTATTTTCTCAGATCGTTTAAACTTGGCAATAACCCGTTCCCGGATCACAAGCAACGTTGGTAAGATTGTAAGGGCCGCGATCATTGTCATAAAGATGCCAAGCCCAAGAGACAGGCCAAATTCTCGGAATCCCTGCGTTCGTGTAAAAAGAAACGTTAAAAAGGCTGTCGCAGTAGTGACCCCGCCGGTTAAAACGCCTAATCCGGCTTTATTGAATGTAAAATGCATGGATTCTTTAACGCTTTTTCCGGCCGCTCTCATTTCACTATAAGCAGCAATAATATGGACGGAAAAATCGATTCCTAACCCCACAAGGATTACTCCCATCATGGCCGTCATCATATTTAGAGCCCCTGTAGCCAGCCAGGTTACGCCCAACGCCCAGACCACACCAATGATCAATGTTATGATTGCCAGGATAGGGCTTACGATCATCTTGAAGGCGATAATAAAAAGAATTAAAATCAGAATTAGGGCAATGGACGTTATAGTAAATGAATCTTCCTCCATAGCCCGGAGTTCATCCCGCTGTAGCGGAATAGCGCCGGTTAAACCTGCTTCTACCCCGAATTCCCTGGCATATTTTTTTACAATATCTTCCGCCGCGTCAGTGGACGCTGGATAGGCTTCGAACTCCACCCAATCAAAGCTGGGAATGATCTGCATAATGAGCATTTGTCTGTCCCAGCTGCGGTAGTACGTATCACCCATTAATATGGCATCAGCAGCATTGGCGCCGGAATTTTCAAGATCACCATCCAGCGTCTGTTTCAATTCCTCCGTAAATGTCTGAATACCATCCATAAAACGCAGGGCACCCTGTTCCTGCTCCTGACCCTCAATTGAGCCTCCACTGGATCCGGTGTATTCCCGCTCAAATGTATCATTCAGATTTTTTAAAAAACCTGTCAGGTTCGGGTTTTCGAACATTGATCGATTGGTTTCCAGATCATCGCTTTTCATAAGCATGAGTGCGTGTTCAGCAATCAAGTTCTTGGGTAAGCGATAGTCTACCTTTTTGAAATATTGGGTAAGCTTTTCAATTTCCGGAGCAGTTTTTTCAGCAAATTTAATTAGTTTTTCAGGATCACCTTCTGCCACCACTAGCATTGACATGGCGCCATCGAATTCGCTGATGATTCGGTCATATTCCTCCACCATCGGATCATCTTGAGGCATGAGATCTGTAAAATCCGTTTTCATTTTTAACTGACTGGCCATAATGCCCAAAACGATTGAAACAATTAAAAGGATAAGCGCTGACCACCAGGGTTTGGTGGAAATATATTCAGCAAGTGTGTTCAGTAATTTTTTTCTCATTATTTTTTCCTTTCGATTTTACCGCAGAGTCACGGAGAAACAGAGTATTTTTAACGTTTTACTAATTTTACCATTTTGTGTTTTTTGTTACCATTCGTCTATCTTATTATTTTCTTTGCGTTCTCTGCTGCTACCCTATTTTTATCCCCAATTTTTTAAGATCGTCCAATAGTCGGGTTGGGTCTACCAATTGCCCCATCCAATGCAATCCCGGCTTTTGAATGATGCCATCTAAATATTGCAGCAAACACGCCACAACAGGAATAGCCGTAAACCAGTAGCCATCCTCATGAAATAAAGTTATTTCCAGTTGGGTTTTATTTTTATTCTTTATACCATTTGCTTTCAATTTCATAATGGTATAAAACGGTGGTTTAGATGTTTTCTTCCATGCCCATGTAAATAAATTACCCATGGGTTTTTCCATTACCTTGGGGAATAATTTCACCATTATCATGGAAAACGGTGTAATAATCCAATCCATAATCCAACCAAATCCCGTGATGTAAAAACTGGTTTCTTTTAGAGTTGGAATCACTTCTGGCAGATTACGTATTTCTTCAAACATCATGGGGATACACCATTTTTTCCCAGCCGGTTCACCAAAATCAATTTTTTTAAAATCCCTCGTTGTCCACATATTTGCTTTCTTCCATTGACCATCATGGAAAAACGCGGCGTCATAACCCTGTAATTCACGAATGAATTCCTGTTTAGTGGCATCCGTGAGTTCAACGTTATTCATATCCATACTAATGGCACTATAGGTGATTGCCGATTCCAATACATCCAACTGGCTGTTTGCATACCGAACCAATGCAGCAGGCAATCCAGGATGGAATCCCGCTTCGCTGATAAAGCATTGCCCGGAAGCTTTAATTTTTTCTACCATAGATTTCAATATTTTCACTTTTGAGTTTGAATACTGAATGTCCAGATAATCACATTTTGCTTCGATACAGGCGCTGGCTATGTTTTCAGTAAATAGGGCGGTGGATGCAGCAAACACCACCATATCTACACCAGTGAAAGACTGAACCAAAGCCGACTTATCTGATGCATCAACCGTTTTCCAGCTCACTCTCTCCAGCTGACCTAATTTTTCAGCCAATTGGCGAAGTTTATTTTCATTTCTTGCCGCTAGTGTAATTTGGACATCCGAGTAGTCGAGCAATAATCGGGCGATTTTCTCTCCGGTATTACCACTGCCGCCTAATATTAAAATTGTTTTCACTTTTTCTTCTCTATGATCTCTGCGTCTCTGTGGCAATTCCTTACAAGTAAGCTCTCATTCTCAATCTCAAAGCCCTGTCCTGTACCCCAAATTCCGTATCATCATCTCCGAAAGATTGGCTCACCAAAAGGCTGATGGAAATATTTTCAAAGACGCTCCACTCAAGCTGGGGAACAACTGAAAAACTCCCATCATCCAGATTCCCAAAAGCCATGAAGCTGCCGGAAATAAAATCATTTAAGGCGAACATGGTCAAACCAAATAAGTAGTTCTGCATAAGCGACTTACTTTCGCCGCTATATGTATGAAAATAATGGTAAAATGAAAGTTCATTATTGGTGGCTCCCAGCGTATTGTGAAAATATTCCGCCATGATATACACACCATTGTCAAAAGTGTGATCAGCGCCAAAAACAAATTCCCCAAAATCATTTACATCATCCATGGACCATAACGCTTCACTCCATAGCCCAAATTCCCCAATTTGCCCTACAACAGATCCGCCGAAATAATTCAATAAAATATGAGTAGCCAAGGGATCTGTGATTCGCCAGTAGGGAAACAAATAGTAACGATGGGCATAGTTTACAGTGATATCAAAACTGCCAATGCCTGCTTTTAACTGGATCATCCTGGCGCCGTTTTTTGTAGAATCATCATCTGCTACAATCACATCCAGTCCGGAGCGGTCATTCAGCGGTATTTCTACGCGAATTGCATCCACCCCGGGCTGCTCGTAGGTGGGATCTAGTAAATCTTTTCGGCTAAAAATATCCAGCGGATTCCAAGCATATCCTGTGCCGAGAGAAATAGGTTGACGTCCGATAGTTAAATCAAATGCAGGGAAATTAAGTCGCGTATATAAATTATCTATATAGAGTGTGTCCGGTATGGAAACCGGTATTGAATAGATTGTACCGTTATCCGTTTGGATAGAATCGTAGGGTAGGAAATCAAAAAAGTCCCATTCTGTTTTCCCGAAGTATCTTTTAACATTCATGTTCCCGGCGATGAGCAATCCTTCCCAGGGACGATATTCAGCATCCAGGCGAATTTTACCGTAACTGAAATTATATATCGCATCAGCAAGTTGTATTTGGTCAGTTTCAGCTTCAGCATATCCAAAAAAATCCACTTGCGCGAAAAGGATATTCAGCCACAGAGACACGGCGACACAGAATATTTTCAAAGTTTTATTCATTATATCATTTTGTGTTTTTTGTTCTTTTTTTTGATCATTAGTATATTTGTTTTTCTCTGCGTTCTTTGTGTCTCCGCAGCAACTTCATTTCTTCAGATTCCGTTCACTAAAAAATCCCTTTGGTGGATTCCAATCATACGAAACTTCAACCGTTTCCATCACTGTTTTGGTCCCCGTTATATGATTCTCCATGGTTATCAACATGGCGGTGGGGAAGCCATCTACATTTTGAATATTTGTAAGGAGTAATGTTTTTTCTATATTCTCTTTGGCGTCCATATAATCCATTTTTAACGGATAATAATTATCTTGCCCGATCCATAGAAAAATTTCGGGATAATCCACATCTACATCAGGCTTTGCGACTGCTTTTAATTTCCAGCAAAGTGTTCCATTGTATTTTTCAGAACCGGTATTGTTGGTTGTATAATCATCTTTCCAAGTATCTTCCGAAGAAAAATCATCGAACGAAAAATCGCCGCCTTGCACTTTCATTTTTTTTGCATGACTAGCCATTTTCCGCACCCGGCGTGTCCGGGGAAAATAAGTCCAGATATCATCGCCGTCATTGAGCAAGAGAAAAGTTTGTCCTTTGACACTGGTAGGTTTTATGTATCGCATCATCATTTTATCTCCTTTCCCGGCAGAGTACATTTCCAATACAAACGTTCGTGTTTTACCATCATCATAATGGTTCGTCTGCTTGATAATGTTTCGACTGTTTTCCGGAGACATAATGGCCGTCATACTATCAATAATCGCTGACCCGGTTGGGATTTGTCCCGTCAAACCATTTAGCCATAGGGTCATATAGATACAGAAACTTATTAGTATTGTTATTAAGCCATTTTCATGTTTTTTGTATCCATTTATATATTCTTTTTTTTCTCTGGGTCCTCTGCTTGCCCGCCCCTTTTTACTTATTTCAAATGTGGCCGACGGGTGGCTCTGTGGCTTTGTTCGACTCATTTCAATATCCCCCTCATAAACGATTCAATGGTTTCAGTTTTTACATTTTCAAATTTTTTTGGATCGTTCAGAATAATAAATTGCCATACCAAACCATCCATAAAGGCCATTAATAGCCTGGCAACACCATCTTCATTCATTTCCCGGAATTCACCTAATCGAATTCCTTCATGCAAAATAGATTCGATACCCAGGCGGTATTCATTATAATATTCCATGAACTGCGCTGGGTTGGTTCCGTGTAAATGTCCACGACCTGCGTGAATCCATAGTTCGGTAATAATTAGCAATGCGTCACCCATTTCCATAAACATATCCAATCCTTGGCTCATCAGGGTAGTGAGTTTGTCTGGGGGAGAAAGGGGAGATGATTTCAATTCATCAAAGACCGAATTGAAATCAGTAAATACGGACTGTTCTATGGCCTGAAATATTTCATTCTTGCTACGAAAATACTCATAGATGGTACCCTTACCAATTCCAGCCTCTTTGGCAATATCTGCAATTTTTCCTTTCTCCAGTCCATCCCGGGCAAAGACCCGAATGGCTGCTTCGATAATTAATTGATTTTTATCCATTAATTCTATTATTTCCTTATAATATGACTGACCGGTCGGTCGGAATTTAGGTAGGGAGCATTATTTTTTCAATGGATTTTCTTCGCTTCCTTCCGCTTTGACAATCTTTTGTTCATCATCTATGCGCGAACCTTCTTCTTATCTTGCAGTACTTGATAATGGATCAATGGCGTCTCTAAATCAATATCATAAGATTCTGTTGTTTGTTCTTGTGGAATGTTTTGCTTGGTATCTACTTTTGGTATAGTGAAGCCTCCTTGTTGTTCTGGAATAATTAGTAAATTATTAACCAATAATTATTCTGGGGTTTCATTTAAATTTAAACTAAAATTGAGCCATCCTCTGATCTAATAAGGGATTTGTAATTCAAAACTGGTAATTAATTAAAATGCATTATGCAATTATCACCAACCCTGTGGCGGGTAAATTAACCGCTAATCAGAAGCGTTCCCTCTTATCTACGCCATCCCAGATTTTAAAAGCAGATATCTATGGAATGGACACAACATCCTCATCTGAATTCCAAGAATGTGCGCGTGATGTTGTTCAGCATTGTGATGTGTTGGTTGTTGCAGGTGGAGACGGCACTCTATCAGATATTATTAATGCCATCGATACGATACAAACGCCGTTGGCATTTTTACCATTAGGCACCGGTAATGCTATGCAATATGCTCTTAAATACAGAGGTTCTTTAGCGACAATCGCCAAACATATCAAGGACGGTATTATTCATGAATACGATTTGATAAACTGTGATCACAAGAAGCGGGCTTTTATGGTGTCTGTGGGCATTGAAGGTACAATTATTCAACTCAGACATGCCTATTTAACCCAAGGGCACGCTGGATTCAAAACCTATTTTAGATCTGCTCTTAAAGCATATCAGGATGAGTACCAAAGGGTTCATGCAAAAATGACGATAGATAATGAGGTTTTCGAGGTTCGAAGCCTATTGAGCATTATGATTGTCAAACAACCCTATTATGGGTTTGGAATGAAAGTAGTTCCCAAGGCGCTTTTTGATGATCGTCAATTACATATTCTTGCAATAAATTCAGGATTGTTGAAAGCTTCAATTGGAGGGGCTACTGCATTCACCATTGGCAATCGGGTTGGGAAATACTGTACTGGAAAGCAAGTTGATTTACAATTGGACCGCTCCCTTGTTCTTCAAATCGATGGTAATGAAGCCTGGAAAGCTGATAAGTTTAAATTTAATATTTTACCCAAGACGTTGAAAATCAAATGTTGAATAATGGTGTTGCAATATGATTAATATATTAAAAAGTACAATAATATTATTGCTCTTAATAAAGACAACCTTGATCGGCCAAAATTCTCCTTTATGCGCGGAGATTCTCCTTTCTCAAAACGAAAAAGATTTGCTTTCTCAAGGGGAGATTATAGTTAGAGACCTATCCTCAAGTGAAAAAAATGGAAAAACATTTGAAGCTGTAGGCCTTATTAACGCCAGTATTGATGAAGTATATCAAGTATTAATCCATTTCGAAGATTATAATAAATTTATGCCAAACGTTACTCGGGCGGAGGTCTTAAAAAACGATTCTAATCACGTAATTTTAAACTATACTCTCGAGCTCCCTATGAATAAAATAAAAAAATATCGTCTGGATATGTCCTTCGGAAGGGACAAAAATCAAGCACAATTAAACTGGGCAATGATTGACTGGCCTGGTTTGAAAGATAGTGAAACAATCCGTAATACGACCGGATACTGGATAATAACCAATTATCCGGATCAAGAAGAACATGTTATTGCTCTATACCATGTTTTTACCGATCCGGGAGATATACCGCTGGGCTTGGGTTGGATCATTGATATGCTAACTTATCACAGCGTTCCATCTGTTTTAATGAAGACAAAAGAAAGGGTGCTTAATAAATCAAAATAACCGTTAACAATATTTTCAACTTTTTGTCTGATCTATTTCCTTTTCTTTCACGTATAAACATGTAGCATTACCAATAGAATCGATATTTCTTCCTTACCCGAATTGATTAAAGGAGCTGAGGAAAATAATTTGATATTTATGCTTTAAACATTTACATTGAAATCAGATATCATCTATCATTTGACTTATTAAAGGAGAATCTAATATCGATAACCTTGGAGCAATGTATTTGGGAATTTGTGCAGGAGCTTCAACAATCACTTCTGTCAACCTTGAAAAAAACGGACAGGGTCTCATAATCAAGGATATTCACTCAAAACCCCACGAGGGAAATCCGCGCGATGTTATCACCCAATTACTCTCTAAAATAGATCCAAAAAAATTTGATTCCATTGCTGTCACCGGTCGTCGTTTCAAAGAATTAATCAATTTAGAAACCATATCAGAACCCCAAGCTGTAGAAATTGCCTTAAAATTTGTCAATAATGAGCAAAAGTCATATAACGCTATTATCAGTGCCGGCGGGGAAACGTTTATGGTTTATCAGCTAGATAAAACCGGTAAAATCAGCAAAGTCTTCACTGGGAATAAATGTGCCTCTGGTACAGGAGAATTTTTTATCCAGCAAACCAGGAGAATGGGAGTAAATATTACTGAGGCAATAGAATACGCCGAAGGTGAAACGCCACACATGGTGTCAGGGCGATGCTCTGTATTTTGCAAAAGTGATTGTACTCATGCCACAAATATCGGTGTACCAAAAGGTCAGGTGGTTGCAGGTCTGAGCAAAATGATGGCGAATAAAATTCTTGAACTATTAAAAAACACACCAAAAGAAGATATTATGATCATTGGGGGAACAACCCGAATTAAGGTCATGATGGATTACTTAAAAAATGATATAAAAAATCTTACCATACCGAAAGAAGCCATTTGTTTTGAGGCTCTTGGGGCGGCTATTTGGGCATCCGAAAACAAAAATGGATATGATTTAAACCTTGACCGTCTTTTTTCAAAAAGGAGTTCACAATTCGATTTTCACCAACCTCTTTCAAAATTTGAAGACCAGGTCACTTTCGTAGAATTTGGTCGTGGGACTGCCCGAGCTGGTGATAAATGTATTTTGGGATTAGATGTTGGCTCTACAACTACAAAAATTGTTGTGTTAAGAGAATCTGATTTAAAAATTGTTGCCAGTGAATATTTAAGGACGAATGGTGATCCAGTGGGAGCTTCCAAAAAATGTTATGAGGCAATTCTGGAAGAGTTGGGAGGAACGGATATTGTGATTCGAGGCTTGGGTGTGACCGGGTCCGGTAGAAAAATAGCCGGGTTGCATGCATTAACGGATGGCGTTATAAACGAAATTATTGCTCATGCTGTTGCTGCCTCACATTTTGATTCAGAGGTGGATACCATCTTTGAAATTGGAGGGCAGGATGCAAAATATACTTATTTAACTAACGGTGTTGCCAGTGATTATGCTATGAACGAAGCTTGTTCTGCAGGAACGGGATCATTTCTGGAAGAATCGGCAAAAGAAACACTCAATATTGAAATGACGGACATTGCTGATTGGGCGATGAAAGGAAAAAATCCCCCAAATTTTAACGATCAATGTGCGGCATTTATTTCATCAGATATTAAAAATACATTTCATGAAGGAATTCCAAAATCCGATGTGGTCGCCGGCTTGGTCTATTCAATTTGTTTGAATTATGTTAATCGTGTAAAAGGCGCTCGTCCCGTTGGAAAAAAAGTATTCATGCAAGGGGGCGTTTGCTATAACAGGGCTGTGCCAATTGCTATGGCAGCCTTATCAGGAAAGGAAATTATTGTACCTCCGGAACCGGGCTTGATGGGCTCTTATGGTGTAGCATTAGAAGTAAAAAACCGTATTGACCAAGGATTAATGGATGAACAAATATTTGATTTATCGACGCTCATCGCAAGAGAAGTCGAAACCAAGCCTTCCTTCACCTGTTCCGGAGGGAAAGAAAAATGTGATATTGGATGTTCCGTAAATCGTATGGTTATCGAAGGAAAAACCTATCCATTTGGCGGTGCGTGTAACCTGTACTATAATATTCGCAAAAAGATAAAAATCAATGCAGGAGAAAAAGATTTAATCGTCCAAAGACAACATTTAATATTTAATAAATATACCCCAGATCTAAGTGATCTTCCGGAAAATGCCCCCCGGGTGGGAATATCACGGTCCTTTCTCACCGGAACATATTTTCCCTTATTCGCACACTTTTTTAAGGAATGTGGAATTAGACCTATTTTAGCAGACAGCGTTGATCAGAAAGGTGTTGATTTATGTTCTGCCCCTTTTTGCTATCCCTGTGAAATTGCCCATGGATATTTTCAAAATTTATTAAATATGAATTTGGATTATTTATTCCTTCCTCACATTCAGATTGTAAACATTAAAAATGGATTTGACGATGCCACAACTTGTCCGTTATTACAGGGCGAATCTTATTATTTAAAAAGTACGTTTGAAGATCAACTAACGTCAGCCCGTCCAGTTGTATTGACTCCGGTCTTAAAACTTGGACCAGACCAAAAAGATCCCAGAGATGGATTTCAATCACTGGCGCGTGCATTAGGACTCCCGAAAAGTTTAATAAAAAAAGCATACCAGAAAGCAGTGAAAGTTCAAAATGAGATGGAAGAAGAAATGCTTGAAATTGGTAGACAAACACTTTGGGATTTAGAAAAAACCCCGGATCAGCTTGGGGTAGTATTATTTGGTCGTCCTTATAATGCTTTTGTGCCTGAAGCAAATAAGGGAATTCCGCATAAATTTGCCTCCAGAGGAATTAAAATTATTCCCGTAGATTTTTTGGATTTAAAAAGCGCCCCTGTCAGAAATCACATGTATTGGTCCATGGGGCAAATCAATTTAAAGGGTGCAGCCATTGTAGAGAAACATCCCCAATTATTCGGTACCTATATTACTAATTTTTCATGTGGTCCCGACTCTTTTGTTGTGGGTTATTTTAGAGATATTATGGGTACAAAACCTTCCCTGACCCTGGAATTAGATAATCATACAGCCGATGCAGGGTTGGAGACGAGGATTGAAGCATTTCTAGACATTGTAGCACGATATAGAAAATTGCAGGTTGAATCGATGTTCGTTCAGCCCATAAATAATGGTTACTTACAAGCACAATCCAGCATGGAAAATGGTAAAATGGTTATTACAACCTCTGAGGGAGAAGAGGTGTCGTTGTTCGATAAACGAGTCAGAGTCGTTTTTGCCTCGATTAATGCATTTGCAACACCTGGGATAGCTGCAGCATTTAAAAGTATGGGGATAAAAAGTCATGCTTTACCCGTTACCGATGAAGAAGATTTAAAAATTGGACGCGGTAATTCATCATGTAAAGAATGCCTGCCCCTTCAATTGACAACCGGATCATATCTACAGTATTTAAAGAAAGAACGTCCTGACGATGAGATAACCGTATTCTTTTATCCTACCGCTGATGGACCTTGTCGCTTTGGTCAGTATCAGGATTTTATGCGTGATCTAATCAGAAAACAGACCATTAAAAATGTTACGTTCTTATCCACATCAAGTAATGATGGATATGGGGGGCTCGGAAATAAATTAACCCTATTGATCTGGAATTCTGTAATTATTTCAGATATTTTTGAGGATATTTACCATGCAATGATTGTTAATGCCAAATATCCCAAAAAAGCGCTGGAAAAATTTAATGAAATTTGGGAAAAGGTTCTGAAGGGGATTGAAGGAGGAAAGAAGTGTTTTTATGCCGCGATCGAAAACGCTGCTAACGAGTTAATTGATATTGAACAGACAGCACCTCTGAACACATTACCCCAGGTGTTGATTGTAGGAGAGATATATGTAAGGAAGGAAGGAATTTCACGAAGGTGGCTCCCCGAAAGACTCGCTGAGAAGGGAATTGTTTCCCATGTTGCACCATTGCACGAATGGTTGAATTATGTGGATTGGTCAGTTTATAATAATTATTTAATTAATGATAATACTTTTTCAGAACGAATAAGGACAAAAATCAAAAATAGTATTATGGTTCGTTCTGAAAGGTCAATTAAAAATATTATGGAAGAATCTGGCTGGTATATCAAGCGATTGATAGATATTAACCACATTATTGAGGCAGCAAAAATTTATATTTCACCCAAATTACCCGGAGAGGCAATCATAACTGTGGGCGGTCCTATGGCAGAAGTTGGAAAAGAATTTTGTGGAGCATTAGCCATTGGTCCATTTGGTTGTATGCCTAATCGACTGAGTGAATCAATTCTAAACTTAAAAATGGGAAAAGAGCATATTCTCAAATTTAGAAAGGATGAAATGACAAAGGCTGTCATGGATGAGGTTCCTCATTTACCATTCCTTGCCATTGAGAGTGATGGAAATCCATTTCCGCAGGTGATCGAAGCAAGATTGGAGACTTTTATTATCCAATCATTTCGGATGCATGATGCTATGAAAAAATATAAAACTACCTTTACACATCAAAAGGTTATGAGAAAATATAAAAATCTCAAGGAGATTTCCTCATTCGATTAGTAATTGAGATATTAAGTAACAATTAAAAGAATTTAGAGAGTTTTTTCCTCTATATAAATCATTTATTCTGCGGGGTCGCTCTATCCGGCCTGATGGCAGGTAATGGAGTAGGTTCAGTTATTAGGAGGCTTTGCAAAGCCTCCTAATAGTTAATTGTCTCGAGAGCATATTATCTTGAGATACTTTGGATCATTATTAATTAAACCCACTGTTTTAACAGAAAAATGATGTTCATTAAAAACACAGATTTTATTTTAATTTTGAATCGGATTTTATTTACGCTATTCTTGAGTGGTCTTCTACTGGGAAACTCACCGCCGAAAAATTCTGTAATCAAACTGGCAACTCTGGCGCCAAGCGGTACTGAATGGCATGGTATGCTTATGAAGATGGGACAACAATGGGAGCAGGAAACTGAAGGCGCTATAAAATTACGAATTTATCCCAATGGTGTCATCGGTGATGAACGTGATATGATCAGAAAAATCAGAATAGGCCAAATTCATGCAGCGGCTATTACTGCAGAAGGGATTACTGAAATTACTCCTGATGCGGCAGTTTTTTTTCTGCCTAATTTTTATGATAGTTGGGAAGAAGTAAATTTCATTCGTAATCAGATTGCAGATCATTTGAACCTGGAAATTAAAAAAAATGGCTTCAAAGTCCTTTTCTGGGCTGATGTGGGCTGGGTTCACTGGTTTTCCAAAGATCCCATTATCAGAGTATCTGATTTAAAAGGGAAAAAAATTTTCAGCTGGGCCGGCGACTATAAGACAGATCAGATCTGGAGCCAGGCTGGTTTCGATGTAGTACCATTGGCAATGTCAGATGTTTTATCCGGTTTACAGACAGGTTTAATCAATGCAATTGCATTAAATCCGCTTTTTGCTCTTTCTACCCAGGTATTTGGAGTAGCAAATAATATGCTTGATATGAAATGGGGAATGTTGACCGGAGCGATTGTAATAGATTTACAAACATGGAACAGAATTGATGTTGAAAATCAGGTTATAATGCAGAGAATTGCTAATGAAATCGGCGAATCTTATCGTCTATTAAACCTGAATAAATCCGATGATTCCATTAAGGCAATGATGGATTTCGGATTAAAGGTTCATACGCCGGATTCCCTAACTTTAGCTGAATGGGATTACCTAGTACAGGAAATATATCCGTCTCTGAGAGGGTTTTATATTCCGGAAGATATATTTGATATGGTTATTGAACTTAAAGTCCAGAATTTGCTAAAACAGTAATACCTTGCTGGTTTTTAACCAGTTGTAGTTGTTCTTCTTATCAACACCATTTTCTTTGTGTCACTTTCACTAATCTTCATATCGTTCTAACTTTAGTCTTTTTCGACTTTTCTTGGACCATAATCCTGTCCCTTTCGAAAACTAAATACCGAGAAAATAACGAACTTGTTTATCCTGTAAACATAACGAATAATCATGGAATACACCTGGACAATAAATCAAAATATTCTCTTAATTCAAATGCTAAAGTGTTTTATATTTTACATATAGACATGGGAAAAATTGAAAATGTATCTGAAAATACAAATCTATATAACGTCCTAAATTGAAGAATTTTATAGAACAAAACAAAACGCCTCAATACTATGAGTCGTATGATAAATTTTATTTTATAACTACAAAAATAATTGGGTTTATTAATCGATATCTATATCCGGTTCGAAGATCAGAATTAACTTTTATGCTTGCCCATATCTCAGATGAAAACTTGAAGGTACTGGATTATGGGTGTGGATCAGGTTTCTTTGCAGCTAGGATAAAACGTGAGCGTCCTTCTTGTGATGTCCACGCAACGGATATTAATCCTTATGCTATTGAATCTGGCTGCAAAAAATATATGGACATCAAGTTCCGGGAATTGAATGGTCAGCTTTTTACTGAAAGAGATTTTGATGTCATAATTATTTCACATTTACTTGAACATATACCGGATAGACGGACATTTTTAACGCGTATATCATCAATGTTAAAAAACAAAGGTTTAATGATCATAGCAGTTCCCCAGGAAAGAATTAGAGGTGACGCAACTTTAATACAAATAGCAACAAATGCTCTTCGAGGAATCTTTAAGAATCCTCATCTAGTTAAAATTAATTACAAAGATCTAAATGAGCTGTACAATTATGCAAAATTCGAGATAAAGAACTCAATATATACAAATTATTTACCACCTTTTCTCTCCGATACGAGAAAGTGGCATGCTTTTAGCTTGGTTACGGTTGGGGAAAAGACAAATTAACAACACTATTTGAACCAGAAATTCTTCTCACTGAATTCAAGTAATCGTTGTATTAATATTTTTTTATTCCCTACTCCAAATAAAATCAAGCATTGGTAATATATGCGTCCGTGTAATTTTTTCATTTGGATAACCATCCGGGTATTCTCCATAAATAAACTTGTAGCCAAGCGATAAATGAAACGTGTCGCTTTTTTCCCAGGTAATCATGCTTTTATGTTCCAGCGCCAGAGATCCCTTCATTCCCGGGATTAGAAACAGATCACCATCAACCAAATATGTCCATTTTTTACTCATGCGCCCATTAAAATCAGCCCCGAATCGCATGAGCCAGCCATTGTAATAAACCGCCAGCCGATGATAAATCAGCGGCAAATCTATGGTTGACTCCTCCGCCAAATCTGATCCGCCAAATGCTACTGCAAAACCTGCTTTTAGTGATAAAATGCGATTTTGATCTATTCGCTTGCTGGCTAATACCATATTCCAAAAGGAGACCATATTGGGAATATCAAACTCATGAGAAATCATTCCACCAATACCTTCTTTCGCTACCCTCCTTAATAATTGTGTCGGGTAATATACTGAATGCGTTGATGAAATTGTCCATTGATAACGGTGGTGCCAGCGCTGCTTAACGGTCAAACCCGGCATAAGTAACGCAGATAGTTTGTAAAATGAAATTTCTCTATTATCAGACTGCCCCCAGCGCACTGGTTGAAATAATCCATACTCCCACCGTCCTTGAGGTAAAGTGTGCGCTGTGCCCGGCTGCCATTCGCCCTGAGCAAACATTTGACTTATGAGTACTATTATGAAAAGAATTCTTCTCATTATTCTAATACAATGAATACGCTTACCGGAGCGTGGTCTGATAACTGCAGTGCATCTTGATGAGTTGTTCCTGTTCCGGATATAATGGCCTGGTTCGTGAAAATATAATCCAGTTTACGATCCCAGAATCTGTCCCCGGATGTGCTATGGGTGTTACTGTGTTCACCCGTTACAGCGTCTTCCAAAACAATTGCTGGATTATATGAGTTATATAGAGGCTGCAATATAGTCGGCTCATTTTCGAAATTATTGAAATAACTGCCCTCCCGATGGGGGCCTCCATCTACATCCGTATGAAATTCATCGCCGGTGCAAGCATCAGCAATGCAATAATCTGTCTCCGCTCCTGGTGGCACAGAATTCAAATCACCGCCGGCAACAAAATCATAACCATCCGAATTGATTTCATCCAGGATCTCCTTAAATTTGTCAATGTGTTTTTGTTTTGTATTGTCGGTGGCAAATGCTGTAGCGTGGACATTTACGGCATAAAAATCATTTTGACCAGGAATTGCGATGATTGTTTTAAGTATATTTCTGCGGAGATAAAACATTGTCGTCAACGCATCCTGATCAGTGCGCAAGGCCAGTTTTATGCGTTCTGCTGACTCAATTTCCCATTTGCTCATTATCACATTCCCGGCATCGATTCTGCCAATACCGTCACTGGGAATGGTTTGCGCTTTCCAGATGGAAGCATAGGCAGCATAATTCATGTCCGTATGGTCTAATATCCATTGCACCTGATCAATGTATGCGGTGCGATTAGACTCTCGATCCACCTCCTGAAAAAGGATAATGTCAGGATTAATATCATCGATTTTTGCCGCAACAAGTTCAAGGGCATCAAGGACTTCTTTTTCAGTCATAACCGTTCGATCGCCACATGAATCGCCGAAGAAAGGCAGGCGCCCAATACCAAAACGGATATTCCAAGTCAACACATTAAGCGAACCTACAGGTGCTGGCGCTGATTTAACATTTTTTGCTTCGTATAAAACAGCATCTTCAACATCATCAAAGGTGGTTACCAGCGGTTCACAGCTGATAAGTAAAATAATAAATATAGTTAGAATATATTTTACCTGTGGCATCATCGGAAATATATTACTGTTCCATTACACGTTTCAGTATTTTTTTATCATCAGGAAACAGCTGTGATTTTATTAGCCTTGGAACCAACAATTTCAAATTTGGGTTTCTGTTAAAAACGTCTTTAAAAATAGGCATCGCTTCGTCGGCCTGATTTGCTCCCACCAGCGTAACGGCTGTCCAAAAAGGTAATTCGGGATTTTCGGGATAGTAGTCTGCTGCAAGACCATATTCTTTCAACGCCAATTCTGTTTTTCCTTCTTCCATATAATGATCGCCCTTGTTGGCGTGATCATACGCTCGGTGAATTCTGATCAACCGCTTCAGTTCTTTTATGGGTTCCGGGTGATCCTCAATGCGTAAATCCATAACTACATCTTTCCAGAATATACCTGTGGGTTCTCCGCTAACGATCAACATTGCAGCGGATTGTTTACCCCGCAAGTCGCCTCCTTCATTTTGCGCTGCTTCCAATGCCGCCAGCATGCGGCTTGCTAAATTGCCATCCGCATTTTCAAACGCCATTGCCATGGCTTGTGGAACCGTGGATTTTTCCATGAGATTAGCCTGCACCGTGTAATTATTTCCAATAATATGTCCGGCATAATCAATACAACTGCTCCCGGTATGTGCCGCCGCATTGCCGTGGATATCAATCATGCCCACTTGCCGTACAGCCTCTCCTTCATCCTGCAATAATAATAGCTTCAGCGCTTCGTTAGCTGTTTTACCTTTGCTCATGAGTGTCAATCCATCCGGACCATATTCTACTTTAACGAATGACTGGGTCGCCACGGCGCCAACGCCTGCCTTTGCCCATGGGACAAGGGAACCTACAGAAAACCAGTGACTTTGCACGGCCACGCCCAGTTCTCCCGTTTCTACATCTAGAGCCACAATAGAATATGTGTTCACCGGGCGGATTCCTTGAGCAAATGTGATACTTGCTAAAATGAACAATGTAATTAAGAATTTTTGAGTTAACATATTTTCTCCGTTGTAAGTGATAAGCAAGGATACGTTAAGTTTTTATTGATAATTTTTCAAACACACCTGTTGTTTTATTCTTCTTTACTTTATCGTAATCAAAGCACTTTCCGTTCATGGCAATGTACACGTCATGAGGCAGACTTTGTACAAAACCCAGTGCGCTGCCTATATTAAACAATCCATCTGAACTGCCAAATTTAATGGGAATCATGGCGCCGGTAAGAACGATGGTTTTTTCCAGATTACCGTTTGCCAGCACTTTTGCTGTTTCTGTCATCGTATCCGTTCCGTGGGTAATAATGATCTGATCTTCTTCAGCGCTTTTGCAATTGTCTACAATAAGTTTCCGATCAGAATCTGTCATTTCCAGACTGTCTATCATCATTAGGGTGCGGATGTTTACATCTATGTGAGCCCTCCCAAGCTCCAAGATCTCGCGAATGTGTGTATCCTTGAAATAAAGTTTTCCTGTTATTTCATCATACTCTTTATCAAAGGTGCCGCCTGTTATAAAAATTCTGATTACCATAATTTTCTAAATAATGCTCTCCTAATCCATTGGAAGTTTACGACAAAGTTTACAATCCCATACTATAGGCCGGGACAATCTCCCGCCATAATTTTAACTTGGAAATTGTTTCAATAACGACTGTTTTTTTAGTTTCATTAGTTCGATATTTCAAAATACATAAGTAAATAGTTGCAAATTGTTCAACAAATCGATTGGGTATTGTAAATAGACTGCCGCAGCGGTAACGTTTTATAGCATTACTATACCATAAGGAAAACATTTGTTATTATCTTTCATGAACCGCTCAACAATCAGATAACGATGAGATTATCAAAATATATAAAACTTTCCATAATCCTTGGATTTCTATTTGCGCTCAGTTGCAGCGGGAATCCCAAGTCTTTTAATATAAATAAATTTGAAAGTCAACCCGCCAAGGTGGCTAAAAAATTCATCGAATCCATGGGAGTGGAAAATATTAAGACATCTGCTTTTCAAAAAGTTGCCATAATCGAATTTAACGTTGAATTTTTAATCGATATACCGAAGCCTGATTGCGATAGTATAACCGACAAATTGTACCAAATCTTCACAGACTCAATGAAAAATAATGTTGGCTGGGAAATAATAAGCAAAGACGTAATTGCTAATAGTCCAATTTACAAACTCCTGAGAAAAAAACAGTGGGACCAACGATTTATAGAACATAAAGACGGAAACGATCAAATTGAAGCTATTGGTGCCATTTATCCAACTTCCCAATTAGCGATTCTACAATCGTCAAATACTGGAGTGATGAGTCGTTATGCGAATAAGCTGATTGAAGCAGCTATTTTGGAAGACGTGGGGGCAAGCGCTGTTCTAAAAGTTCATACTGTTGTAGATTATTTTTATAAACGTGGGGAAGGAAAAATTGTTATTGTACCGTTCGACAAAGAGACGTCAATTGGCAGTAAAGCGGAGATATTTATCGATTACTCAAAAACATTATCGCCGGGAATGGGCTATAAAGCACGCGATCAGAAAGACTATATTTACGCATATAAAAATCAGTGTTCCTTTAAACTAATTAAACCTTTAGTTACTTATGAAAGTATTTCTGCAAAAAAGAGCACTTTCGCTTTCGAGGAATTCAGTGACCAACTGGAAGCCATTTATAAAATCTATGTTGAGATGTTAACAATGGAAATAGATAAAAATTTATAGTCACACTGCTTATTCATCTATTCGCTTGTTTATCAATATATTATGTTTTTTCCACATCTGCCCCTTTACATAATTGGAAAAACAGTGGCATCAAATTGATACTTTATTGTATATTCAGTCATTATATGACTACCGGTCAGATTGATTAGAGCAGAATCATGGGAATTTTAGAAAGAAAAGAAAAAGAAAAACAACAACGGCGGGATGACATCTTGGGGGCAGCAAAAGAAGTCTTTTTCAGTAAGGGGCTTATGTCGGCTACCATGGATGAAATTGCAGAAAAGGCTGAGCTGAGCAAGGGAACGCTCTACCTTTACTTCGCCAGTAAAGAAGAATTATATCTTTCATTGTTGGATGAAGGTGATCAAATATTCATGGAGATGATGCAAAAGGAGCTTGTACCCACATTATCAGCTGAAGAGTTAATTAGGAAAACCGCAACCGTATATTTTGCGTTTTACCAACAGCACCCGGATTATTTTAATATCATGTTCTTTTTGCACCATGGCGACCTAGAAGACAAGGTTTCACCTGAGTTCTATAAAACATGTATGTGTCGGGCTGAAGAAACATTGAAAATGATTGAAGGCATTATACAAAAAGGTATCGGCGAGGGGGCCTTTCGCGATGTAAACACTTGGAAAATGACATTAAACCTATGGGCAACAGCGAACGGAATATTTTTACTCTGCAAAGAAAAGGAGCATTTTGAATTTTTAAAAGGATTCGACGAACTACAACTCCTGGAACACGCATTAGACATTTACCTAGAAGGATTGAAGAAATAATAATATGTTTAGAATTAAGAGAAGGCCCGTTGGGGTCTATTTTTTTCACCCGCCAATGACTGATAGTCATATTACTAACGCGAGTCATGTTGCTCTCGTTAGCGTGTGCACTATATGTGGAGCAATGAATAGCCAATATAATTCAGGAAGACCAAATGCTTAAACAATTTGCCAAACTCATAGTCAATTATCCCAAATTTGTTCTCGTACTGATTGCGATACTTACCATTTTTATCGGATCGGGAATTGCAAAAATAGAAACACGGAACAACTACGACTCGGAGCTGCCTAAAGACGATCCAATCATAGCCACTAGTGACCGGCTGGAGGAGGTTTTTGGCGAAAAGGATTTCGTTATGATTGGAATCAAGACTGACAATATTTTTAATACACTGACGCTTCAGAAAATTGTCAATATCTCTGAAGAATTAAAACACATTGAGGGTGTTATTGAAGACCAGATTACTAGTCTTGCTACCCTAAACAATATTAAGGGGCGCGAGTGGGGGCTTGATGTGGGTCCCTTTATGGAAACGATTCCTGAAACAATTGAAGAAATCAATCAATTTCGCACTGATGTTCAATCGAATTCTCTTATCTTTGGAAAATTAGTTTCCAAAGACTTCAGCAGTACAGTGATCATTGCCAATATTGAACGCGGGTATAATCAAGCTTCCGTTTACAATAGAGTAACAGCTATTGCAAAAAAGTATAGTGGACCCGAGGAGATTTACACCAACGGGGAGCCCGTCATGCAGCAGGAGATTGATTTGGGAATTCAAGCCGATGTATCCCTCTTGCTCCCCTTCGCTCTTCTTTTGGTTTTAATTGGCTTTTTTATCTCATTCCGGAGTATCCGCGGAGTACTGCTTCCTTTTTCAGTTGTACTACTTAGCATTGTCTGGACAATGGGAATTATGGGTCATGTGGGATTAAAGATAACGGTTGTTTCATCGGCATTGCCAATGGTCATGGTGGCAGTTGCCAGCTCTTATGGAATACATGTTTTACATCGCTACTATGAAGAAATCCGTAATAAATCCATTGCCGAAGCAGTGACGGAAACAGTCCTTACGATGACACCCCCTGTTTTAATGACCGGAATTACATCGGCAGCAGGATCGGCTACGTTGGCTGTATTCAAGATTATGTCCATAAGGGACTTCGGCATTGTGGCTGCCATGGGAATATTAGCAGCCCTTATCCTGACTTTGACAGTGCCGCCGGCGCTGTTGATGTTGTTGAAAAAACCATCTGTAAAACCGGGGAAAATTAAAAAACTTCTTGGCGATAGGCTCCTGACGTCTATTGCCATGTTCTCTCTAAAACGGCCGGGTTTGATTGCGATAGCAACTTTAATCATAATGGGAGCTTCAATGGTCGGGATCGCCCAGATTCGTGTCGGTGAGGACTTTACGGACATGTTTCCCGATGGTCATCGGATTAAACAATCTTTTAATATGTTTAATGAATACCTGGGCGGCGCACGCAATTTAAGTGTTATGATTACCGGCAAGGAACCTGATACCATCACTGATCCGTCGCTGCTCAGGCAGATTGATGATTTCCAAAGATATGCAGAAGGGTTGGAGGGAATCGGTTACACTAATTCATTTGCAGATATAATCAAACGGATCAACCTGGTGATGAACAACGATGAGCCACAGTATGAAAGGATTCCTGATTCACGAGAACTGATTGCCCAATATCTGCTATTATATTCTATGTCTGGGGATCCCGGTGATTTTGAAGACGTCGTGGATTACGATTACCAACGTGCAAAGATTCGAATAACAATTCAAACGTCTGAACAGGACGAACATAAACGAATTTATAGCGACTTACGTGAATATGCTCACGCTCATTTTGATCCTGGCGTGGAAATTGAATTTGGTGGTTCGGTCATGAACTGGCTAGCGCAAACCGGATACATTGCAAAGGGTGAGGTACAGAATATCATTAGTGCCATCGTTATTGTTTTTCTATTCTGTCTAGTTGTTTTTCGATCCATATCTGGTGGATTGTTAAATATTGTTCCTCTTTCAATCGCAACGATGATCACTTTCGGTCTAATGGGCTTTATGGGAATCCGATTAGAAATGGGTACCGCTATCATTACCGCGATTGCTGTTGGCGTGGGAGTAGATTTCGCCATTCACTTTGTCAGCCGGTTTAAAGAGGAATTTCAAAACACCCGCGATGTGGAAAAGGCAACGATTACAACGATGAGTACAGTCGGGAAGGCTATTATTTTTGATATGTTCTCGAATGTGTTAGGTTTCTCTGTACTGATTTTTTCAGGTTTTACGCCGGTACAAAACTTCGGTTGGTTGGTATCTCTTACTATGATAACCAGTGGATTTGGTTCACTGATTTTACTTCCACCACTCTTTGCATATTTTAAACCCGTGTTCATATGGGGGAAGCATCGCGACAATATAGAACAAAGATCCGGGTTTAGGCGGAGTAAGGAAACCTGTCATGTTTTTACAACAAAGAAAAACAACTTAAAATTTGTTAAACAGGATTATAAATAAAATATTTTAGTGCAGTGAACAAGGAGAAAAAACAATGAAAAATTTAGCAATTCAATTAGTAATCGTCATGTTTCTATCCGTCAGTTTTGGAGTAGGACAAGACCTATCGCCCCGTGAAATTATGGAGAAAAATGAAATACAAATGACAGATCAGGACGAGGAATCTCAGTTTACTATGAAGCTGATAAATAAGCGGGGAAAAGAGCGGAAGCGCCAGGTTGTTCTATATTCAAAAACGGATGAGCAGGATAATGATAAGACTCTCATTCGTTTTCTTTCTCCTGCTGATGTGAAAGGTGTGGGGTTATTGTCAATCGATGATGGAGATCGTGAGGATCAATGGTTATATCTGCCAGCATTAAAAAGGATAAGAAGAATTTCATCCAGCGAAAAAACCGACAGTTTTATGGGGTCTGATTTTTCCTATGAGGATATTGAACAAAATGACCTGGATGATTACGAGTATGCCTTATTGCGCGAAGAAAAACTTGATGGTATTATGTGTTATATCATCCAGTCCACGCCTATTGACGAACAAGTAATGCAGGAGACGGCTTATAGTAAAGCCGAGGTATGGATTCGTAAGGATAATTATGTATCTACAAAAGTAAATTTCTACAACAAAAAGGGTGATCTAATAAAAATTATGAATTCCAACGATATCCGGCTCTTGGATGGTGCTGATAAATGGCGCGCTCATTTAATTGAAATGCAAAACGTCAAAACAGGGCATCACACTGAACTTCTTTATAAGGACATTAAAATCAACCGCGGTGTCGCCGACAAATATTTCACCCAGAGATATCTTGAAAGGGGGAGATAATATCTATTGTTCTCGTGGATGAATATTTGCAGAATCCTACCAGTCTTAAAACCCATACTATTTTAAAATAAGGAAACATGATGAGTAAAAATCAAACTGTATTAATCACAGGAGCCAGTGGCGGAATTGGTCTGGAATTCGCAAAAATATTCTACTCCAAAGGTTATAACCTTATCCTGGTAAGCCGAGACGAACAAAAGCTTCAAAAAGTAAAAGAATCTCTCGCGAATGGAAGTTCACAATCAATTGCCATCATTCCATGTGATTTATCGCAGGATAAGTCCGCTCAAAATCTCTACGACCAGTGTAAAGCAGATGAATTAGCTCCTGATATTCTCGTAAATAATGCCGGTTTCGGAATGCATGGTGAGCATGTTGACCTCTCATTCTCTGAAGTTGAGAATATGATTAATCTGAATGTTCTTTCATTAACTTCACTCTGTGGTCTTTTTGGCGGTGACATGAAGGAGAGAAAGTCGGGTTTTATATTAAATGTGGCTTCAACGGGGGCTTACCAACCCACACCATACCACGGGGCTTACGCTGCAACAAAAAGCTATGTCCTCAATTTTTCGGAGGCACTGGCAAAAGAATTAGAAGATCACGGTGTAACGGTAACCTGTCTCTCCCCCGGAGCCACAGATACGGACTTTTTCATACGGTCAGGAATAGGGGATGTTATGACCGGATTCTTTGCCAAGAAAAGAAGAATGAATGCTAAAAAAGTAGCTGAATTAGGTGTGTCGGCACTTTTTTCCAAAAAACTTTCGACTATTACTGGTCTAATGAATAAAATATTAGCATGGTCAAACCGCTTTGCGCCTCGACCAATGGTAGCCAGTATGTCCAAATTATTTATGAAAAATTAATAATGTCATTATTAATCAAGCCGAATTACTTAATTATTGGAAAGATGTGTTCAGTGATAAGAATATTGCCGGTATTATTGTTCACGATATTCAACGGATCACTGGCCCAGGTAGAAATTGATGGTTATGTAAAAAATTATGACGCCATTCGCCTAAACGAGGACTACGATTATCTGATTTTAAGAAACAGGCTCCGTTTGAATTTCAATTACTTGCCTTCTGAATACGCTTTGGGTTATGCATCGTTCGATGTTAAAAATGACCACATCGGCGACCATAATGATCTTGAGCTAAATCTACGTGAGATGTATATCGATCTGTACTTTGATAATTATGATCTGCGAATTGGGAAACAGCAAATTGTCTGGGGCAAGGCAGACGGGCTGTTCATTACCGATATTATTAATCCGCTTGATCTAAGGGAATTTATCCTGGCGGATTTCGAAGACATTCGAATGGGATTGAATTCCATCAAAGCACAGGCCTATTGGGGAAATAATCGTTTAGAAGGAATTTGGATTCCGCAATACGTTCCGGCGAAGTTTTCGCTGCCGGGTGAACCCTGGGCCTTTTATACGCCCATTGATGAGATTGCCAAATTTATTCCTGATTCATTAATTTTTTTGAACAATCCGGGTGAACCTGAAAAACAGTTGAAAAATTCGGAATATGGATTTCGATTTTCATCTTTTATCATGGGCCTTGATCTCGCTCTTTCCTATTTTTACACTTGGGATGATTATCCCATTTTTCGGCAATATTATCAACCTACTCAAAACCAACAAGCGCCATTAAAGGTAACAATAATACCGGAATACGACCGGCAAACGGTAATCGGTGGAACCTTCTCTTCCACGTGGGGAGCAATGGTGCTCCGTGGAGAAGGAGCATTGTATCAAAACAGAAACTTCTATACGGCAGATATCACAGATGAAGATCGCGTAGTTAAAAAAGATTTCCTTAATTACATGATTGGTGGAGAAATCACCCCTGGCGATGCTTTCATCAGCGGACAATTCATACAAGAAGTTATTTTGGATTATAATGCTCAATTAGCAAATGACGAAATCGTCAACACAGGGACATTATTACTTTCACATACTTTCGCGAATGAAACTATCAAACCTGAAATATTTGTCATTTACAATTTCACTCACGAAGATTATTGGGGACGATTCAGTATAAAGTATTATCCAATGGACGGCGTCGAAATCATTGCTGCAGCTGATATTTTAGGAGGTGAAAATGAGAATAAATTATTCAGTCAGTTCGATGAAAATGATAATTTTTATATTAAACTGAAATATAGTTTTTAATCGAACTGATTCCACAAAAGCGCTAGCCGATAAATTACCCGCTTCAGGATAGAGCAACAATTGCCATCACAATCGCCAACGCCAATGCCACGTTTAGTGGAATGATATAGTGGTAGAAGAGTGGACCGACACGTCCCGTCTCCTCCCGGGTAATTTTGCTGTACAGATGCAGATACCTGAGGATCATCAATCTCATCCAGATAATGCTAACGGGGATGTCTCTTTTCTCCAAATCTCTTGCGATCAGCAAACTTGCTGTAACTGCCCAGATAGCGCACACAATCAATAATCCTACTAGGATAACCATCGAAACCTCCTATCCTTTGATTGACAGAACCCGGTAAACAGAAACGAAAATCGCGCGGTCTTCCCGGCCTGGTTTTCTGGTCGGTTGGGTGGCTTATACGAAAAACCGCTTTAAAGCCCTGATGGTAATGGATTCAATCTATTACACATTTCCAACTAATGCCTGAAGCAGGGACATGCTGATTTTTTCACTTTTGTTGCCTTTATCTAATTTGGGATTCCACGAAGATAACGAAACAGCTATAACCTGACCAGATTCAGCTAACTTGTTAAAAATAGATAATATTATAGATGACGATGGACCGCCCTGCGCGGGGTAGTTTTGTGCAGGCGATTCCCTTAAAGAAACTACATCTGTATCAAAATGAACATATATAGGACCGTCTGGAAGAGGCTCCTCTAGCAATGTCTCTGTTTTGTTTATATGGCTTACCTTTGATTCTGCGATTAATTCCCGCTCACCAGAATCCAAATCACGGGCATCTGTCAATATAACTCGGTCTTCTGGTAAAGCCATGAGCCCGACAGCTTCCGGCATTGTTTGCTCGCCTTTTCCGACAATCATAGCCAAAGGCATTCCTCCCAAAAATCCACTGGGGGTTGTCTCCCAGGTGTTAAAATCACCATGTGCATCAAACCAGATAAGATTCGGATCAATCCCGGCTCGCTGTAAACCTGCCAGTGCGCCAATAGCTGTACAACAGTCACCTGCAATGCTGACCGGTCTTTCATTTTCATAAACTGTTTCTGATACAAAATCAGCTATTATCTTATGAATCGCAGACATTTTCAATTGTTTGTCTCCATTGGGTAATGAAGGATTATTTACGACCCAGCCAGGTTTTGCTAATGATTCCAATTCCGGTACAGCTTCAGCTATAAATGATGGTGATAATATAAATCGATTCTTTATTCTATCTTTTTTCCTTTTCATCATCACTAGCAATTAAGCCGCCCAGCGTGACCGTCACCTGTGGGAATGAGGCGCAGCGGAATTCCCATCAGAGTGCATGGTGTACATGGGTCAGGTTTTTATGCCGGTTAACCATTGTGTTTATTCTTCTAACCATTTATATGCGTCATCAGATTTTTCAAAATATGCCTCAAATTCTGATTTGACATGTGGCTCTATATAGTTTTTGGGCTGAACAAATGCGGCTTTTACACCATTGGATTGAATCACAGAATTAGTAGTGAAAAATTCCCGCAAACTTTTTAAGCACTGGATAGACTCAAATTCATGTTTACCCGTATCTATGAGCATTACAATTTTCTGGCTGAATGGAATGGATTTTAACTCAATATCAAATCTCTTTTTCCATTCTTCAATCGCTGCCAAGCTAACAAAATCTGTCATAGTAATCACGTAACCATTAATCTTCTCATCAAATTTGAATCGGACATTGTCTTTCATAATAACCCAAAGCCTAACATCGAAATCAGCGGTGGTGTTTTATTCATTTTATTCTCTATTAACGGCGCGGGGGCTGTGTGAAGTTTTGGACATTTAATAATTTTTACAACTCTGTGATAATTTTTTGTATCCACTCATCCTTGAGCAACTCAGATTTTTTGAATGATACAGGGAAATCAATTTTACTAAGTTTAACAT
>CAZIFK010000011.1:0-48467 GCA_964538995.1 uncultured bacterium
GCGATACGAGGACGCCAGTTTGGTATACATTGGAATTGACAAACACAAAGGTGAAGCTATTGGCCTTTTTGATACTGTATTGAGTTCAACCGACTTTTCAACGACTTTTGAGAATGTGTCGTAATCACGGTCGCTGTCTCTAAATTAAATACTCCATCTGTCAGTCTGTTATTTAATATACTCAATTTTCTGACTCGGACCGATATTGATAATCCTAATTTTCTCGTCGAGAGCGAGGCACTTATCATGATCTATATGGGACCCATTAACTTTTCAGTTTCGTGCCCCGGCATCCCTCGACAAAAGCTATAATTGCAATTCTAATCAACCTTCTCTGATCGGCCAGAACTGCCTGATTTAGAGCTACATTAATTACTACAAAGCCTGCTAATCCTAGCGGGCTTTTTCATTTCATTAAACCTAAGTAAGGAGAAAACCATGAAACCAAACAAACCTCAATTCCAATGGAAGAAGCTGAATAATCACTTTGATCGTGTTGAATTGGTCACATACAAATCCAAAGGAAATTCCTGCACCAGATCAGTCTGGGGACAAGAAGAATCTGTAGAACTAACCTGCCAACCAGATGAACTAATGATAAACGCAATCAATGAGGAACATTCTTTCATCTACATTAAATCTGGCGAAATTCGGTTAATAAAAGCCTGGCTGAATAATGGCCGCTTCATTTCCGACTACCAGGGATTTCTAAAGCTTTTGGAGCTAAACCTGGACATAAATAAAGAAAGCGAATCCAACAACGCTTTCTTACCTGTTTTCAAAAGGAATATGATTGATAATGGACAGTGGACAAAATCGGCACTGCTACGTGCATGGAAAGACGTTCAGGGAGTAAGTATCGGCGCAGGGGCAAATAAGGAAATGATAGAGGTATCATCATTCGAACACCTTCTTCCAGAGTTTAGTATCAATCTGGAATCCCTTATTGATGCGAATGTCAAAGGCACCAGCCAAATCTTAAAAACAGGAAAATATCTAGGGAGAATTCTTCGTCCTTTTAGGTATTGTACTTTTGACAAACCAGGAATCCACGTGGAAAATACTAATCCAGATGATTATGACGGGTTTTCGCTTATTGACCAGGGCTTTGTTGAGAAGTGCGGACTAAAAACAAATCTAGGAGATCGGGTTGAAGTTACCATGCTTACGGAGCAAGGTCTGATTAAAGGACATGGAGAAATACGCAATCTGGACATGGATGCGGTCGTCTTTGGAGAGCAATTCAAACACCAGGTAAAGGGACTTTCTTTCAATGGGTTTGAAAAGTTAAAACGATCAACTGAAGTTTATTTAGACATCCAGACCATTATTAATATTCCAGAGTTATGGGAGTTTATTCCGGATTGGATCGACCAAATGCTGGTGGAAGTACTTACAAATATCCGGGATGGGAAATTACCGGAATTCATGAACCGAATTGATGGGTTGGATTTCAATGGAGATGGATCTCTACAACGGGAAAAGTGGGTGTTGAAGCGATTGGTTCAACATCAGATTCCACTCATATTTCCATGGATGATAAGAAGGGTCTGGCATTTCTACAGAGAGTATTTAATCCGACCGGCTAAACTTCGAGTGAGAGTCCCGGGTGCGATTAGGGCGTACCTCACACCAGACATCCTTGTAAAAGAGCCGACAGTAAATTCCGGCAGTTGCATTATCCGAGGCGCAAATCTATATATCAGCAGAAAGGATAAAAACTGGATCTGCACACTACTAGGTGGGGCTGATTTCGACGATTCAATCGTATGCATTCCAATTACTGATAATCGAATATTACTATACCGAAACCCTAATCAATTCGGTGAATGGCTAACTTTGAAAATCCAAGAATCAGATCACAATTTCACAGAAGTACATGATTTATCCCTACCTAAATTCCAACGTTGGAATGGTGGAGGAAAAGAGCAACCTATTTCCGAAGCCAAGGAAAGGATACTGGCTTTCTGGAATTATATGAATGGACAACCAGCAGAAGAATGTCTGAAATCCCGAATACCGGAGAATATCATTGAATCAATTGACATTGTGGCCGGTCCTCTTACTGAATTATTTGAGTTAGCGAAAGATAAAATCGACGAAGCCGATGAAGCAGTAAAACACTACTGTCAACAGGTAGAAATCCCTGAATTATTCATGGATCGAAGCAAACTATATCCCATAGCAAAGGAATTACGATCTGAATATGGCCAATCAGTTTCGAAGCTAATAAAACGTGCGGAATCAATAACCGACTTAAATGAAAAGGAATCATACTTCAAAACAAAGATAGATAAAATAAACGCCCACATTAGAGGTGCATTAATAAAGTATTCCAAGGATGAGCAGACACTGATTATTAAAGACTTAGCTCATTTATGCTATATCGCCCTACCCGGATCGGGAAATGATTCATATACCTTAACCCAAGCTAATGACGGGCTTTTAGGAATACCGTGTTCTGTCGGGGAGAGAAATCTGGGTACAGCACATATTTTTATTGATTTACTCCTTGATTTGGGACTTGGTGTACGGATTGAAATGGGTCAGGATTTAAGTGTTACTTATAAGCCCACTTTTTCCCTTCCCCTTCCTACAATAGAAGGTGATATGATAACGATGGTCGGTGGATGGCGTAGACTCGCTGAACGGGACGGGTATTCTAGTTCTAATATTAGTGATTCAGCCAAAAGTGAATACAGTGAAAAGGCCTGCAACAAAACCAACAGCATTAAAATGATAACCGTAAAGCAAGGGAAAATCGTTCACGACAACGAAGTATTAGGCTACACTGCCAAAAGCAGCCCTCTCGCTGACGGTTACTATACTATTATAAAAACAATTCCACTAGCTAAATCTATCCTGCTTCAAGTTATTCCCTCCGCTTAAAAACTCCGCTGGCGCTCCGCCATCAATAAATCGGGTGAAAACCCCATGAGCCCAAATATTCATACAAATTCTATCCATGAGGTATCCTATGTTTTCTTCGAAAGTAAGTTTGGTTGAATGGCCATGGAGTCAAACTTGTTTGGACTGCCCACATGGACAATTCATAGATATTCAAGATAAACCATGTTCATATTTATGCCATTGGGACAGAACTGAAGATGCGAATTGTATCCCTCATGATTGCCCACAAAATATCACACTTGTAAACCATTGGAAGGAGGAGGATTATGCCGATTGTAAATGATCAAAGTACACAATGTCCCGAGTGTCTATATAAGTTTGCATTGCATGAAATTGATACCGGAAATAGAAGGGAATTCCTGTTTTGTGGAAGATGCGGATACGATTGGAAACTAATAACGATTCGTGACAGGAAAACAGGTGAATTCAAACGGAAAAATGATGGTTCTTATATTTACAGGAGTTATAAAAAACCAGCGTTTGGAGCATTCAAAATACAAAAACAAGGGCACGCCCTATTTGCGTCAATTACTAAACCCATTGATTATAGCATTATTCAGGAATTTAAAGAGATGCTTTCCTCTAGAGATATAATATTAGCTAAATCATATCTCACTGGGTATAACAACGTATCAAAACAAATTGAATTCGTTTTTGGTAACGTTAATTCTATGAGTTAATTAGATAGCTCTCCCTCCGCATTAATTCTCACCTGACTCCGAAGAGTCATTACCGGCTATACAATGAGCCTTTATCACCATAAAAATACAAATGATAACCCGTAAAAAAAGGAATAATAAATGAGACAATTACTACGTGATTATATAAAATACAGGGAAATACAAATTCAAAAGCAGCTGAAAATAGATCGCCAGCTCAAAATTGATCCTTATTCAAACCTGGCAAGGCTAAAAGAAATCGAAGCAGTAAAAGAATTAATTAGCATCAGTAAATAATCCAACCAGAAGAAAAACTGATATTAATCAGAAAGGAAAAACAATGGAAACCAAAAAGGAAAATGAACAAAAAGGGAACGGAGATATGGATCAGATCATGATGGTGCCCACCACAAAAAGGGGAGCTATCCTATTTTCACGATCCCCTAAAAAAGCCATGCAGGAAATGAAGGATCTTGTTCAGATAATAGCCAGTCAATGTACAGGCACTGAATTTATTGCAGAGATAAAAGGGAAGAAATACCCAAAAGTGGAATGGTGGACAACAATCGGAGCCACGCTAGGATTGTTTCCCGTCGTGATGTACAGTAAGAAGCTGGACAGGGATACTATTGCCTACGAGGCAAGGGTAGAAGTACGCCATGGCGATATTATAGTTGCGGCCGGGGAAGCCCTCTGCAGTTCTGAAGAAAAGCAGTGGAAAGATGCCCCCGAATATTCCATAAAATCTATGGCAATAACCAGAGCCACAGGAAAAGCATATCGAATTCCGCTATCTTTCCTAGCTGTTATGGCCGGACTTGCTCCAACTAATGCAGAGGAAATTCCTGTTGAGGGAAAGAACTTTAATAATTCCTCTGCTCCAACATCTAGCGCATCCGTAAAGCAATTAGATTACATTTTGCACCTTGCTAATGGATTATATGGAGAAAATAATGCACTCCGCAGAATAGGTTTGCATATTTCCATATCCTACGGAAAAAGCACTGGGGTGGAGTTAAATAAAGCCGAGGCTTCTGGAATAATAGAAAGGCTTGTCAACGGCCAGGAATTACTGCTCCCGGAAGACGAATAAACCCTCAAGTCCTTCACCGAAGGCACGCCCACAACACGCCTGCAGGCGAACTTTATTACTAATCATTACCAACATTCGTTCATTAAATTCAAATACGTTAACATAATTGTTAAAAATCAAATGCCAGAACCTCAAGATAACACATTCAATGTAACAGCTTTCATGGCTGCTTTGAATATCCCGGAAGTATATGACCAGGCCATGCTATCAGAAACTGAATACGTGCATACCGATAAATCCGACTGGATAATGGCTACCCATATTGTTACACGTGATAAAATCAGGGGAACTGTAAAGTTCCTTCTGGAAGAATTCCGGTACGTTCTAGCCGCTGATGATTTAGAGTTCCTAAAATCCGCGTCAGAAGATTTACCAAGCATTATTAGGAAGCTGGGTCTGCAACCTAAGAGTTCATTTCCAGCCTGGAATAACAAACTGCATGGGTCGGTGTATAAGGAGGTAATAATACGATTATCGACTTATGGAGTAATTCCATCACAGGTACATGACAAGGCTATCAAAGACACCATCAAAGTGATGATGGACAGCAGTCAGCTTTCGCTACCGACAGTTTTGCCCGTTCCTCCTGGATTTGGTAAAACTACCATACTGAAAGAGCTGATAATTGACCGCTTAAAAAATACTTCTGACTGGTGTGCTTTAATCGTCTTGGAGCGCGTTGATGATATCTATAAACAAATAGACGAAATCAAAGCAAGAAAAGTCAATGCAAGGGATATTGAAATATGGCCAACATTCAGATCTCAACTAAAGTGCCCCGCCGGATTATATTATTTTAAAGCTTCAGTCTGCAAGAAATGTCAACTTACCTGTCCGGTTAGAAATGAATTAATACCCGCATCCAACGGCTATATCCCCGAACCTGAATCCTTTGTAGAGGTGAAATCCTGCCCGGCCGGTCACCTTGCTGCTGACTATCGAAAGGGAATATGTAATAATTGTTCCTGGAGGAAAAAGAAGACAGGCCCCTGTCCTGTCCTGCCAAAGAATCCATTAGCCTATAATGATGTTCGCGTCCTGTATGTTACACATGAATTTTATTATAGGATGATCACTTTTGAGATAGTGCGAAAAGGGCTTACTCATTACAATGATATCCCTAGGCAAATATTCATAGACGAGCGACCACGGCTTGTTAAAACCTATCAGGAACACTTTCTGAATCTGCTGGACATACGTACTGTTATCAGCAATAAAATTCATAAGCATTTGCCAATGTACGATAAGGCTTTGTTGGATTATGTAAACCTGTTCAAGAACTTAACAAAAACATATGTTAATAGTTTACAACAGCGACTGGATAAACAGCTGATAGCTGAGTGGGAAACCCAGGCGGTCCAAAATCTGAACCTTGATCCGGAAGGTTTAATTCCATTTCAAATGGTACTTGACAACGGCGGCTACTATGAGCCAAAGTCGTATGATAGTCATGTCCATGCAACCACAGTAGCAAATTATCTAAAGCGGATACACTCAAAAAATCGCACTGTCATTTTGGACGGTACGGGTCAATTCGATGAACTTTACGACCCGATTAAATATCAAATCCAGCCCATATCTATTAACTTAAAATACCCGAACCTTCACTTCCACTTCTGCAACATTGAGCTATCAAAAAGTCATTATCGTAAAGCTCTAAAATCTGACAATCTATATATCCAGAAGTTCTGCAATGACATCATTAACCTGGTAGGAATTGATGACACTCTGGTTCTCTGTTATAAAAAATACCGAATGGAATTTAACAAATGGCTTCGGCCGTCGAACATTGCTGTCGACCACTTCGGAAATCTGCTTGGAAAGAACGATTACTCTTCCGCAGTTAATGTTGTATTCGCAGGGGTGCTTACATATGCTGAATCTGATTATGGTGCAATGGATCTGTCTGTAAACGGGATGTGTGTTCCACCAGATATTCCAGATCGCATCAAGTTGGTGGAAATGAACCAGAAGCTTGTTGGGATATATCAACAGGTGTACAGATCTAAATTAAGGAACCACAATCTGACGGATGAAATTCATGTATACCTTCCAACTAAGTACAATGAACTGCGAAAGCTTATTCTAGCTCGCTTCTTAAGTGCTAAAGAGGATGTGTGGCTGCCAAAACCAGTGTTTCCCCATGGGGATAAGCTGCGGGACATCGTTAAACGATATCCTTTCTTTAGTAAACAAGATGTGGTCCGGGAGTATTTCAAGCAGACTAGACAGAAACCTACTAATCGGGAAATATTAACCATCTGGCCGGGGATCTCTGAGTCATATGCATCGAAATTAAGAGCACGTATCTAGCAGCGCATCAACCAAATTGCGTTGCTGGTAACCAGGTGTCAACTTTCCGTATATAGTAACTAATAAGAGGATATGTTCACTAATCCGGTTTTTGCATTTTCGTATCAGAAATACTATCTGTCAAACAAGTTGATTCCTGTTCATTGACTGGAACCAACCCATTTTTGCTAGGTAAAAAATCTTTGGGGAACCAATTCGCCCGTTTTACTTCAGTTGAACCTAGCCTAGAAAAGCAGAAGCCCTCTGCTCCCTATCAAGCCACCTGGTATATATATTAAGATAGCTGGTCACATTCAAATGGTTCGGGAGGGTTGTCTGTTGAAACTTAAATTATTCCTATTCATTGAGTTGAATGCTAACTTCCAGTTATGAATTATAAAGGTCAATCGGAGGAAAAGATCAAGGCTGCCTTGATGTTTGGGCATTTCGATCAACTGGATGGAATCCTAACAGAAGCGATAAAGTCAGGGGTTAAACCTCCAATTCTACGAAATGCATTTGAGAAACTTGGAGACCACCACACCAAGTATAAGAGGTGGTTTGAGTCAGTAAAGGCCTATGAGACCGGCCGCAAAATAGTCTGGTTTCATCCTCGACACGTTCGAAAAGAGCTGGAAGCCCTAGATGAATTCTGGTCCATGGCCAAAACAGAGCTTACTGCAAGTGACATGATTGCGTTAAGCAGGTTTATCGAAGATTTATTGGCAGAATATCAACGGATTGACATCAGAAGCTTCTACCGGCCATCAATCGAGATCGGAGAGAGTATACTGGGTGAAATTGCAGATCGGATAAGCGAAGCGCCCACAACCCAGAACTCACCTTACACCGCTGGACTATCTCAACTAATTATAAGCAAATATGCGTATTTGACCGAGGAGGAAAGGGCGAAGGAATTTGGAAGGATAATGGGGAATGCGTTGAGGAAAATAATCAACAAACAAAACAAGAAATCAAAAGCAAAACACAAATAATATGGCTAAAGCATTTATAATAATGCCGATCGGTAATACGGATTTAGACGATATGTGTAGCCAAGTAATTATTCCAGCTCTTGTTGAAAATGGATTTAATAAAGAAGATTGTATACGTATTGATAAGCACAATGAGGGTGGTTTACTAAAAAGTGAAATTATACAAAATATTGATAGTGCTGATATAATTATAGCTGATTTGACTAACGAGCGGCCAAATTGTTATTTAGAAGTTGGTGTTTCGATGGGAATGGATAAGTATAATAATTTATTGTTGATGGCGAAAGAAGATCATAATCCAGGTAGCCCAAATCACATACCAAATGGACCTAAAATTCATTTTGATTTAATAGGGTATGACATTTTATTCTGGGATAATAAAGCATTGAGTCAGGCAAAAGTTGAACTATCAAAAAGAGTTAGACGGAGGTTGGGGCTTCTTTCTAGCAGTCAGACAAGCATTGAGGCTTGGAATCATGAATGGGTAAAAACCCACCAAGATGTAGGAATATTGGAGATAAATAACTTTACCCAACTGAATTATCTTGAACTGATTTTTTCACCCGAGGAAAAAGTAATTGGATCTGATCAATCGAAGTTAAAAAATGCAGCAATAGAAGCACAATTAGGGCAATCAGCATTTCCTATAGGAAGGGTATATGATCCGCAACCAAAAAGCGACGGGATTTCGGATAGTTCTAATAGTAGTATGGTTAATTATTGGACTCTTGGACTAAATGGGGATTACTATCTTATCGAGAGTTTTTCAATACCAGATGAGATCGACATCAATTCAGTACATATGGGACTACGTATGAATAGAATAATCGAATCATTATTGTTTTGTGAGCGATTATATGGCAATTTAGGAGTAACTAACGGAGTTATTAATATAAAATTATCCTATAGAGGACTTAAAGGTAAACAGCTATATGGCATCAATGTGCATGCAAGCAAGTCTTCGGAGGATGAATTGTGTACTGAGCGAAAAATTACTTTAGATAGAATACGCACGGACCTTCCAAGTATTGTAATGGAATTTGGAAAAGATTTATTGGTCTTATTTGGATTTTTTAGTTTAAAAAGTTGGGAATATCAGAAGTTGGTAGATGATTTTCAAAATAGAGGTCAATAATAAGTTTTATCTTTCAATACTTTCGTCACCCAAGCTCTGCTAACACCCAGATGTCTGGACAATTCAGCCTGCGTCCAGTTGTTTTCTTCTAACAATTCCCGAAACTGGACGGTTAATTCCCGCCTTGTAACGGCAGGTTTTGGTTTGGGTCGCTTTTTAGCCACCGGTGTGAAAAACAAAGTTGTTAACCCATACTGGGAAGCGAGTATTTCTGGAGGATTATACCGGGAATCGGTGATTTCAAAACCTTTCATTTTTACCTTAACCGGAACTTTGATGTATGAGAACTGCCTCTTTAAAAAGTTCGTCTTCTTGCTATACCCAGGGAGCAAAAAAGCCTTTTCGTTTTTCGACGGGAAGGCTTTTTTACAATCTGGGTAAATAAGGAGTCCCTGCCCGCCGAAACGAAGTGTAGGAGGGTCTCCTCCGGAGCTTATTACCAGGCTGTCGCGTACGGTAAGCCCAGAGAATGGTCACTTTGTAAAATAGGGATACACTTTTAAGGGATAAAGACCGGTGCTTGTCGACAATAAAGCAATGGATTTATAGTCCGTTGATAGGATAACTTTTAAAGAATATCTGTTATTTCAACAACACCATTTTCTTGGTCTGCACAAACTCGCCAGCCTTAATCTGGTAAAAGTACATTCCACTTGGAACGCTGGTTGCATTCCATTGGACTGATTGGAGACCTGCTTCCTGTGTTTCTGAGAGAAGTGTTGTTACTTGTCTTCCGGCTAGATCGTAGACCGTGATCTGGACGTCCGATCGTTGTGGCAGTTCGTATTGGATTGTTGTAGCTGGATTGAAGGGGTTGGGATAGTTCTGATACAGCGTGAGACTGGATGGTATGATCCGGTTATCTCCATCTACGCCAGTTACACCTTCACCCTTCAGCCAAACACAACTCCTAACACCATACTCATTAGGTACTACCCCAAGGATATCCTTGATTCCATCCCTATCGATATCTCCGAAGGCTTTCGCCCCCCCAAAAGCAACACCTGATGCGATGAGGGAGCTCTCAGAAAAATTACCTTGTCCATCCAGGTTCTCCATCCAGGCAATTCCTGTACTCTGATTCTGTACAATATCCATGTCAGAATCATTATCCAGATCAACAAATTCGACCAAACTTCCGGTTGCGGGAAACGGTAATGCAGTTTCGAATATTCCTGAACTTCCACTATTTACGAGTAGATAATACGACGTGTCTCGTTTCACCAGGATGTCGAGAGCTGAATCACCATTAATATCACCAAATTTGCAGTTAAAATAAACATTATCCATTATTACATGTGGGTCTGAGGGGTTCGAAAACGCACCCATTCCATCAAGATTTTCGTACCAGAGGAGCTCAGAACCAACACCATCCTGATGCTCACCATGACTTACAACATCCAAGTCACCATCAGAATCCACATCAGCAATTTTGAAACGAATATAATCTTCTTTCAACTCGAAATCTATGGGAGCGATCAAATGGGGTGTCGAAAACATGTCTGCTTGATCAGTATGCTCAATCCAAACTATTCTAAGGGGATCTTTCTGAATAGCCACCAGGTCGGCATCACCGTCTCCATCCATGTCCCCCAGCTCCATTGGACCAAATGTATCTTCCAGATAGTTTGCATTACCAAAACTGCCATTGCCAACCAGATTGAACATCCAGGATGGATTTGAAAAGCTCGAAAACCAATACCGGAAATAATACAGCATATCCAAATCCCCATCATCATCAAGATCGTCAAAGAATGGGATTATTGTATCCCACCTCCCACCTCCAGATGGGACGCTTATTTCATGCCCCACACCCGGGTTGGAAATGGATATATCTGAGTACCAGGAAATTGTATTTTCGCTAGTCATGATTGCTTCGGGGGTGCCATCCCCGTCAAAATCCTCCAGCATGACATTACCAGCATTAAAGGATACTGACCGTCTCACAGGATCCCAAGAATCTGTGTTCTCATACCAGTTAAAATGAAAAGATGCTCCAAGTCCATGCACATAGCCTCCAGAACGAAGCAAGTCTAAATCTCCATCTCCATCTATATCACCAGGGTTTAGATTCCGAGTGTATCCATGGTTGCTTACAGAGTCTCCATGGACTTGAAAGGACCCTGAACCAGTAATATTTTCAAAAAGGATAAGCGCTCCACCAGCAACAGCTATGTCCTGATCGCCGTCCAAGTCATAATCAATTGAGGTACAGAACCTACCCCAATCAGATATTTTAATGGCTGGAGTAAAAATTGATCCGGAATCCTGGTTGGCCGCCCACCAGGTGCTATCTTCTGTTGCAACAAGGATGTCATTAAAACCGTCTCCGTTAAAATCTGATACATCTAGGCAATAGACCCAATCTTCCTCTTCACGAACTATATAGATGGTTGTAAAAGCGCCAAGACCATCACTATTCTTTATCCATCTGATTCTTTCGGAATCACTGATTAGTAAATCCATATCACCGTCCGCATCCATATCTGCTGTGATTAGCTTGGTATTATTGGATGAGGAAAGCGGAATTTCGATGGGATCACCAAATTCACCAAGTCCGAGATTCGGTAGCCATGAATAAGCACTATCATGATGTCTCAGTATATCAATATCCCCGTCTCCATCCACGTCCACTGTTGTGAAGAGTTCATTATGGTGATCGTTTCCATCTGGATCGACAATGGATGTTTCGGTCCATGATTCACCACCGGGTCCATCATTCCCAAACCACACCAAAGCACCATCCCCGAGTGTCGAGGCGACCACATCTGGGGCACCATCCCCATCAAGATCTGCGACTTCTATTTGCATGTAAGAAACTTCAATATCTTCAGAAATAAGTGTATAACCATCAAAAAATCCTTGTCCGTTGGCATTCTCAAGCCAGTATAGAGCTGGTCCCCTGAATGAATTTACAACAATATCCAAATCTCCATCCTGGTCAAAGTCCCCTAAGTAAGATTGCAAGGGTTCGGCATGAGTTGCCTCTCTAATTATCATTGGATCGCTGAATGAAGGTTGGGCGATAAGTGTTAACGATGTTGCAATCAAGAATGCTATTCGTGTGATGAGATATTGAAACATAATTCCCTCCAGGTGTTTTCTCAATTAGATGTTAATTCCGTAGACAATAACTTTTGACAGCGTCTGTGAACTTGTGTCATCCCAATCAGAGCCGCCGATAGTTCTTCAATTAAGTATGGTTTTGCAATGCACAGATCTACATCTAGCCCTTCTAGAGGAGATGCGTATCTGTTCTCATTTCGATCTGTAAGTAACAGCAAGCCGATTGATTCAAGGCCGGATGTATTTCTGATTTTCTTGAGCATGCTGATACCTGTCAAATTATCCAATGGGATATTCGCAAGTATGCAGTCTGGCTGAAAACTTAGAACTTGTTCAAAATCAACAACCTCAATAATTACGATATCAAAGTGATTGGCCAATTGCTCCTGAATAGAAGTCATTGTGTCCAAGTCATCCCACACGATAAGTAATTTCCCGTGCGAGCTCATACTATCAGCCAGGTATTACTTTTAAATTTCATACTAGAAATTAAATGTTTTGCAATACCTTTCCATCTAGACAAAATCTCAACTATCGATTTTGAGGACTTTTTTAAGTATGTTTATCCCAAGATTAGAATTGAGATAAGAAGGTAGTGAGATTATCCTCGTTCTTCAGCCCCATCTTCCTGCGAATACGATATCGATAGGTATCAATTGAGGCTGATTGGATGTTCATAACTTTTGAGATATCTTTTGATAATAGGTTTAATCGAAGTAAAGCACAAACCTTCAATTCACTTTCAGAAAGATCGGGATAACGCTCGCGTAAGACAGAGTAAAAATTAGTATGCACCTCTGTAAACCAGAGTTCAAAATCATTCCAGCCCTGTCGTATAGTTGACTGTTCCTTCAAGAAGCGAAGCATTTTTCTCCATCTCGATCTGGACTCTCTAGGTACAGTTTGAGCAAGATCTTCCAGATTAGTCTGCAGATCTTCAACTATTTGCTGTTGGTCATTTAGGCTCAAGGTTTTGGTTAACAATTCCCTTCGTAAATGTTCAACCTGCTGCTCGGTTTTCTCCTTTTCAACTCGGCGCCGTTCTTCCATTTCAAGTTTGAGATCTGAAGTACGTTGACGAACCAATATTTCTAATTTCTTGTTTTGTGCCCTCAATCGAACGGTTCGTAGCCATAGGATCATCAGGAACATCGCAAGTATACACAGGACGGTTAAAATCCTGAACCCCAAGCTCTGCCAAAAAGGTGGTTTAATGAAGATAGCCAGCTTGGCTCCCTCTTCATTCCAAATCTGATCATTGTTTGACGCTTTTATATGGAGATTATACCAGCCAGGATCAAGACTGGTATAAGTAACTGAGTTAAGATTTCCAATATTCACCCAGTCCGGGTCGAAATTCTCAAGTTTATATTTGTATTGATTGAGTCGAGGATTTGAGTAGTCTAAAGCAGCGAATTCAAATTTGATAACTTTATCTCGATAAGTCAATTTTAGTGTATCCAGAAATTCTATTGCTTCGGGTAAAATGCGCTGTTGACCAACTTTATCCCTAACATTAATCCTTTCGTGATTGATCCAAAGGTTTGTAAAGACCACAGGTGGGACATGCTCATTAAGAGCTATAGAATCTGGATGAAATCTATTTAGCCCGTTCAAACCTCCAAAATACATAAACCCATTTGCATCTTTCAAACAAGCATCCCATATAAATTCAAGACCCTGAACTCCATCTGATTGTAGGAAGGTACCCAACAGACCTTTAATAGGATGATATTTGAGAATACCCAAGTTGGAACTGATCCATAACAATCCTTGCTCATCTTCCAGTATTCCATTGATCTCAGTCTGCTCAGGGTTAGGTCCCAGGTTGATCTGTGTAAATTCCTTGCGGGCACTATCTAACTGACAGAGTCCACCTCCCCGTGTTCCAATCCAAAGATTTGAATGGCTATCTTCGTATAGGGTTAGGATAATATTACTGGTGATGCTATTTGATTGCTTTGTTACTCTATAGTGCTGGAATTTACCCGAATTTCTATCCAATCGGTCAAGTCCTGCATCGCTGGTCCCAATCCATATTTCACCGCGTCGGTCTTCCAGCATAGTGTAGATTTTGTCACTTCCAAGAGAAGTTGAATCGTCGGGATCGTGTCGTAGATATTCAAAATTATCTGACTTGGGTCTATAGCGATTCAATCCCCCGCCCTGTGTTCCAATCCAGATAGTATTGTCCCTGGTTTCATAAAGTACATATGGGGTATTATTACTCAATCGGCCTTTATGATTTGGTAATTTTCGGTAATGCTCGATTTTGTCCGCTTTCGGTATCCAACAGAATAGTCCAGCTCCATAGGTACCCATCCATACACGTTCTTGTGAATCCACCATCACCTTTGTGGCATAATCCATACTCCAAACCCCTGGATCAGTATCATCGGTTTGAAGCAGTTTAGTTTCCCCAGTGGTTAGATCAATACGTTGAAATCCTCCTGGGGCACCAGATAACCACAGCCGGTTTTGAAGATCCATATCCATCCCGGTGATTCTATCAAACTGCAACGGTATTACATCATTTTGTGAAGTGTTGAAATGTTGGATTCTAAATTGATTTGGATTGCAAACATCTACTCCGTTTGCATAAGAAGTTGTCCAGATGAATCCTTGTGAATCAATCATGAGATCAGTCAGTTCTTTACCCGATATACTATTTTGATCTTTATTATTTGGTTCAAAGAATTGATAATTGCCATTCTCAGGCTCAAATTTTGTAATGCCGTTTAAACTAGCCATCCAAACATGACCCTTTGTATCCAGATCAAGGGAATAGACAGCATTTTTATTCACCATATGTTGATCGTTGGTAATAGCACCGAAGTAATTGACATTTCCATCATGAATTGAATACTGAAATAAACCCAATGGAAACATACTTACCCACAAATTTTCACCTGAATAATCCATACAAATATCAGTAATTCGATTTGTCCCTGCACTAGTAGGAGAAAAACTTCTGTTATCTACAGTCTTGAAGCCATTAATATCTGGATAATATCTACACAGCAATCCTCCATCCGTCCCAACCCAAAGCAAGCCATTATAATCCTTCTCAATGGCGGTTATCCAATTGTGTGGTAATGAGAACTCGTTGCCAGGTACATTCTGGAATTGGGTGAAGTGACCAGATATAGAATCCATTCTACAAATTCCATTCTGAGTTCCAATCCATAATAAACCATTACTATCCGTGGTTAAAACAGTGATATTGTTGTCTACCAAAGACGTGGAGTCAGTTGAATTTGAAGTATATCGTTTGAAGGATTCTGTTTTTGGATCAAATGATGCCAATCCATTGTCAAACGTACCGATCCAAATAATTCCATCAGGAGTTTCAGCCAGCGATTTTACCCCCGGGCTAGGCAAGCTCAAACTGTCAAGAGGATCATGATGATACGTTTTCATGTTTCTACCATCCCACCGATTGAGTCCATTGCGCGTACCAAACCACATGAATCCCCTACTGTCCCTCAGAATACTGAATACTGCACTATTGGAGAGGCCTTCTGCGAGACTAATATTTGTGAAGTGAAACCTGGGGTTAGCATCACGGGCACCAATACTGGATATTAATAGTAAGGAGGCGACGATTGTTCTGAATGTTACGCTGTGCAGTGAGAACTCCGATATAATGTCATAAAGCGGTTGGAATATAATTATGTTGCGTAGAATACGAGTTATAGAAAAGTCTCGGATATCCTGATTAGCTGGAATTAAAAGCCCACGATAGGTGTTTATTTTTTTCTGCGCACCCAGTTGACCTGTCCCCATTGATTAGCCCACATTTGAGTCTTAAATACCAGCCTTTTTGAAACAAATTCTTATTAGTTTAATATCCTGTCTCAAAACATCCTTTATGTGTATCAAAACGCATCTCATTATCAAAGTCCTAAAACATACTCTTGGAGTTGAATTTTGAGATTTTAGTTAAATCTATTATCCTCTTAATCAGGCTAAATCTCCCATTAGGGATACGCTTTTAAGGGATACACAAGGTGTTTTGTCGACGGTGGAGCAGCGGACTCATAATCCGTTGCTTTGTAGTACCTTCGTCACCCAAGCCCTACTTACACCCAGTTGTCTGGCCAACTCCGCTTGAGTCCAGTTGTTCTTATCCATTAGTGCCTTGTATTTATAAGACCGGTTCAAATCTCCATGTTTTGAGTTTGATATCCTTCTTCGAGATATTGTACTTTGATATAGTGTAGCTGTTGAACGTCCTACTCTTGTTTTTAGCTTTGGACACCTATAGCCTGTTTTTGAATCGGTATAACGGGCTTTGATTGGAACAGTTATCGTCGAGAAACCCCCTTTGAAAAAGTTCGTCAACTTGTTGCACCTAGGGAGCAAAAAAAGCCTTTCCGCCTTTTGGCGGGGAGGCTTTTTTACTATCTGGGTAAATAAGGAGTTTTATCCGCCGAAGTTCTGATTTATCAGAACGCAGGTGGACCCTGCCCGCCGTATCCGCCATTTGGCGGAGTTAGTGTGTAAATCTACCGAAGCCTTGGCGTAGGAGGGCCTCCTCCGGAGCTTATTACCAGGCTGTCGCGTGCGGTAGGTAGGGTTATAAAATGAAATTGAGAACTGCAGCTCACTATGGTGAATTCATGATTCTCTACATGCCACCCTTTACGACACCTGAAATAATTGGTGATACGGTGAATATTACTGTGAGATTGGGATCGGGAGGGCAAACGTCGCATCGGTGCCGTTTGATTTTGACCGCCACCGCTTTCAGAAAACTCAATCCGGATACACGGAAGAGCTTTCACAAATACACAGAGCCGATAGTATATTTGGCTGAAGAGTAGTCTCTGCGTATCGGTTATTAGTTGATTTAATAAACAATCAATGGAATAATAAATTTAGAGTTAAAATTTGGAGGTATAAAAAAACGTGAAAACCATCTAGTATAGTTAAAACCGATTCAATTAATCGGTTAAAATAAAACAACCTTGGAACAAAGAAATTATCTATATTTGTTAAGATGATTCTTTATTTGATAAGTACCAATCTTAACAGCATAAACGTCGGTATTACAGAATTACTACAGATTTAGGGGTTACTTTATTCATGTTAATTGAGGTAGTTATTTGAAGTACTTAATAATTGAAGACGAGATAGATCTGCTTAAGACAATCTCAAACTACTTGGAAAGAGAAGGCAACACCTGCGAAGAAGCCCCGGACTACTCGACTGCTTTGGAAAAACTGGAGGTATATGAATATGATATTGTTGTGCTCGACATTACTCTGCCAGACGGTAATGGTCTTGACCTGCTCGATTGGTTAAAGACCGAATATCCAGGGATTGGGATATTGATTGTATCGGCGAAGGACTCGCTTGACGACAGGCTCAAAGGATTGGATATGGGTGCAGATGATTATATTACCAAACCTTTTCATTTGTCTGAACTTAACTCGCGTATCAACGCCGTTGTCAGGCGCAGGAGTTTTGAAGGGAGTACCAGTTTGGTCTTTAACGAAATTGAGATAAACCCTTCCGCCCGAGAAGTAGAAGTGAATAAACTACCCATTCATCTCACTAGAAAGGAATACGATCTACTCCTCTATTTAATTATCAACAAGAACAGGGTTCTAACCAAACAGGCTATAGCTGAACACTTATGGGGAGATGATTTTGATATAATCGAAAACCTCGATTTCATCTATACTCACATTAAAAACCTACGCAAGAAAATACAACATCAAGGTGGTAATGATTATCTTGAAAGCGTATATGGATTGGGCTACAAATTCACAGATAAATGAAACTACTGTATAAAACAAACAAATCTTATTTGTTGTTTTCTGTACTCATCTTCCTTACAGCGAGTGCTCTTTTATACTTCATTCTTGCAGCAATTATAAACGAGGAGATAAATGAGAAGCTTTCCGTCAATATTGAGCGTATTCGACAGGAAATTGAAAAGGGTGAACTCCCTAATCAGCTTTATCCTATTATCGAAGTGAAGGAATTAAATGACTCGAGTATAAATGCACTGGTTGTAAAAGATACACTCCTTTATGATCCTATTGAAAAAGAAAATGAACTATTTCGAGAAATAAGCGCAATTGAAATCATTAATAATAAGAAATATTGTATAACTGTTCGTGGCTCCTTAATTGAAGCACACGATATATTAGGAGCCATTGGTTTATCAATTGGTATTGTTTTTGTAATTATGCTAATTGGTCTCTTTTTGATAAATGCACGTATATCAAAAAATCTGTGGCAACCTTTCTACTGTAATTTGGAAATTCTTAAAAAATTCTCCATTCATGAAAACAAATCTATCGAACTAAAATCTTCAAATATAACTGAGTTCAAAGAGCTTAATGATTCCATAAAAAAACTGACCGATAAGGTGCGATCTGATTACCACAGTCTGAAAGAATTCACAGAAAATGCATCGCACGAAATCCAAACGCCTTTAGCCATAATTCAATCCAAGCTTGAAATGTTGATTCAGATGCCGGAAATGAGCGAAGGGCAAGCGGGGTACATCCGCACCATTCTTTCTGCTACTCATAGATTATCAAAACTAAACCAAACGTTAATCTTGCTTGCTAAGATCAATAACCTCCAATACCCGGAATGTGAACCGATATATTTATCGGATATTATTGAGAAACAGCTTGAAAATAGTTACGATTTCATCAAAGCAGAGTCTATTACTGTCGAAATGAATTTGGAAGAGGTAACAATTACTGCCAACCGAATATTAGTTGAAACATTAATATCTAACCTAATTAGCAATGCAATTAGACACAACCTTGAAAACGGGGAAATGAGAATTGATCTAAGAGATTATACATTGATTATTAGTAATACCGGACAGTCGCTAACCATAGATCCAAAAAAGTTATTTGAGCGATTCTACAAAGCTGACATGGCATCAGATACCTTGGGATTAGGACTCCCGATCGTTAAAAAGATATGTGAGACCAATCATTGGAAAGTGACATATGATAGCAATAATCAGTGGCACATCCTCCGAATAGAATTCTGACTACAGAATTCCTTCAAAATCACCGTGTAAGTTACTTTTGTCAGATTATGAGCAAAAATAATAAAAGAAAGGAATAAAAAAATGGAACAGTTTAAAAAACTAATTATGGTAAGTATTTTGATAGTTTCAAGTAGTGCTTTGATTGCTGGGATAAGGGAAAGTGAAGAAAAAATCCTTCTTTCAGAGGTCCCCCAGGCTATTCTGGAAGCCGCAGAGAAGGCAATGCCTGGAATTATAATTACCGAAGCTGAAATAGAGAAAACAGATGAAGGGGTTGTATACGAACTTGAAGGTACGGTCGATGGGAAAGCATATGAGATTGAAATCTCGGAAGATGGTAAAGTTCTAGAAGTAGAATTAGAAGAAAACGATGATGACGATGATGATAATGACGAAGGGACAGATGATTAGCTGAAATCGAAAAACGGTGCACACACTAACACTCAAATTTGAGTATTAGTGTTTATGCCGCTAAATCAGAAAGATATACACAATAAATAATACCAACGTGTGTACCATTCCACTGAATCAAAGATAAATTACGTTAAGATAGAGCATATAAAATTCAGGACAATGAGAAAAATAATAATACCAATTACATTATTACTTTTATCAATTTCTGTATATTCGCAATCAGACACTGATAATTTTTCCTATATATCGAAAGCGAAAGAGTATGCCACAAAAAATGAAAAATTTATACTAATGATTTTTGCTGGTTCTGATTGGTGTCGACCTTGTATCCAATTCAAAAAGGAAATATTAGAAAACGAAGTGTTTAGAGATTATGCACAAGAACACCTAGCAATTCTATATTTGGATTTCCCCGCTCGTAAAAAGAATCGGTTGCCAGAAGAACAAACCAAGCATAACGAGGGTTTAGCTGAAAAATATAACCCTATCGGTTCTTTTCCCAAAATACTACTGATGGATAAGAACGAGAAGATCCTTGGAGAAATTATTTTTAATCATCAAAGTCCCGATGATTTTATTCAGCAATGTAGGAATCTAGTAAATTGATAAAATTGTATTTCACCATTTTTTTGTTTTTATGCCTTAATATATCTGTTTCAACTCAACCAATTTTCTCTGCCAAAAAGGGTGTAAAATTAATGGGTTGTAAATTTGAGATTACGGCGGTCGCAGACAATGATACTATAGCATGGAATGCTGTAAATGCCTGTATTAATGAAATCTTAAGAATTGAAAGACTCATTTCCTCTTGGGATGAAAATTCTCAAACAAGCCTCATCAACCGATTTGCCGGTGAAAAAGCGGTAAGAGTCGACGAAGAACTCTATGATTTAATTAACCGTGCAAAAAAAATTTCTGAACTTACCAATGGTGCATTCGATATTTCTTTTGCATCTATGGATAAGATTTGGAACTTCAATGGTAAGAAACAAACACTACCGGATAGTCAGATTGTAGCTCTTGCTTCCTCTAAAATAGATTGGCGCAACATTGTCCTTAACCCGGATAGTTCAACTGTCTTTCTTAAAGAAAAAGGAATGAAAATCGGATTTGGTGGGATAGGAAAGGGTTATGCTGCTAATAAGGCAAAACTTTTGATGTCCGGAATAGAAGGCGTTAAAGGAGGAGTAATCAATGCGAGTGGAGATTTGTTGGCGTGGGGAATTAATGAAAAATCAGGCAATTGGACTGTTCAAATAACTGACCCTGAAAATAAGAAAAAATCTTTGGGATGGTTGACACTTAAAAATATGGCAATAGCAACGTCCGGTGATTATGAAAAGTATTTTTTAGTAAAGGGAGTCAGGTACGCTCACATTATAAATCCTAGAACCGGGTATCCCACTATAGGAATTAAAAGTGTTTCAATTATATGCCCTGATGCCGAGGTAGCGGATGCTTTAGCTACTTCTGTTTTCGTGTTAGGTAAAGAAAAAGGGATAAGTCTGATTGAGCAACTGAATCAAATTGAATGCATCATAATAACGGATGATGACAATATATTCACTTCTGAAAAACTTAAGATAAACTATTACTGATGGTAAAACCGAGTTTACAAATAGTGATTTTTCTAGTACTTACTTTGCTCTTCAGCGGATGTGTGTCTGTGAAGTTATATCAAAAAATGTATTTGAACGACAGTGAAATGATTTTAGCTCCAAAGAAAATTCAACAATTCGAAATAAATTTTGAAACCTACAGAGAAGGAGCATCCGGTGCAAACGGGGGGGAGGTAGGAGGAGGATGTGGGTGTAATTAACTCATAACTTTTATTACATGACTACTAAATATTTCGGATTCTTGTCTCTAATTACTTCTTTAAGCGTTTTTGGACAAAGCGCATCAAATAACAATTCGAATAGGATGCAACCTTATTCCCAGGAAATTGAGGCAAATTTTCTGAGTAGTTATTACGAACAAGATGGTAATAACTCAGCGGTAACAGGTGGTATAGGAACTGAGAAACTAGCAGATTTTGCCAATGTATTTATTATTAACATTCCATTAGATAGTGTTAGAGCGATAAATTTTTATAGTGGTGCGGACTTTTATACCTCAGCATCTACTGATAATATTGACAATAATGTATCATCTGCTTCAAGACAGGATTTGCGGGGTTTTGGAACAGTCTCTTATAGTAGATTGAATTTAAAGAAAAGTAAATCGCATTCAACAAAAGTCGGGTTTTCAGCAGAGTACGATTATACTTCTATATCAGTCGGTTTTTCTAATACCAAAGAATGGAATGAAGCCAATTCAGAAATAACTATATCCGGGCAAATATTTTTTGGTAAGTGGCAACTTTTCTTTCCTGTTGAGCTAAGAAGTACAGTAAACCTACCAAGTTCTGATAGACAGACGTACAACGGACAAATTATCTTTTCTCAAGTATTAAATAAAAGAACTCAAATGAGTCTTTCGGCAGAAGTAATATATTTGACAGGATTGCTTTCCACACCATTTCACAGAGTCTATTTTTCGGATGTTTCTTCTCCCGACATTGAACGATTACCCAGAAAAAAATTAGCGGTTCCGCTATCCATACGACTAAATTATTATCCTATGGATAATTTGGTTCTTCGGACCTATTACAGATATTACTGGGATGATTTCGGAATACGTGGAAATACTGTTGAAATAGAAACACCTATAAAATTGGGAATGGTTATATCCTTATCTCCTTTCTTTCGATTTCATACTCAGACAGCAACAGATTATTTTGAACCATATCAAACACATATTTCCACTCAAGAATTCTATACTTCAGATTATGACTTATCTGCTTTATCATCTCATAACTATGGGTTGGGAATCAAATATTATCCGCTCTACGGGTTAATTCGTTATAAACCGTTTTTTAAAAACAAGAAACTGTTTATGATTAAGTATTTAGAATTTAGAGGATCGCTCTATACTAGAAATACCGGACTGAATGCTTTCATTACAAGTCTGAATGTTGGGTTCAGTATCAGATAGAGTAAGAGGAAAGGAAGACCGTCTCATGCAAGATCCTAAATCCACTGAAAAATCTGATGTTCAAATCACCATATAAAACATGCTTGGCAGAAAAGTGACTGCTCTGGTATCAGAAACACAGGATGCTGGATACAAATCAGTCCAATGGAATGCCTCCAATGTCCCAAGCGGTATGTATTTCTATCAGATTCGTGCCGGAGAGTTTGTGCAAACCAAGAAGATGATATTACTCAAATAATTCTCTATTGATATACAGAGAAAAGGGGCGGTTTAATCACTGCCCCTTTTTTATTACTTTCGTCACCCATGCTCTACTAACACCCAGATGTCTGGACAATTCAACTTACGTCTACCGGTTCAAAGATTCCGCAATCTCCGTTCTGTAATCACGCCACCGTCTTTTTTCAACTGATCAATCTCTGCTTTCGGAATTTTCAGAACGTTTAGTATTTGAGTAACATGCGCACTACTGGTACCCAGATGTTTTGCAATCTGAGCCTGATTCCAACCATTAGCATCCAACAATTCCAGCATTTTGTAAGCTTGGTCAAATGGGGACGGTTTTTCCGGTTTCGGATCATCCGGTTCTGGCATAAACCAGATTGCGCACAGGGCTCCTGAAATGCGATAAAATGGGATTGTACATGTAATCCTCCCTTGGACGGTGTGTGTTTTGTGACCTTGCGCGGAGCAAAATAGCTTTTGCGCCCTCTGGCGAGGAGGCTTTTATAGAATATGGGTAAATTAAGAGTTTTATGCATCTTAATCCCTTGCAACGGGACTCAGTTGAATCTATTCATCGTAGTGCTGCTCAATAGAAGTATATAGAAGTTCCGGAAAACGTGCCAATTGCTGCTTGCACTCATTTAATGAGAGAGGATCAGTATCCTTGATTCTGATAACAGCGGCATACCGATTTGATGTCAAATACCATAATTTCAGATCCGTGATTTGAATAGTAGTGATATCATTGATGGTTTCCCTAATTTGTTCCGCGATTGGATCTCCAGCAGCACGGTCCAACAGAATTCCTGCCGAAGATTTGATGAGAACACGTGACCAATTAAGAATGATCAGAGCTCCAATAATCCCTATGGCTGGATCCATGGCTTGCCAGCCTAAATATTTACCCATCAGAAGCGCTGCAATGGCTAACAGTGAAGTCAACGCATCTGCCAGAACATGAAAGTATGCCGAACGCAGATTATGATCATCATGATTATGGCCGTGTGTATGATTCTCAATGTTGGTTCCCATGAGCAGGATAGCAGAAATGATATTCACACCGAGTCCCAGTATTGCTACAAAAATGGCTTCATTGAACTGTATGGTAACAGGGTTGAACAATCTTTCAATAGATTCGATAATCATAAATAAAGCTACTACAGCCAATGCAACAGCACTGGCAAATCCGCCTAGGGTAGTTACTTTTCCGGGCCCGAACGAGAAACTCTGATTGTTATGATTACGACGAGCATAGCGGTAAGCAAATATGGTGATACCGAATGCAGCCGCATGTGTTCCCATATGCCAGCCATCTGCCAGTAGTGCCATTGAACCGGTGATGAAACCAGAAGCGATCTCAACTATCATCATAACAAAGGTGACGACAAATACCCGCCAGGTCTTTCTCTCATTTATCTGATGATCAGGATTGATAATGTTTATATTTGATTGGTGCATAGACTGGTCTGTAAATATCCCCCGTTGATTAAACGGAGCCTTTTTTCGCACTGATAAAAGCAAGTTGACGGTTCAACCTTCCGACTTGAACATCATTGAAACCTGAGGCTTCTGCCATGGGGCTCAATTTTGATACATTTTCTTTCATGGCCTTATGACCCCCATGAAGATTGATTATCAGATCAAATATACGCTTGAAAACGGATATGCCAGATGATCCTTCAATATCTACGATCAGTACATGACCGCCCGGTTTAAGGACTCGATAAATCTCTGAGAAACCCTTTATTTTGAGATCATCCGGTAGGTGATGCATCACTAGACTGTTCATCACCACATCGAAGTAATTGTCAGGGAAGGAAATGCTCTCGATAAGATCCACTTGAAAATTGATATCAATTCCAGACTTAATAGCTTTTCTTTTTGCGGTAGCAATCATCTTTACCGACGCATCTGTTCCACTGATCTCACCATCATGACCTGTAATCTCGGCCGCGGCTAATGCCAGATCTCCGGTACCACAACCTACATCCAGTACCTTGTCACCAGCTTTGATGCGAGAATGTTGTAGAATATTCTTACGAATGGCAGAAATACGCCCCAGGGTCACCAACCAAACAAGCGTATCATAGAATGAAGCCCAAGGAATGGTTCGTCCCTCAGTCTCAAATGCTTTTGAGTCTGTGTCTTGACTATACTTTTGTCGCTTTAGTTGTTTTCGCCGGGCAATTGAGGCAATCACAGCGACACCAAAGATATGGATACTAATGATAATACCTACACCTCCAGCGACCACTACCAGAGGATTGGCAAATAGTTGAGAGAGCTCTAAATGATAGACCAGGATTGCAATAATAAGGATCATCGCAAGCATAGGTATGAGATATGGAAGCGATAAGATTCGCAAAGAACTTCTGCGATTGGCCTCCGAATTAGTCTGTCGCTGATTCTCAATTTCAGTCATATACTTTTCCTTTTAATTATTTTTATGTTACACTATATTCACTAATGAACACTATGTTCGTTAAGAGTATAAAGACAGTTTAATCAGAGATCAACAACCAATATGGCGGATATGTTCAAAAACGTACAGATAGTCAAAATTGTCTGGGAATGGGGTATATATGAAAATATTAGATAAGGAAGATCGCAGAGTGCAGCGGACTCGCCAATTATTGCACGAAGCAGTGATGGCTCTAATTACGGAGCAAGGTTATGACAGTATTACTGTCCAGGAGATCATCGATCGGGCTAATATCGGGCGGTCGACTTTCTACGCTCATTACCGAGACAAGGATGACCTGTTGATCAGTAGTATGGATGATATTGTCCATAGCCTCACCGCTGATGTGGGACATGCAACTGGCTTAAAAAGCGCAACAGCAGGAGATCATCAAATTCTCTGTGTTGAACCTCTGTTCCACCATGCAAAGGAACAATACCGACTACACAAAGCCATTGTGGGAGGCCAGGGGATCGAGATAATCGTGAGAAAGATACAAACGCACCTTAGTCATCACATACATGAGCAACTAGAGCAAAACATTGCTGATTGTCGCAATCCATCAGTGCCATTACCTATCCTAGCTTACCATTTGGCGTGCAGTGTCATGACTCTATTGCGATGGTGGTTAGATAATTATAAGCCTAACTCACCTGCAGAGATGGATCGGATATTCCAAGCAATGACCATGCCGGCGGTCTGGTCCATTTTAGCTGGAACCAAATGAAATGGTTGATTGAAAATTCTACTTTTGAGCGTTTATACCATGCCATAATAGGTATCCTTATCATCGGTAAACCTGGTAAAAGTTTTTGTCAACTTGATCCACCTTGTGACTCAGATTATTTGCCTTGAAACTGGTGATGTCATTGAAATCTTTTTAAAAAAAGACATAAAGATCACCAACAATTCTAATATTTTTTATAAATAATTATACTTAACGTACATTAATGTTCGGAAGCTAAAAATTTAGTATATAATGAAAAATAAAAACACATTTACCCCAAAACGGATAATATTGATTTTAGTTATCACTATATTCGTGTTTGAGGGAATTCTCATGTATTTGTTGACATTTTTTCAAGCATTCCCATTGTGGGTGGAAGGTATTATAGACTCTACAATCCTTGCGATTGCTGTTTTCCCAATATTATACTATTTTGTTTTTCGTCCAATGATAAATGAGATTGATCATCGTTTCTTGGCTGAAAAAGCATTACTTAAAAACAAATTGGAACTTGAAGAAAGAGTTGCAGAACGTACCCAAGAACTGAGTGATACAAATGAAAAATTGAAGGGCGAAATTCAAGAAAGAATTCAGATAGAATATGAGTTAAATAAATTGGCCAGAGCTGTAAATAACAGTCCAGCTTCTGTCATCATCACGGACAACAAAGGGAATATTGAATATGTCAATCCAAAGTTTACGCGCCTTACAGGTTATACAAAAGAAGAAGCCATTGGTCAGAATCCAAGAATATTAAAATCGGGATACCAATCCGAGGATTTTTATAAAGAATTATGGGAGACAATTACATCCGGGAAAGAATGGCGAGGTGAATTTTCTAATTTGAAAAAAAATGGAGATCAATATTGGGAATCGGCTTCTATTGCACCCTTATTGAATAAAAAGGGTGAAGCCACTCATTTTGTAGCAGTCAAGGAAGATATAACTGAACAGCGGGCCGCAAGAGAATTGTTAAAGAAAAACAAGGATGAATTACAGATCTACTCAGAACAATTACAGGATTCCAATGACATGAAAGAGTTATTGTTGGATATTATTACCCACGATTTGAAGAATCCTGCAGGTGTTATTAATGGATTTTCCGGTATATTGCTGGAACAGGATCCCACAGATGAAATGATACAGGCAGTTAATGATAGCAGTAACAGATTGTTAAAAGTCATCGAAAATGCAACTGCTCTTGCAAGTATAGCCATGGGTGAATCCATTGAAAAGCAGGAAATCAACCTGAACCAGATGCTTCAGGATGTGAGATCAGAATTTAAGCAAATGGCTAAGCATGCAGAAATGGAGATCAAATTTCGTCCACAAGGTGATATTTATATCAATGCAAATCCAATCCTTTCAGAGGTATTTAAAAATTACCTGAGTAATTCAATCAAATATGCAAAGGATGGAAAACAAATCATTCTAGAAATCATCGAGGAAAAAGAATCCACACAAGTATATGTAAAGGATTTTGGTACAACTATCACTGAAGAACACAGGGAAGCTATTTTTCTACGTCAAGCCAGATTAGATAATCCTGCCATAAAAGGTAGAGGATTAGGGCTTGCTATTGTAAAACGGATTGCAGAAGCACATGAAGCGAAAGTCTGGGTAGAACCTAATGAACCGACGGGGAATTCTTTTTGCTTTGAAATACCGAACAAAAATTAGTCTTTATCTACCATTCATTTAATTCAATATAAGCTAATCCATTAATTCTGAGTTATTAACTGATCATTTAGATAATATCATCAAAGACCCTAAATTAGTCGTATAGGAGATAATGATAATATGAAAGTCAACATTTTGAGAAATTTAGCAATATTACTCATCGTTATTCAATTAATACCCTATGGTAGACAGCATGATAATCCACCGGTTGTTTCTGAACCAAATTGGGATAGCCCTGACACAAAAGAATTATTTTCTCAGGTATGCAAAGATTGCCATAGTAATGAAACAACATGGCCTTGGTATAGCCACATTGCTCCTATGTCCTGGTTAGTACAGTATGACGTGAATGATGGCCGTGAGCATTTTAATGTTTCCCTGTGGGGTGTTCAGAAAGAAAATGAAGGAGAAGAAGCGGCTGAAGAATTGCGTGAAGGAGAAATGCCACCTTGGTTTTATTATATTCCCCGTATTGGTAAAAAGCTATCCAAAATAGAAAAGAAAAAACTTAATGAAGGATTAATTGCAACATTTGGGGAAGAATTAGATCACGACGATCAGAGTGAACATGATGACGACGATGATAATGATGATGATTAAAACTGGTCAATCTATTAAATATTAGAAAGATGATCTTTGGTTGAGTAGAACGGAATTTATTCGCTTATAAAATACTACTTCTCTCTAAAACTCTCATTTTTCCAGATACACTGGCAAATAGAGCATCTTCAAATTCATCATTAGACTCATAACTCCGATTCATAACTGATTTCCATAATTTCCGCTCCTCCATGCAAAAATAGAAAAAGACTTTATCATGCCAAGTTTTAAACGCATTCCAAGCAACCCCAAATATTTTTTCTTTAATGTGAAATGGATATGAATATTTTCCAGCTGCATCCGCAAAAGGAATTTGCAGAACTTTGCTTGGGATTCCCAATTCACGCAAATTTTTAATAGCCGATTTAATAAATGTTAATGTTCCCAATGAAATTATTCCCACTTCATTGGGTGAAAAACGGGTCAGTATAGTTTGAACAATTTCGTTATATTTCTTTTCCCAACCCTTAAAATACACGATCGGATGAAAATGGAAACCAACAATGACTCCGGCATCTGCCAATTGCCTGGCAGCATTTATTCTTTGCTCCAATGAAGCCGTAAAATGTTCTTCACGATCAATAATAGTCTGGGGATTTAGCGACCAGCAAACAAAAATATTGGGAGGGACATCAACAGATAAGAAATGATTGACGTTTTTTGTTTTTGTCTTGAATTCCAATATGATGTTCGGGTTTTTCCTCGCAAAATCCAGTTGGGCATCTAAAATCCCTTTTCGATTTCCCATTGCAAGAGAATCGGACGACTGACCGGAACCGATATGATAATATTTTTTTGGGTCTAACACAATACGATCAAGTTTTTCACCCAGATTCTTTTCTATACTGATAGCGCCGTCCTCGTAAAATGTTTGAATACTGCAGTAACTGCAGCCAAGTCCGCATCCCTGCACGGCATCGATTGTGTGAAGATTACAACAAACTGTTCTTTCTGATGCTACAGGGCACGAACCAAACACTGCATTATCATTCGAATTATTTTTCACCTTCCGGGCAATACGTTTGATTTTCGGCCTTTCCGGTTCATAAATCGAGGGGTTGGCCTTTAAAGATAACCAATGATCCCTTAAGTCTTTAAAAATGTCTTTTCTGGTCTTTCCATTTTTTGAATGATGGATACCTTCAAACTTTTTCCATTGTTCTTCAATGGATGGCTCCTCCCACATATTGAAATCGACAGCCATCTCTGTTATTTGTTGCAATTCTTGGAATGTAAGCCAATATTTTTCACCGGTTGCCTGGATAAAATCCTGATGTTGCTGATTCAGACTTTGAAACAATTTATTCTGACTGAAATCAACAAACTTTTCATTATAATCCTTTTTCATTATTGGTTCATCGCAAAATTACACACGGGTCATTTAATGTGCAGATTATATGCTTAAAGTATAATATATCAGTGGCCATATGGTTTGTCCTTTAACAATTTATTTATTTATAGCAGCAGTCTCTTACGCAAACCAATACAGTTTATTTAAACCAGTCTTTGGCCAAATCTTTCCAACCAGGATTATTCTCTTCAATAAGAGCGACCTTCTTTTTTCTGAGCCAACCTTTTATCGTTTTTTCAAGTTCGATCGCAGCAATAACATCATCTGTTTCATCGTACCAGACAAGTTTGTAGGTATTGTATTTTTTGGAAAATCCATCAAATAATTTATTTTTATGCTGGTATACCCTTGCTTCCAAATTGTTAGTCATGCCTGTGTAAATTACTTTGGAATTACTGGTTATGATGTAAACATAATATATTCTTTCCATACTCTAAATATACAAAAAATAATGTCATACTGAATCCGGCAATAGCCGGTGAAGTATCTCAAGCATAAAATGATCAGCGGATACTTGAGATTCTTCCCCTTCACTGCGTTTAGTGTCAGAATGACATATTATTTTAGGTACGTATTACTGAGATGAACCTTAGTTTTTCAATTCCAGTCCAACTGTACTCATATATTCTGTTTTACATGTGTTTAAAAAATCTATGATTTCCTGTCGTTGTTTAATCAATTCATAAATCAACGTTCGTTTGCGGTAAAATATAGATAAAAACCTCAAATGCTGGTGATAATCGCGCACGCGCTGCAAATATTTCAGTACAAAATTTCCACTGGGAATAAGCGAAAAAATATACAAGATTGTCCAGAAGGCATTGCCTGTAAAAAAAGCAAAAATGAATATTTCAATTGGGTAATAAACTAAAAATACCGCAAAACCAGTTATCATTTTCCACGGAGCAATTTCTGCTTTATACTTTACAAAATGAGATGCATACCAGCGGGGGAATTTGTATGGTATCACATTATTAATTAAACCGTACAAATATACTGGAAAAAGTACGATCAGATAAAACAATGCTTTGAAACGTTCCCAAAAACTGCTGCTTCCTGTTGAAGGATCTAAAAATTCATCTTTGATGTGCAGCCGTCCAAGAAATCGTTGATATTTACCTAGCATTTCCTTAAATATCTCTACCCGACCCGGGTCATGTTCAAAATACCATTCCACTGCATTGATCAATCCCTTTGTAACAGAAAAATCATCCGCTTTGTCTTTGATTTCCAATCCCAAGTCCACAGCCAGTTCCTGTTTGTATATGGTTTCCAGGGCTTCCACAATTTCCTGCGTTTCCAAGTCCTTCAGGTTGATAGTCAGTTTGGATAAAGCTGTTTCAATTTGATTTGTTACCTGGTATACTGCCTCCATATTATCCTGTTCATACAATGAGCGATATTCAGATAGAATAATCGGTTTTCCAAAACGCGCCGATACATCACTACGAAATTTGATAGCCTGCGAATAATTAAGACCTACCGGGATAATTTTTACACCAAGGTTCCAATTATGATCAGCCTCCGCACCAAACCCAATTCTGGCGGCGCCGGTTTTTACTTCACTCAATATACGGTTCCCAGTAGAAATCCCTTCAGGGAAAATAAGAAAGGATTTTCGTCGCTTTAAAATTTCATACCCTTTTGTAAATGTTTCTTCGTTACGGTGCATGAGTTTTGAATCATCTTCTTTACGGTAAACAGGAATAAGCCGCATATGTTTGAGAAACCATGCTGCGATTGGATTATTGAATAATGTGCTTTTAGCAAAAAAATATAGTTTTCTTCTGCACGTGTATTCGATGATAATTGGATCCATCAACGTATTGGGGTGGTTTGATGTAAAAATAACAGGTTCACCCTTAGGAACTGTATCATCATGTTCAGCAGATATTCTATTGAAAAAGGTCCTAATGGCAGTAACTGCCATAAATTTTATAAGATAATACAGCATGATTTATTCCCGGCAGATCGTTCGAATATTAAAAGGACTTGGATCTGGCAATTCATTATTTTGAATAAGTTGCTGCAAATAGTTTATAGAATAACTGGTATCAGCTATTGACTGATAATATGTAAAAATACCCTGGATTCTTTTGCTATGAAATTTCGTGCAGTAATCAGGGATATTGAGCAACACTGCTTCGGATTTAGGCATGAAAGCTAAGTTGAACCCTTCATAATAAAAAGATGGGTTAAATGATTCATCCCAAAATGGATTTACATAATTTCGCAAATCAAATGCACCGTCCAATTCCCAACCTTTCCCAGTTCTCTTTAAATGGGTCGGACCATCCTTGCAAAGATCCATAGCAAATTGAAATCCCTGATAGTTGCTTTCCAAATCAGCATAAGAAAACACACCGGATGGGAATTTTCCCAATATGTTCTTTTCACCGAAAATACCCGTATTGATGGCCATTTGAATTGCTGTATCTTCTGATTCAAATTGCTCAAGAGCCAACTGATAGATTTTGTAGTAAAGATAACCGGAGGCGGTGAAATGGGTTAATTTATCTAACCCAATATAAATACCGCCAATATTGATTATCTCATCTATTTGCAATTGTAGACTATAATCCTGATACTGGTCAATGATATCAAATGAGTAATCTATGCGAAAAATACTGAGTTTATATCGTTCGCTTATTAAAATATCATCATTGGGATATTTATCAATATCGATTGTATTCTTTAAGCGTTTTTCCAGTGATGTATTGAGACCTATACCAAAATGTCTTAAAATTTTTCCAGCAGCTTCAGTACATGAACAATCATTGTGGTCTTTATTGATTTCATTCAAGGCATTTTGAATTTCTTCATTAAACAGTTTATTAAGAAGATCAGATTCATCATTAGGCAATTGGTTCCAAGCCAAATATTGATCTACTTCCCCTGGAAAAATAGTGGTGAATAACAATAAAATTGCAACAGCTAGTCTCATTAGGAACTTTTCTTTAACATTAGAATGTAAAAATAGAAATTCAATAGTTGAAAACTTCTTTTTGATAAGCCATATTTAAGAAAGGAAATAATATGAAGCAAGTACTCATACTCTTAATTTTATCCATATTTATTTTTGCCCAAACCAAAACAGGAAATAATCAAATGACTGAAAAAGAGCATAAATCAGAAAAAGAATGGCAAACATGCTTAACAACTGAAGAATACGCTATTCTCCGTGAAAAAGAAACGGAAAGACCGTTTACGGGCAAATATTATACATATAAGGAAAATGGAACCTATGTGTGTGCCGCGTGCGGAAACGAATTATTCAGTTCCAAAACCAAATATGATTCAGGCAGCGGCTGGCCCAGTTTTTATGATGCAATCGCAGAGGGGAAAATCAATTACAAGGAAGATAATAGTTTGGGTACAGCGAGAATTGAAATACAATGTGCTAAATGTAATTCACATTTAGGTCACGTTTTCGATGACGGTCCAAAACCTACCGGAAAGCGTTATTGTATCAATTCAGTTTCATTGGATTTTGAAAAAGCGAAATGAGTTGCTATTTTGGTAGGTCTATTTTCAATTACTGGAGCAGCGTGTGGAATGGGTTGTCTCATGGTTTATGAAATGGATGCTTTAAGCAGGAGCCTGGTTCTTTGAGATTACATATTTTATTAAACTGATGGTACAAAACTAATTTTTTCTCAATCTCGTATTGTAAATTTTAACTATGAAACCGGATGTAATTCTTTGTCATTATGGAGAGATTGGTCTAAAGGGGAAAAACCGCGGTTATTTTGAAAAGAAGCTGCAGGAAAATCTGCGTAAGACTATCAAACGCTCTTTACCTGATTCATTTATTTCAGTTGTACGTTTATACGGTCGAATCATTATCCGTTTAAATGAACAAGGTCAAAATGAAATTTCCAAAATCACAACTGTGTTAAAGAATATCTGCGGATTGGTCTATTTTGCACCAGCCGTTCAAACGAAGCAGGAAATAGGCGCCATTACCCAATTGGCTGTAGAAATGATGAGTTCAGGTGATTATAAAACATTTCGCGTTACATCAAGAAGGACTGATAAAAACTTTCCTGTCGGCTCACAAAAAATGAACGAAGATGTTGGCGCCTCTATTTTACAAGCAACCGGAAAAGTTGTCAATCTTGGAAAACCTGATAAGACTTGTTTTATTGATGTTGTAGATGGGAAAGCGTTTATATATACAGAAAAAATACAGGGGCAGGGAGGTTTACCGGTTGGTGTTAGTGGCAAGGTGGTGTCGTTATTGTCGGGAGGAATTGATTCTCCGGTATCATCTTTTTATATGATGAAACGTGGTGCAATAGCAACGTTTGTGCATTTCCATTCCGTTCCTTATACGAATGAGGCGTCCATCGAAAAAGTTCGAGAAATGATTGAAACATTACAGTCATTTCAACCAAGGGCAGCATTGTATTTAATAGAACTAGCACCCATTCAAAAAGTGATTATGACTGATACCGAAGCCAAATATCGAGTGATTTTGTACAGAAGATTCATGGTACGTATCGCGGAAGCCATTGCTCACAAAATAAGAGCAAGTGCATTGGTCACCGGTGATTCTCTGGGGCAGGTTGCATCTCAAACGTTGGAAAATATGAGTGTCATAGAAGAAGCAATCTCTATCCCCCTTTTGCGGCCATTGATCGGTTTTGACAAACTAGAGATTATTAATAAAGCCAAAGAGATAAATACATATGATATTTCCATTTTACCCGATCAGGATTGTTGTTCGTTATTTACGCCGAAGCATCCTGCCACAAAAGCAAAATTGAGCAATGTCCTTATGGAAGAGAAAAAATTAAATGTAAATGAATTGATAACGGCTGCATTGAATAGTGCCGAAATTGAAACATTTGACTAAAATGTTTACAGTATTTAATAGGACTTGAGTCAGCAATTCTACGCTTGTCTGCCTTTGGCATGGAAGGAGAAGAACTGACTTCCCGCCTGCCACATTTATTAATAATAGAACGGAGCGGACAGGAAGGACGAAGGTGACTATCGTTCTTGACTCAATGGCTTTGCCGATTAAGTCAAGTCCTATTCATACGATTATTTGGTGCCGGAGTACTATCATCTATAGGTAAATTATTGTAGGTATAACATTATGTTAAAGATCCTCTCAATAACTGTGATAATTACTGGCTTTCTTTGGAGCGGCAGTATCCCCTTGAATATTGGTGACCAAGCACCTGATTTTTCATTACCGGATGAAAATGGGCAAATACAAACATTATCCCAATATAGCGGGCAAAATGTTGTAGTGTATTTTTATCCAAAGGATGACACACCTGGTTGCACTAAAGAAGCCTGCGGGATAAGGGATTTATTCAGTCAATTCACTGACAACAAAATAGTTGTTCTTGGTGTCAATTATGACAATGCAGCCAGTCACAGAAAATTCAAAGATAAACATAATCTTCCGTTTCCTTTACTATCAGACGGAGATAAATCGGTGTCAAAGCAGTACGGTGCTGATGGCATGTTCTTTCCCAGCAGAAAGACCTATTTAGTCGATAAAGATGGAACGCTTATTAAAATATTTGAAAATGTAAATGTATTAACTCATGCAGAGGAAATATTACGCTATTTTGAAAGCAATTAGGCTTTCATTCTTCCTTATATCCCTTTTCACTTCAATTGCTTTTGCGCAAACCACGCGAATCAGTGGTATCATTACCGATGCGGAAACAGGCGAAACCTTGATCGGTGCCAATGTATTTATTCGTGAGACGGGCAGAGGAATGGCCACTGACCGAAACGGCTATTATGTCATCAACAATGTGGGGGTTGAACCATTCACATTAATTGTATCATTTCTTGGCTATGTTCAACATGAACAAATAATTAGTCTAACTGCAAATCAATCCGAAAAAATTAACCTCAGTTTAAAGACGGAAGTGATTAAGCTGAAGGAAGTGGATGTGACAGCAGAAAAAATGGCTCGTCAGTTCAATATCCAACCTGGAAGGGTCAATTTGAACACACGCCAGATTAAGGCATTACCATCTGTTTTGGAACCAGATATTTTTCGTTCCATTCAAGCTCTGCCCGGAGTTCTCACTCAATCTGAATTCAGTACTGGTTTAATTATCCGCGGTGGAAATACAGATCAGAATTTGATTCTATTGGACGGTATTACTGTTTACAACCCGACCCATCTTGGCGGAGTATTTTCAAATTTTATTGTGGATGCGGTGAAAGACGCTGAACTGATCAAGGGTGGATATAATGCTGAATACGGTGGACGCCTTTCAGCAGTTCTTAACGTTACAAGCAGAGAGGGAAATCGTAACAAACTGGATGCGAAGATTAATATATCCATTCTTTCTGCTCAAGCAACAGTGGAAGGCCCCTTGCCCAAAGGTGCCTGGCTTGTAGCTGGCCGACGAACCTATTTTGATAAAATTTTGGAAAAAACAGATTTTAATGTACCACCATATTATTTCTATGATCTCCAGGGCCATGTATTTACTGATTTAACAGAAAAAGACCGCCTGAGTATTAGTTTCTATACAGGGATTGATGATTTCAATTTTGCTGATATTGGCATGGATGCCTATTGGGGTAATGAAACCTTCAGTTTGGCTCACAGAAAAATTTTTAATGATCTTCTTGTTGGAAATTTTCTATTAGCCAGTAGTCGATTCTTTACTTATTTCAACTTAGGAGGTGAATCCGGTCTTATTCAGGATAATAAGATTCACGATTTAACTGCTTCGGCGAATATGACATATTTCCAAAATGAAAAAATGACCTGGAAATTCGGAGGTCAGGTCAAGCGGCTCGGATTTGACTATGATAATGCATTTGGTGACACTACATTATTTGAAGTCAAAGAAGCGCCCATCGAAATTGCAGTCTATACAAAACTGAAATGGATCGCTAATAAACGTTTGGTTTTTGAACCGGGTTTTCGATTAAATGGTTACGATGCCCATCCACAGAAACTGTTCCCCGATGTCCGATTAGGTTTGAAATACCTTCTGACCGAAGATCGTTATATTAATTTTGCCCTCGGGAATTACCATCAATTTATTATGACTATTCAAGACGATTTTAATCCGACATTGCTGGACTTTTGGATGGCAATTGACCAATCAGTAGATCCGGGTAAATCCATCCAAGTTGTACTGGGTTATGAGGAATATATTGGGTTAGTATATAAAATTCAAATTGAAGCGTATTATAAAGATCTGAAAAATATGCTGACTTTCGTGGAGACCAGGTTTTCTACTGATGAATTGTTATCCGATGATAAGCTGGCTGATATATTTGATGTGGCAGATGGATATGCGTATGGACTGGAAGTATTTGCTCAGAAAAAGCATGGTCGATTGAATGGATGGGTTTCTTATACATACTCCATTTCCAGGAAAATGATGGGCGAGGAAGAATATTTCACCAATTGGGACCGCCGTCATGCGTTTAATATTATTGGCAACTTCGACATCAATAAAAAGTGGACTCTGAACTGGCAATGGGCTTACCAGTCAGGCCAGGCTTTTACGCCTATAGATGGTTTTTATGCTACGAACTTGGATTTTTCCTTTGATAATACTCACAGTGGTTTAGGCACCATCCCCGGTTCACGAAATTCAGGCCGTTATATTCCATTCCACCGTTTGGATTTAGGCGTTGTACGTAACTTCAAATTCAAAAAATTCACTATGGACTTATATCTCCAAGTTATCAATAGTTATAACCGGGATAATATTTTCAGGTACGTTTATCATCTTGGCAGTTCAAGTAATGGTCTTGATGATGATGGTGACTGGGATGAGAAAAACGACGATATCAACGGCAATGGATATCCTGACCCGGGGGAACCCAATGTAGATGAAGCGGATGAAGAACAAGTGAAGCGCAATGATATTTCTATTTTTCCAATTATACCATCTATCGGGATTAATATCGATTTTTAATTATGAATATGAGACCTTTGCAAAATCTTGAGTATGAAGAAAAAAGAGTTAAAATTTGCCTGATTAAGAAGGGAAATGCAATTAATAGCACCGCTATTGATAAGTTTTCCAACGAAAAGCAGGCAAATTTTAAACTTTTTAATTTGTGCAATAGGTTTAGTAAAGATCTCAATAAGTTATTGATTATCAGTTTCTCAATCATTTTCCTGTCCTGTGGGTTTGACGATGATATAGCTGTCTACGAGGATAAACTGGTCGTTTTCTTAAATTTGTCCGCTGGTTTTCCCATGGGTACTGTTGGCGATACATGTTATGTATCATTGTCCTCATCAATAGAAAACCAAGTTGAAATTGATTCCCTTTATATCAGTGATGCCACCGTTACAATAATACGACTTTCGACGAGTGATGTATATGAAGCAGCACCAGTCTCTGGAAGAAAAGGAAGGTACCTGACTCAGGACACTGTCATTTTTCAACCGGGTGAAACGTATACCTTATCTGCAATATGGGGTCAATATGAAATATCTGCTGAAACAACAATCCCTGATGGCATGGATTATTATAGCCCGGAAAATGAAACACATTTTTGTGATGGAGAAGAAATGGCAGTTCCTTCCGTAAATACTGATAATTTCGAATTAGAATGGCTGAATTATATGAATCAACCGGACACTTTGATTCATTTAATAAATCCATGGTCTATTTCAAATGCTGTGTACAGAAAGGGTGGATGCCATACTGAAAGCTTTGCATCTTTTCCTCTGTTTATGCTGGCTTTTGAGGCGGATAATTATGCTGCAATTAAAGTCATGACATTGGCATTGGAAGCAAATGAAAAAGGTTTAGAGCCATTCAACGATTTAGACAAAAATGGACAATACGACGAATCTATTGATACATTTATGGATTACAATCGCAATGGATCAAGAGATTCTTCTTTTATCAATATAATCTATGATACATCCCTGGTGTATAGAATATGGAAAGAAGAATATTTCAGAGACGATCGTGGTGACCCTTATCGATTAAATCCATTATTTTGGCAAGTATCCCAACCTCCATTACCTATGAACTGGTTGTATTTCAATTACTATGGTTTACATCTTATTATTTTGGAGGCAACTGATGATGCCTATTATAATTACTACAGCGGTGATCCTGTCGGTATGAATATTTATGTGCTGCCTGAGTCAAATATAATTGGCGGATATGGATTATTTTCTTCAACCAATGCCAAAGCATTTTTAGTAAATATTATAAGGGAAGAATAGCTAAATAATATTTGCAGCCTTTGTAGTCAGGAAGTTCGTTTTAAAATTCATTAATCTTCGTCGCATATAGCCAGCATTTAATCAATTAAATCCGCTGCATATCGAGATAAGGATAAAAAGGTCGTTAGTTTCCCACCAAATACATGGAGTAGTTTAACCCCATTCATTTTATGTAGATCCAGTTCATACTCCCGAGATAGATTGGTAGGGTTTTCTTTGTGAGCAATTAACGGACGAATACCAATAAACGAATGCCGAATGTTCGATGCATGAATCTGGTGATCGGGATTTAAATACTGATTGATATTTTCTAAAATATATTTTACATCCTCAGGATCGACTATTACGTCATTTGCAGAAACATGTTCTTCTCGCTCTGTTGTGCCAATTAAGGTCTGATTATGTTCCGGCTCAGGAATGATAAAAAATATGCGTTTTCCTTTTGTTTGCATAAATAAGAGATCATTTGCCACAAGGCCGTGGACAACAATATGCACACCACTGATTTTCCGTATTTGATAATTTGCAGGAAAGTTGTACCGTTTGTTAACCTCATCAATCCAAGGGCCGGTGGCGTTGATTAGTGTTGGTGTTTTGAACAGTTTTTGATTTGTAAATATTGAAAAATCTGATAGTTTATACTCAATTTGCGTTATGTGTGTATTCTCAAGAATCGTGCAGTTGTTTTCTTCAGCATCACTAGCCACACGTTGAGTTAATTTTAAATCATTGGTTTTAGCATCATAATATTGAAATACAGCACGTAGATTTTCCTGTTTTAAACAGGGAGCATGGAGAGCAAATTCTTTTCTTGGGATGATTTTCGAACGGTGATCTGAATACTTATCTGATAATAAATCGTACAGTTTTAATCCGGCCCATATCATCCAGGCTTTACGAGGACTGGATTTATATACTGGAAGATAAAATGGACGATATCGGACTAAGTCTGGAAATAATTCAGTTAGCTCTTTCCGATCCATGAGTGCTTCGTGTACCAGTTTTAGCTGAAAGGACTCCAGATATCGTAGACCACCGTGGATGAGTCGTGATGATTTTGAAGATGTTCCGCTACCGATAGATGACTTATCCAGAATAAGAACATTCTTCCCACGTAGTGAAAGTTCCCGAGCAATACCGCAACCGTTAATCCCGGCACCGAGAATAATTACATCAAAATATTCCTCAGTCATAAAGCCAAAACAAACTCAAGGCATACCCACACCGTAGCCGTGGGATAAAGTACTTCCAAGATAAGCGGTAAATATTACAATACCGGATAACAAGCCTAAAAATACCAGCGCTAAACGGTCAACCCTGAAATCGTGTGGATCTTTCAGAAAAAAGTAAATCCAGAGTATGACAACCAATACACTTCCCCATGTGGTCATATTGGCCATGAGTTCATGACGCTGAATGGTCTCCAACACGATTGTTTTGAATCCGGCTTGTCCAACGTTAATGGCTTCTTTCTGTCCGGTCACTGTGGTTGGGATGCTCATAAGAGCAGCTAATCCCAATAACCACATACTCATTGTACGGCAAATTAAGTGGAATTTCCATAGATGCAGAGCTTGAAAGATAAACGCAGATACAATCAGGGCTATGGGAAAATGAACCAGGGTTAGATGAAGGGATAAATCCATGGAAGAAATTAACTATATTTTAAGAGTCAATAACAATTGAAACATACCCCCGGATGTGATTGAATTAACAAATATAAAGATAAAATTATCGTAATTTGTAATTTACTTTAGTTAATATTTTACATTTCATGAATATAATCCATAAAACAATACTTGGCGCTCTAACCGTTCTGATGATTATTACGTCCATATGGATAATGATAAATATAAGCGATTATTATTTAATTCCGCTCAATGAACGACCACATCATCCTGTCCATAAGCTGTGGAAACCAGGGGGTACATTTGGACACGGACTAGGTATTATAGGTGGCAGCATGATGCTGTTGATGTTTATATATTCCATTAGAAAGCGAATTAAATTGTTTCGAAAATGGGGAAAACTACCTACTTGGCTGAATTATCACATATTTCTCGGTATTGCCGGGCCGATCCTGGTGACATTTCATACCGCATTAAAATTTGGGGGACTGGTATCCATTTCCTACTGGTCGATGGTTGCTGTTGCCCTGAGTGGATTTATTGGCAGGTATATCTATATTAAAATTCCTCATCGCGTTAGTGGAAAAGAGGTAAACAGGGAAGAATTCAAAGAGCAATTACAATCTATAACCAACCAGTTTAAAAATGATTTTGGTATTTCAGATAATTCCATAGATAAGATACTTCAATTATCTGGAGCAGAAAAAATTAAAAAGAGAGGTTTACTGGGAATTTTCACTATATTTTTTATGGATTTAACCAACTGGATAAAATGGTGGAAGATAAAAAATGAAATTAAGAAGTTATCATCGATACCAGAAAAAGAGATAAAACAGTTTAAACATTCTCTCAGACAAATCGTTAAAATGGATCGCCAGATTGCCTTTTGGAATGCAGCCCAGAGTTTGTTCCACTATTGGCATGTAATTCATAAACCATTTGCTTATACTATGATTGTCATCATGTTCATACATATTGCTGTAGCTGCTTCACTGGGGTACACCTGGATTTTCTGATGAATACCGAACAATTACTTACCTGGGGAATCGGTCTTTTTATTATCCTGTTGTTTTTGGTTCCGTACATCAGAAGTATGAAGAAAAAGGATGCCCAGACAAAAAAAAGACTGGAAGAAACACGCTCCAAGCGGCAAGATAAAGCATTACTGCAACACCCTATTATTAATCGCTCCCTTTGCATCGGATGTGGAATTTGCGTGGATTCATGTCCAGAGGGAGATGTGCTGGGACTCATTGATGGTAAAGCAACCATTATTCATGGAAGTCATTGTGTTGGTCACGCCAAATGCGCAGAAAATTGTCCAGTGGGTGCTATCGAAGTGGGGCTTGGCGATATCAGCCAAAGGGAAGACATCCCCAAATTATCAGAACATTTTGAAAGCAATATACCGGGAATATATATTATTGGTGAATTAAGTGGTTTGGCATTAATAAAGAATGCCATCAGCCACGGGATCACTGCCATGGATCATATCTATCAGAGCAACCCTAAAGATTCCAGACCGGAATTTGATGTGGTAATCATCGGTGCCGGTCCTGCTGGTCTGTCAGCCGCGTTGAGGGCGAAAGAGTTAGGGCTGCATTATCTTTTATTAGATCAAGATCAGCCTGGCGGGACCATACTTCAATACCCGCGGAGAAAATTGGTGTTGGTGCAGCCAATTGAATTGCCGTTGTACGGTTCCCTTAAAAAAGGAGAATACTCGAAAGAAGATTTGCTTGAAATTTGGGAAACTGTCATACAGGATCAAAAGATCAAGCTGCTGTCTGGACATAAACTTTTGGGAATAACAGGAGAATTAGGAAACTTCAACATTGAGACTTCATCAGGTCCGGCAACAGCAGCGAGGGTCGTGTTAGCTTTGGGAAGGAGAGGAACCCCCAGGAAACTAGGAATTCCTGGCGAAGAATTGAGTAATGTGTTGTACAAATTGCTCGATGCGGAAACTTATAAAAACAGGAAACTATTAGTCGTAGGCGGAGGAGACAGCGCAATAGAAGCGGCGCTGGGACTGGCTTATCAGGAAGGGAATGAAGTGACCATTTCCTATAGAAAGGAAAATTTCTTCAGGCTCAAAGCAAGAAATGAGGCCAATATTGAAAAAGCAATTTCTGACAAATTACTAAATGTTGTTTTTAATTCTAGCCCTACTAAAATTGAAAAAGACACCGTAACGCTGAAAACACCTGACACAACATTGGAATTAGAAAATAATTTTGTATTTATATTTGCCGGGGGAGAATTACCCTTTCCATTATTGAATTCAATCGGCATTGAATTTGGTAAGAAAATAGAGGCAATGAATTGAGATTATTTTTTGTATTTACTTATTTCATTCCGCTAGTTCTTTTTGCCCAGTTTTCTCCAGGACAACTTTCTAAATACCATGCCCACCTGGAGGGAAACTCCAATTGTAGTCAATGCCATGAATCGAGGGAAAAAGAATTATCTACCGGGTGTGTAGATTGTCATTCACCCCTAAAAGAAAAAATTGAAGCGAAAATTGGATTTCATGCTGATAAACCCGATAAATGCGGCGAGTGTCATTCAGATCATAATGGAAAAAACTTTGAATTGGTTTACTGGCCAAAAGATATTAATAAATTCAATCATGATGAAACAGGATATATTCTTACAGGTAAACATCAAAAACTGAAATGTAATAAATGTCATACAAGTGAGAAAATTAAAGAACCTTCAATTATTAACTGGGCGAATGAGCATTCTCAATTTCCTATACTAGACAGAACATTCCTTGGGCTGGAAGAAACCTGCCAAAGTTGTCACAAAAATATTCACCGGGATCAAGTGTCCAATGATTGTGCATCCTGCCATAATACATCAGATTGGAACCTGGCCATCAGCGAATTTGACCATAACCGGGCCAAGTTCTTATTGACAGGCGCCCATAAACAAGTAGACTGTATCAAGTGCCACCCTGCTCAAACCGATCATCCCGAGCAAGTCTGGCAATTAACCGGTATGGCGTATGAAAACTGCAACAGTTGTCACGATGACTACCATAAAGGAACATTTGGACAATCCTGTGAAACATGCCATACAACGGTGGACTGGAAAAAAGATTTAAAAACATTTGATCACGCTCAAACAAAATACCCTTTGAAGGGTAAACACATCACAGTGCAATGTAATGAATGCCACCAGAAAAAATATGCCGGTTTTTTACCAAAATACGATCGCTGCAATCGCTGCCATGAAGACAAGCATTACCAGCAGTTTGCCCAAAGAAATGAGGGTGGTGATTGTACGCCATGTCATAATGTCAATGGATTCATTCCAGCCATGTTTACACCGTCTATGCATCAATTAGCCCGTTTACAATTAGACGGGGCTCATTTGGCTGTTCCATGTAATAAATGCCACGAACCATTTCAGCCCAAAAAGGGGATTACGACAACACAATTTACATGGGAAAATTATTCCTGTAACGTATGTCATAAGGATGTCCATCGAAATCAATTTGTAAATAATTACCAGAATGAATGCAAGACCTGTCATACGACTGATCTGTTCGCCAATATTATTTTTGACCATCAAAAATGTTCTTTTCCGCTTGATGGCCGACATCAATATGTAAAATGCAACGATTGTCACAAATCAGAGTTGGATACCATAGGATCATTTATCAGGTATATCCCCACCACCCGTCAATGCAGTGACTGTCATACTTTTACTGAAGAAATCAGGTAAATGAAAAACATATTATTTATAATATTTCTTATGGTTTTACAGGGACAGGAATTGACTGTCCCCGGTTATGAATGCGGCGACTGCCACGGCACCGGGGGATGGGATGAACTTGAGTTAAGCAATTTTTCTCATGAAAATACTGTTTTCTCACTGAAAGGCGTTCATGTGGGTACAAATTGTTCCGATTGTCATAAAGGCAACACACTTAGAGAAAAACATTCCTTTGATAACGTTTCCGCATCGTGCAATTCCTGTCACTTAGATATTCATAAAAATTATCTTGGTGATCAATGTTCTCAATGCCATACATCCAAATCGTGGCTAGTAGAACAACGCATTTTTAATCATGAAGAAACACGTTTTTCATTGCAGGGAGCACATCGGTTTACGGAGTGCAGTGCTTGCCATGATGATTTGACACGTTTTGATGTAACACCCTCTGATTGCTACAGTTGTCATCGCAACAGTTATGATAAAGCAGACAATCCATCTCATGTTCTTGCCAGAATAAGTACCGATTGCCTGGAATGCCACGATGTTCAGGGTTCCCCTTGGACGTCATCCTCTTTTGACCACAACTTTAAAACATCCTGGCCCCTTACGGGTGCCCATAATGGAGCAGAATGTGCCGGCTGTCATCAGGGACTATTTTTAGGCACTCCGGATGATTGCTGGTCTTGCCATCAGCAGGATTACAATGCGACCGGATCGGGGCAATTTCCGGATGCCCCCAACCACGTAGAGAATAACTTAAATCAGAATTGTGAAATATGTCATACAACTATTCAATGGATTGGGGCTGAAGTCAATCATGATTTAACCGCATTTCCGTTGACCGGTAGTCATCAAAATACGGATTGTGAACAATGCCATAGCGATGGAAACTATGATTTGCCTTTAGACTGTTCGGGGTGTCATACACCATCAGGACTGGCTCAAACAGATTATACCATTTCAACTTATAACCATGATTCTCATAATATAGCTGGTTTTTGTGAATCGTGTCATACAACATCTTCCTGGCAGCAGTTAATTTTTTCACACACATCATTCGACAGAGAATCATGCCTCCTTTGTCACGCGCCGGAATATGAAACGTCTGTTGATCCTCTGCATGCGGATGGTAATATTAGTTCTGATTGTCAGCTTTGCCATTCAACGGAAAACTGGCGGGATGATTCATTCACTCATTCTGAACAACAAACTGATTTTGTGTTGCATGGTTTGCACATTCCTGTGGACTGCAGGAATTGTCATGTGAATAATGTGTACAATAACCTATCGGTCAATTGTGAAAGTTCCGAATGCCATTTATCTACCTACGAAAGCACTACTGATCCGAATCATTCGGAATACGGCTATCCCTTTGAATATTGCAATGAATGTCATAATGAAGAGGGTTGGGCCCCGAACATCTTCAGTCACCAGTTGTCGTTAGCATGTATGACATGTCATATTCTTGATTATAACAACGCCGGAGATCCGCCCCATGATGAAAATTTGGGCTTTAGTACGACGTGTGAAGATTGTCATACTTCAACTGTAACATGGGAAGGAGCAACCTTTTTACATGCAGGAATCACCGATGGCTGTAATGTCTGTCATATGGACGATTACAACTCTACTACCGATCCTGATCATTTAACGTGGGGATACCCAAATACCTGTGAGGACTGCCATGTGTCCACGACAGAATGGTCTGATGCAAATTTCAATCATTCATTTCCAATTGCGCCGAATGGGCATCAAAATGATACAGCAGAATCGTGCACATCATGCCATCCGGATAATAATGCAGATACCTTTACCTGTTTTGGGGCACAGTGTCATACCGAATCAGACATGGTGAATGAACATTGTGAAGATGGTGCAAATGACTGTGAATCCTGTAATGGACTGACGTTTCCCTTTACCGGAGTTACATCTGATGATTGCTATGCCTGTCATCCCAATGGTAATGAAGATGACTGCGACGGCGGTGGTCGGCTATTAAGAGATCAGAAAAAAGATAAATGGAAGAACATTTTTATTCCATACTGATATGATGATATCTTACAGATTAATAATGATGTTAATGTTGTCAATCCAAAATCCTATGGAGGATTTAGAAATGCCATGTTCGGATTGCCATAATAATGATAGTTGGCTACCGTTGAAATCTGTTATGATTTTTCAACACGATAATACAAGTTTTCCATTGAGTGGAAATCATAGTGATGCTGAATGTATTCAATGCCATTTTGGGTTTACTGTTGTTGAAAAACATGATTTTAAACAATTATCATCTGAATGTTTTTTCTGTCATTATGATATACACCAATCATCTTTTGGCCAAAACTGTGAAGAATGTCATTATGCAAGTTCATGGGATTTGACTCAACATAAGTTTGATCATGACATCACCTTATTTCCGCTGGTTGGAGCACATAGGCAAATCGAGTGCAGTGAATGTCATTTTAAACCATTAATAGAAATGAAAAGCAATCTGACATTTTCATGTTCAGTTTGCCATTTTGATGTATTCACCGAAGCTGTTGTAAGTATAAGTGGACATTCCGAAAATGAAGATTGTATTATTTGCCATAATACCCGAGCCTGGGTGCCATCAGATATGAGCAATCATGACCGGTTGTTTCCTATTTATTCCGGGAAGCATGCAGGGGAATGGAGCACATGTGAAGCAGAATGCCATATTAACCCAACTGATTATACCGATTTTTCATGCGGATTAAATGGCGTGTGTCATGAACACGATCAGAGTAAAATGGATGATGAACATCAGGGAGAAGTGAGTGGCTATGTGTACGAAAGTCAATCATGTTTTCAATGTCATCCGAGAGGAGATGAAGATTAATAAATTTATCATAGTTTTATTTGTTTTTGGATGGTTGTTTGCCCAGGGAGACTTGAATAATCAGGTTGAAGGTTCCGTTACCTATATTACTGTTGAAAATGTTTACTGTGATTTGGGATCTGAAAATGGACTTGGAATTGGTGATACCGTACAAGTCTATCGTCGCAACGATGAAATTGGTTTATTAGTCGTGCAAAGTGTAGGGAGAAAATCATCTGTGACACATCCTCTGGTTCTGGGAAGCAATTTTCAACTGGGGGATCGGGTCATCTTTATTCCAAAACAAAAAAAAGAGGTTCCTGAAAAAACAATTCAAGATGTTGAAATGATCGAGAAAATAGAAACCCCTCCAAAAAAGCGCAGGATAAAACCTTTTTTCGATCATGGAGGTTCTTTGTCTTTTCGTGGAAACTGGAATAGATATAATGGAGGATTAGAACATCAGCGTTTACTGGGCAATCTGAATTATAGATTGGGAATTGATTTACCTGTAAAAAGTCAGATTTGGATATATGGGCATAACAATTTTACGGAAAATTCATTCCGTTTGTATCAAATACGATTGGAGATAGGCGATAGAAACACCCGAATCTATGGGCAGGTGGGTAGACTGTATGCATCCGAATTAGCAGGAGTTGGTGCTGTCGATGGTGTTATGGTATCCATGGGGAAAAATGGGAAAAACCGTATTGGGGCCATGGCAGGTTTTCAGCCAGATCATTTGAAGATGGAATTCAGCACAGATGTTAAAAAATTAAGTGTTTTTTCAACCAATGAATGGAAACCTAATCATCAGGTCATTAGGTTCAACACTGCCTTGGTGGGACAATATACCAAAAATAAAATTGATCGTGAATTCATGTATATTAGATTGTATTGGAAGATAAAATCGAACTTTGAGTTTAGCTGGTATGAAACATTAGATATGTACAGAGATTCTACTGTTTACGACAGATCGTCAATTGAACCACTTTCATCTCAAATTTCTATCCGCTATCGTTTAGGAAAAGTTTTGACTTTTAATTCCCGATTATCGTCAAGAAAACAAGTGCTCTATCGCCAATCGGGTTCCATGCTCCCGGATTCTTTATTTGTAGATGAACTCAGAACCGGCTGGTACAATTCTATTCAAATTAGTATAAATGATTGGGGTACACTTCGACTCAGTAGTAATGTGCGTATGCAGGCAAACAGTTCAGAATTATCACAAGTGATTTCTGGGGGGTATACAGCTCCACGATTAAGAAATAACCTGTACATTAGGTTTTCTTCATCATTTATAAAGAATTTACTTATTACGGGAGTTAGAAATAGAATCAGCGCTTCAAAATCCTTCAATGGCAAGGGTTCCATGTTTGCTGATTATGATCTTTATGTATACGGGTT